>CAZWZC010000040.1:0-22933 GCA_964638755.1 uncultured Aeromicrobium sp. | reverse complement strand
GTCAGCCAATCGGAAAATCCGTTTGGTCTTCACCTGATATCACTCAATTCTTGGAGCAAGAGCCCGGCTCATGCCGTATCTGATTTCCCCTGCCAATTGCAATCGGATCGCAACTGTTCACCCGGCGACAATGGGCAGCGCTGTGAAAGACTCAGAACATGGCCGACGATCAGCAACCAGCGAAGAAGGTCGTCAAGCGAGTCGTCAAAAAGGCCGCCGCATCACCCACAAAGAAGGCCGCACCACAGGTCCGCTACGGCCGTCCGGTGTCCACGACCACCAAGCGCAAGGCGAAGGTCGAACCGGCCCAGGCCAAGACAGCGACAAAGACGGCCAAGAAGGTATCCAAGCCTGCACGCCCCAAGATCGCCGTCGCCACCAAGTTCAAGGGCGCCCAGAAGGCCGTCACCTCCCGCGGCTCAAGCGCCGTCTCCGGTGTCGCGAGTACCGTTGGATCGGCATCACACCGAGTCGGTGACGCGGTCAGCGATCGCTTCTTCGCCCTACGCACCTGGCGAATCCCGCACTGGGAACCGCGCCCAGCTTCGATCTTCACGGGCGCCGCGGTTGGCCTCATCGCTGTTGGCCTGGGCCTTGCCTCAAAGAGTCTCTTCAACGAAGTGCGCGGAGTGTCCGCTGGAGGCGGGCGATGGGGCTCGCTGACATTCGTGGTCGTCGCGTTCATCGCGTTCCTGGTGGGAGAGCTCTTGCTGTCGGGATTCGGCGTTTCCCAAGCACGGCTGACGAGCTTCCTCGGCGTCGTTCTCACGATCGTCGCGATGCTCGGACTGTTCCTCGGACTCGCCGACACCGCCTGGGGACTGGTGATCGTTCCCGTCGTCGCCGTGACCTCATACCTACTGGCCAACTGGCTGCTCGTGTTTGCTGAGAGCAACGCCGCCGAGGGCAACTGACCCAGAACCCCGGTGGCAAAACGGTTTGACCCGGTATCGTCAGCGCCAACTTCGATCAGGGGACGATATGCACGGGGACAGGCTCATCGCCGTCGCAGCACTTCTCGCACTGCTTGCTGCATGCAGTGGGAGCAGTGCCAGTGACGCCGGTGGAAAGAAGTCCGACGGTCCACCCAAGCTGGTCAAGCCGCAGGCGGGGCAATGCGTCGCCAAGGAGATTCCCGACGGCAAGGACTTCGCGCCAGACATGACCACCGTCGTACCGTGCAGTGAACCCCACGCGTACGAGATCGTCGCCGTTGTCGCGATACCCGACGAGATGTTGTCTGGCACCACCGACGCCGAGAAGCTGGCCCGCCGTTCTGAGCTGAACGACGTTGGCAACAATGACTCCCCACTGCGCAAGAAGCTCAAGGACGAGGTCTACCCGCTGTGCGCGGAGCCGTTCCGAGAGGCGAGCGGGTTGGGCCAGATGACGGTGGCGGGCAAGACCGCCAAGGAGGCCGACCTCCGCATACCCTTCGGCCCGGCATCGGAGTGGGACACGCTCAGCCCCCCTCAGCTCTGGACCGAGGGCGTCACAGAGGCCGTGTGCTCCTACAGGTTCGCTCCACCGACTGATGGTGACGTCGTCTCACCGGTCACGCCGATCCGGTCAAACAACACCAACCCGGCGATGTCGTCCTACTTGTCACGCAAATTCCCGGCCGCCCTCCGTGCGTGCATGGACGACAAGGCCAGCAAGAGCATTTCGTGCACCTCAGCACACGATCAGGAACTCATGTGGGTCATCGACATGAAAGCGGTCTACGGCAAGGACTTCCTGAAGGGAGCCAAGCTGACCGACGTCAACGAGGCTGACTTCGCCAAGCTGCGTCAAGCGTGCGCCGATCCCTACAGCCAGTCGGGGGGCATCCTCGCTGGCAAGATCGGTATGGGCTTCAGGTTCTTCTCCGACGTGCCGACGACGGGCACCAGCCTGCCGATCATCTGCGTGATTGGGTCAACGGAAAACGTCAGCCTCGGCGACACCGTCGCTGCATACAGCCACAACTTCTGACCACGCCAGCAGCTGGCGCACTGCTGGTCAGACGAGCAGCTCGGCGCGCTTCGCGGCCTGGCGGCTTCGCCGCGCTTCGCTCACACTTCGTTGGCGTGCCGAATTGGTTGATCGGGGAGGGCTCCGCCCTCAGGGGATCAACAATTCGGCGATTTGAACGGTGTTGAGGGCTGCGCCTTTGCGGAGGTTGTCGCCACTGACGAACAGCACGAGACCGCGATCTCCGTCAACGCTCTGGTCCTGACGTATGCGCCCGACCAGACTCGGGTCGGAGCCCGCTGCCTGCAGCGGCGTCGGTACGTCGACCAGCTGCACACCCGGAGCTGACGTCAACAGCTCGGTTGCGCGGGCAACCGTGAGGTCTGATGCGAACTCTGCGTTGATCGACAACGAGTGACCTGTGAACACCGGAACCCGCACGCAGGTGCCCGCGACCCGAAGGTCAGGAATGCCGAGGATCTTGCGGGTCTCGTTGCGCAGCTTCTGCTCCTCATCAGTCTCAAACGAACCGTCATCGACGATCGCGCCGGCCATCGGCAGCACGTTGAATGCGATCGGTGCGACGTACTTGACCGGTGCAGGAAAGGTGACGGCCGAGCCGTCGTAGGCCAGCTCGTTGGCCTTGTCGACGACTGCGAGCGCCTGGCCGTGCAGCTCCTGCACGCCGGCAATACCGGAGCCGGAGACAGCTTGATAGCTGCTGACAACAAGTCGCACGAGCCGAGCCTCGTCGTGAAGTGGCTTGAGCACCGGCATCGCGGCCATGGTCGTGCAGTTGGGGTTGGCGATGATGCCGCGGCCACCCTTGCGGGTCGCGAGCTCGATGTCCTGCGGATTGACCTCACTGACGACCAGAGGGATCTCGGTGTCCTTGCGAAACGCCGACGAGTTGTCGATGACGGTGACACCGGCGGCGGCGAAACGTGGAGCCTGTACGCGCGACAGCGTTGCACCGGCGGAGAACAGTGCGATGTCGAGCCCGGACGGGTCGGCGAGCTCGGCGTCCTCGATGACGATCTCACCGCCCTTCCACGGCAGCGTCTTGCCGGCCGAGCGTGAGGACGCGAAGAAGCGCACCTCATCAGCGGGAAAGTTGCGTTCCTCGAGGATGCTGCGCATTGCGACGCCGACCTGCCCAGTCGCGCCGACAATTCCGATCGAGGTCATCGTCCGGTCCCGCCGTAGACCACGGCTTCGACCTCATCGGTGCCGAGATTGAACGCCTCATGGGCGGCGTTGACCGCCGCGTCGACCTGGTTGTCGGAGACGACGACCGAGATGCGAATCTCTGAGGTCGAGATCATCTCGATGTTGACCCCGGAGTCGGCGAGCGCCCTGAAGAACTTCGCCGTGATGCCCGGCGACGAGCGCATACCGGCGCCCACGATGGACACTTTGCCCACGCTGTCGTCATACTGCAGTCGCTCGAAGCCGACATCGTCCTTGAGCCGAGCCAAGGCAGTCATCGCGGTCTGACCATCAGCACGCGGCAGCGTGAACGAGATGTCGGTCAGCGATGTGGCGGCCGCAGAGACGTTCTGGACGATCATGTCGATGTTGATCTGGGCGTCGGCGAGCGCCTGCAGGATCGTGGCTGCCTCACCGACCTTGTCGGGAACTCCAACGACGGTGATCTTGGACTCGCTGCGATCGTGCGCAACGCCGGAAATGATCGCTTGTTCCATGTTGCCCTCTTCGTTGGTGCCGCCGTCTTGGATGACGTCTTCGGTGTTGACGACCCAGGTGCCCGGCTTGTCGGAGAATGACGACCGAACGTGGATCGGAATGTCGTTTCGGCGCGCGTACTCGACACACCGAAGATGCAGGATCTTGGCGCCGCTGGCTGCCATCTCGAGCATCTCCTCATACGAGATGCGTGGGATCTGGTGCGCCGTCGGCACGATGCGCGGATCGGCGGTGAAGATGCCGTCGACGTCGGTGTAGATCTCACACACGTCGGCCTTGAGCGCCGCGGCGAGCGCGACTGCGGTGGTGTCAGAGCCACCCCGCCCCAAAGTGGTGATGTCCTTGGTGGTCTGCGAGACGCCCTGAAAGCCGGCGACGATCGCGATGGCACCTTCAGCGAGAGCCGCTTCGATGCGTCCGGGGGTGACGTCGATGATCTTGGCTCGGCCGTGCTCGGCGTCGGTGATGACCCCAGCCTGCGAGCCGGTGAACGAGCGAGCCTCCTGCCCAAGGGTGCCGATCGCCATCGCCAAAACGGCCATGCTGATGCGCTCGCCGGCGGTCAGAAGCATGTCGAGCTCACGGCCGGGCGGCAGCGGCGCAACCTGGTTTGCGAGGTCGATCAGCTCGTCGGTGGTGTCACCCATCGCGGACACGACAACGACCACGTCGTGACCGGCCTTCTTGGTCGCGACGATGCGCTGGGCGACTCTCTTGATGCTGGTTGCGTCGGCAACCGAGGAGCCGCCGTACTTCTGGACGACAATGCCCACGGGCCCATTCCCTTGACTGAGTGGTCTGACTGGGTGATGTACGGATACGCGACGCTGCGCCCGCACAGTCTACCGGTAGGCCACCCCCGGCAGCAGCGGCGATCCTGCCGCGAGACACCGAATTGCGGCCACCGGAACTACCGATATTCAGGATTGGGTGAGCCGGAATCCTTGGCGTAGTTGTGGACGCCGGAGTCCCACACGGTGCGCTGGTTGCCGTACGCCGGTATGCCGCCCGCGTCCTTGAGCTGCTTGGCGGCGTGCAGGAGGTTGTAGGTCATGAATGTCGTGTTGCGGTTGGTGAAGTCGTTCTCGGGGCCACCCGAACCCTCATCCAGGTAGGACGGTCCGGGACCTGCCTCGCCGATCCAGCCAGCGTCAGCCTGTGGCGGGATCGTGAACCCGACATGCTGGAGGCTGTAGAGGATGTTCATGGCGCAGTGCTTGATGCCGTCCTCATTGCCGGTGATGATGCAGCCACCGACGCGCCCGTAGAACGCGTACTGCCCGTCATCGTTGAGCATGCTCGAAGCCGAGTAGAGCCGCTCGATGACCTGCTTCATGATGCTCGAGTTGTCTCCGAGCCAGATCGGTCCACCAAGGACCAGGATCTCTGCGGCCATGATCTGATCGAGGATGCCGGGCCACTCATCGACATCCCAGCCGTGCTCGGTCATGTCGGGATAGACACCCGTCGCAATCTGGTGGTCGATCGCCCGGATCTCCGTGACGGCGACGCCGTGACTGCGCATGATGTCGGCGCTCTTGGTGATCAGGCCGTCAGTGTTGCTGGGATCGGGTGACCGCTTGAGCGTTGCGTTGATGAACACGGCGCTGAGATTGCTGAAGTCAGGAGGAGAAGAAGGCATGTGCTGAGTGTGATCCCGCCGAGGCGGTGATGACAACCGTCGAGGTGGCGACGTCAGACGTTCGTCACAGGACTGCCGATGATCGTCCGACCCTCGAACGCCCTACCGAGCGTCAACTCATCGTCCCAAGTTTCCCAGCAGGAGCCAGGAATCTGGCACCGCACCCTCGTTGCAACAGTGGTGCGGTGCAAATTTTCGAGGTCCTGCTGGGAAACCTGCGGCCAGTAGGACGCGCGGTGCGGCGTGAGCAGGTCAAGTTGAGGGCGTCAGACGTTCGTCACAGGACTGCCGATGATCGTCCGACCCTCGAACGCACGACCGAGCGTCAACTCATCGGCGTATTCCAGATCGCCGCCGACGGGCAAGCCGCTGGCGAGCTTGCTGACCCGCAGACCATACGGCGAGAGCATGCGGATGAGGTAGGTCGCCGTCGCCTCGCCCTCGAGGTTGGGATCGGTCGCGATGATCACCTCGGTGACGGCGCCATCCTGCAGCCGCTGGAGCAGTTCCTTGATGCGCAGCTGGTCGGGTCCGATGCCGGCGATCGGCGAGATGGCACCGCCGAGCACGTGATAGCGGCCGCGGAACTCACGCGTACGTTCGATGGCGACAACATCCTTGGATTCCTCGACGACGCACAGCACGCTGAGGTCGCGGCGTGGATCGGCACAGATGCGGCACTCAGCGTCGACCGTGACGTTGCCGCAGATCGAGCAGAAGTGGACCTTGGCCTTGACCTCGGTCAGGGTCGAGGCGAAGCGGCGTACGTCCTCGGGGTCGGAGTCGAGCAGGAAGAACGCGATGCGTTGCGCGCTCTTGGGACCGATGCCGGGGAGTCGCCCGAGCTCATCGATCAGATCCTGAATTACGCCGTCATACATAGGTGTTGATCCTAGTTCGGCATACCCGACGCACCTTGGTCGGCGCGCTGGTAGGCGCGAGAGGCGGTCACTGCGACAGGAAGTTCTGCAACATCTCGTGGCCATGTGTTGTGAGGATCGACTCCGGATGCATCTGCACACCCTCGACCGGGTGAGTCCGGTGACGGACACCCATGAGAACGCCCGATGCCGTGTGCGCAGTTGCCTGCAGCTCATCGGGCAGCGTCGCCGGGTCGATGACGAGTGAGTGGTAGCGCGCGCAGACCAGCGGCGACGGAAGCCCGGCGTAGACGCCGAGCTCGTCGTGATGCACCAATGACGGTTTGCCGTGCACGATCTCGGGGGCGGAAACGACGGCTGCTCCGTAGGCCTCGCCAATCGCCTGATGCCCCAGGCACACGCCCAACGTCGGCGTCGTCGGCCCGAGCCGGCGAATGGCCTCGATGCTGATGCCGGCCTCGGCGGGCGCGCCCGGCCCCGGGGAGACGATGAGGTGGGTGAAGTCGCCTCGCTCACGGGCCGCGACCAGATCGTCCACCGTCACGGCGTCATTGCGTACGACATCGGCGGTTGCGCCGAGCTCGCCGACGTACTGCACGAGGTTGTAGACGAACGAGTCGTAGTTGTCGATGAACAACACCTTGGCCTGGTCGCGCGGTGACTTGGCGTCCAGAATCGACGGTGCCCTTGACTCCAGGTCACCGCGCCAAAACGACCAGAGCTGTTCGCGGAGCCACCCAGTTGTACGACCAACGCTCCAGTCGCCGACTCCCTCAACCGACCGGACCGGTACGACTCCCCGCAGCGAGTTGGCGACGAACACCTCCGTCGCCTGCGCCAGGTCGTCGAGGGTGAGGCGACGCTGGAAGACGGGCACGCCCGCATCGCGGAGAATCTCGATGATGCGTGCCCTCGCTGTGCCCGGGAGGATCCGCCCATCGATCGGCGGCGTATGGACGCCGTCATCCTGCACGAGGAACACGCTGGCACGCGCACTCTCCAGCACCGCACCGTCGTCGGCGACCAGCAACAGGTCACGATCAGGCGCGCCTTCGTGCTCGAGCGCTCGTCGATCACTCCATTTGTGCTGACCGAAGCCACCGGCGATCGACCGTGGGGCAAGTGCCCAGGTTGACGCAACGTCGTCGATCCTCCGTGTGGTCATGGTGACCATGACTTCGCCGTCGCGCGGGACAGCGTCGATGCGCAACCGTTGTCGACCGGTCAGCCCGGCGGCGCGACGAAGCACCGCCTCGTCGAGGCCCGCACGAATTGTCGAGCCAAAGATCGAGCGGACACTGGCGTCGAGGCGAGCGAGGTGCGCTTCGATGTCGATCACGGCACCGTCCTCGACCAGCAGCGTGTCGTAGATGCCCTGCGTGACGTCGACCGTCGAATCCATGCGTTCAACGACCTCGACGACTGATCCCCCGTCGGGGGGCATCGCGGCCGTCAGCTCCAGGCGACCACCAATCGCTTCGATCAGCGGATGGGCCTTCACCAGGCACTCGGCGTACTCGCCCTCCGGCGTTGAGTCGGCGACGATGCCCCCGCCGACTCCGAGCCAGATGCTGCCACCGGCGATCTCGAACGTACGGATGGCGACGTTCATCTCCAGTCCAGCCGAGGCGCTGACATGACCGATCGAGCCGGTGTAGGCCTCGCGCCCGGTGGCCTCAAGGTCGTTGATGATCTCCATCGCTCGCACCTTCGGGGCGCCGGTGACAGAACCGGGCGGGAATGTCGCTCGCAGCAGGTCGGAGTCGAGCACTCCGCGACTCACGTGACCGACGACATCGGAGACGAGATGCCACACGGTGTGGCGCTCGGCACGGGTGAGCGCCGGAACACGCACCGATCCGGGGACGCTCACGCGGCCAAGATCGCTGCGCATCAGGTCGACGATCATGATGTTCTCGGCACGGTTCTTGGCCGAACTGACAAGTTCTGCGGGATCGGTGTCGAGCGCCGCGGTGCCCTTGATCGGGGAGGACAAGACCTCATCGCCAGTGCGCCGCAGGAAGAGCTCAGGAGACAGGCTCGCCAGTGCGCCCTCGGGGCTCGACACATAAGCCGCGTACGCGGGCTCGAGCGCCGCGACGCCGGCGCAGAACACGTCGAGCGGATCACCGTTGAAATCGCTCTCGAGGCGGGTGCAAAGGTTCACCTGGAAGATGTCTCCGGCGGCGATGTGATCGAGCACCTTGCCAAGGGCGTGCAGGTGATTTTCGGGCGTCGGAGTCATCTCAAAGACGCCGACTTCGTACGACTTCGCCGCCCCTGGCTCACCGGCGAGGACTGCATCGATCACGGCATCTCGGTCGGGGTCGGGTTTCAGACACTCGTGCCACCAGACGCCGTCGCTCAGACGGAGGACCTGGTCGTAGAAGGCGATGCGGTGATCGGGCTGCAGAATGCGGCGGGGAGGCGCGGCGGGGAGGTCCTCGATCAGGCGGCCCAGCTGATAACCCCAGGCTCCGATCCACCCACCGAAGAATCCATCACCATCGGTGGTCGGAAGGTCAATTCCTTCGAACGGATCGCCGGTGAGGACGTCAATCGGGTCGAATGCGATCAATGCCTCCCCGTGGTGCCACGCTCCGATCAGCGCAACCAGGCGTTCGCGATCACGGAAGCGACGAAGGACGTCGAGAGGTTCAAGCGCGATGTCGAGCCGGCGGCGGGTCGGCTCAGTCCGCGCTGGTCTCGCCAATGACTTCCGCCCCCAGCTCACGACTCAACAACAGCTCGGGGTCGATGTCTTCTGACACGACGACCGGGTCATCGCGATCCGCGGATGCATCAGGATTGCTCGCCTCTGATGATGCGGCCTCGCTCATGGCTTCGCGCGCGGCCGCCGACGAGGCAGCAGGAACAGCCGGTGTCACCGGCTCAGGATCGGCTTCGGGCGGTGGGGCCGAGGATGCGGTGGGACGCGCACTCGGGTCGACGATCGCATCGATCGTCCACGTCACGCCGAGCACGGCATGCAAGGCCTGCTGAACGTACTCACCGGAGCGGCTGCTGATGAACGAGTCGCGGGCACCGGGGTTGACGAGGGCGATCGTCAACGTCGTGCCGTCCAGCGCCATGACCTGCGCGTTCTGGCTGAGCATTACCCAGGCGAAACGCCGCAACTCGCGGATCTTGTCGAGGACTGTGGGCCACACGTTGCGTACGTCGGCGATCGTCATCGACCCCGCGGCGGGTGCTGGTGCAGGAGCGGGTGGTTCAGGCGCCGTTGGCTCCTCGGGAGCAACCTCGAGTCGGGTGGTTTCGACAGGCTCAACCGACGTGGGCGCCTCGATGACGTCGGGTGCGGGCTCGACCTCGACCTTGGCTGGTCGAGAAGGTGCTGCCGATGCTGCAGCCGCGGCGGGGGCGCCATCGATCGAGAGGCGACGCTCGAGCCGGTCCAGGCGTGCCTGAAAGCCCTGGGTTGAGTTGTCCGAGCCTGGCACGAGGATGCGGGCGCACATGAGCTCGAGCAGCAGGCGCGGAGCAGTGGCTCCACGGAACTCCATCAACGCGGCGTTGACGATGTCAGCGGCGCGGGTCAGCTCCGATGGCCCGAAACCACTGGCCTGAGCCAGTAGCCGCTCCGTTCGATCGCCCGGCACGTCGAGAAGACCGGTCGAGAGCGCATCCGGCACGGCTGAGACGATCACGAGGTCACGCAGTCGCTGGAGGAAGTCCTCGGCAAACCGGCGCGGATCCTGACCCGACTCGATGACCTTGTCAACGACGCCGAAGACCGTGCCGCCATCGCTGGCAGCGAACGCGTCGATCGCCTCGTCAAGCAGCGAGTCCGGCGTGTAGCCGAGCAACTGTACGGCGACGTCATAGGTGACCCCCGCGGACCCGGCACCGCCGAGGAGTTGATCGAGGACGCTGAGGGTGTCTCGTACGGAACCCTGCCCGGCGCGTACGACCAACGGCAGCGCGGTGGCTTCGAGCTTGGCGCCCTCAGCGGTGCACAGCTCCATGAGGTAGTCGCCGAGGATCTTGGGCGGCACCAGCCTGAACGGGTAATGGTGCGTACGAGATTTGATCGTGCCGATGACTTTGTCAGGCTCGGTCGTGGCGAAGATGAACTTGAGGTGTGGCGGCGGCTCCTCGACGAGCTTGAGCAGGGCATTGAAGCCCTGCGGCGACACCATGTGCGCCTCGTCGATGATGTAGACCTTGAAGCGGCTGCTGACCGGTGCGAAGAACGCTCGCTCGCGCAGGTCGCGCGCATCGTCGACACCGCCATGGCTGGCAGCGTCGATCTCGATGACATCGATGCTGCCCGGCCCACCGCGTGCCAAGTCCTTGCAGCTCTGGCACTCACCGCACGGTTCGGCGACCGGCGCCTTCTCGCAGTTCATGGCGCGGGCGAGGATGCGTGCGCTGGTTGTCTTGCCGCAGCCACGAGGACCCGAGAAGAGGTAGGCGTGGTTGACACGATTGGCGGCGAGCGCGTGGCGTAGGGGTTCGGTCACGTGGTCCTGCCCGATCACCTCGGCAAACGTCTCCGGCCGGTAGCGGCGATAGAGAGCAAGGGGGGCGTCCACGTCGTGAACTCTATAGACCCCGTACGACGCTGACGACCCCGATCAGGAAGGGACCAGTGAGGTGGAGCGGAGCCAGGCATCGACTGCGGCGTACGCGGCCTTGCGCGGCTCGTCCTTGGAGATGAACACGTCGTGCCGTGCTCCCTCGATCGGCAGTGAGGTGACGGCGTCGCCGAGGCACCCGGCCCACCGGGCAATTTGCCGGACGTCTAGCACGGCGTCGGCGTCGTCGACGGCGGCCGACCACGTACGGGCGAACACCGTCTTGGACGATCGGAGCACCAGCGACGGCACACCGACGTCGAGCCCCTTGTGCAGCTTGGCGTGACCGCGGCGGATCGCCGTCAACCAACCGAATGTCACCGGGAAACCCTCAAGCGGCTTGAACGTCGTGTTGAACTCCCAGTCACCGTGCGCACTGACGTGCAAGCTCGTTCCGTACGCATCGGTCGGTGGCAGATCGATCGCCGTCGTGGGCTTGAGCTTCGCAACTCCCGCAATCGCGACGGTGCCCACCGATCGCATCCACGCCTTGCCCTGCAGGTCGAACCATGGGCTGTTGAGGACCATCCCGACAATGCCGGCACCGGCGACCCCTCCGGCCTTCTTGTTCATCCGGTCGAGCCAGAGCGGCAGGATCAGGCCGCCAGTGGAGTGCGCGGAAAGCAGGACCGGCTTGCCACCTGTCTCCCCCTTGACGATGGCGAGGGCTCGATCGAGCTCCTCGTCGTACAGCGCGAGGTCGGAGACGTAGTGGCCCGTATGACCGTCGCGACGCGAACGACCACACTTGCGCAGATCGAGTGCATAGAACGCGAACCCGCGCTCGGTGAAGAAGTCGGCAAGCTCGGTCTGGAAGAAGTAGTCGCTGAACCCGTGTACGTAGATCACGGTCGCCTCGACAGTCACCGGCGGAGTGCGCCGCACCAGCGTGGCGTCGATCGTGCCCTCGCCGTCGGGATCATCGCCCAGCGGGATCGTCAGCTGCTCATACCCGTCACCGAGCTCGTCGGCGATCCACTCGTTCATACCGTCATGTTAGAGCGCCCCATCCCCACGATTGCCACGCGGCGGATATCGTCACACCCATGAGACTTCAGCTGTCTGATGAGGACGTCGCATTCCGCGAGAAGATGCGAACATTTTTCACTACCAAGGTGTCCAAGGAGATTCGCGACACCGTCGCGGCCCGCCATGACCTCAGCAAGGAGCAGATCGTCCAGGCACAGCAGACACTGAATGCTGAAGGCATAGCCGTGCCCAACTGGCCGGTCGAGTGGGGCGGCAAGGACTGGACACCGCTGCAGCGACACATCTGGCACGAAGAGATGCAGCTCGCCAACGTGCCCATCCCGCTGGCCTTCAACGCCTCGATGGTCGGTCCGGTCATCGCAGCCTTCGGCTCGCAAGAGCTCAAGGAGCGCTTCCTGCCCAAGACGGCCAACCTCGACATCTGGTGGTCGCAGGGCTTCTCCGAGCCGGACGCGGGTTCAGACCTCGCCTCGCTTCGCACGACGGCCGTCAAGGAGGGCGACGAGTACGTCGTCAACGGCCAGAAGACCTGGACGACTCTCGGCCAGTATGGCGACTGGATCTTCAACCTTGTCCGCACCGATCCCGAGGTCAAGAAGCAGGCTGGCATCTCATTCCTGCTGATCGACATGACGTCCCCGGGAGTGACCGTCCGACCGATCGAGCTGATCGACGGCGGCTTTGAGGTCAACGAGGTGTTCTTCGACAACGTTCGAGTTCCGGCCGAGAACCTCGTCGGCGAGGAGAACAGGGGCTGGGACTACGCCAAGTTCCTGCTCGGCAACGAGCGCGTCGGCGTTGCACCGGTCGGGTCGACCAAACGCTCACTGGCATCCGCCAAGGAGTACGCCAAGACTGCCGGCCCCGGTGGCACGTCCCTGCTGGATGACCCCTCGTTCGCATCGCAGATCGCTGATCTGGAGAACGAGCTCCTTGCCCTGGAGTTGACTGCTCTACGCGTCGTCGCCCATTCGGCTGACGGCAAGCCGCATCCGGCATCTTCGGTCCTCAAGCTTCGTGGGACCGAGCTGCAACAGGCAGTCACCGAGCTTTACGTCGACATGGGCGGTCCGGCTTCGCTGGCGTCCGGAGCAGGCGCCGAATCCAACCTCCCCGACTGGAACAAGGTGTCCACACCGATGTACCTCAACCTCCGCAAGGCCTCCATCTACGGCGGTTCCAACGAGGTGCAGCGACAGATCATCGCGGGCACGATCCTGGGACTGAGGAACTGACATGGACTTCACATTCGATGCCGAACAGATCGCACTGCGCGATGCCGTTCGTGGGCTGCTGGGCAAGTCGTACGACTCATCGGAGACCCGCCGCGCCGTGACCAAGCAGGATCCAGGTTGGGATGACAAGACGTGGTCACAACTGGCTGAGATGGGCGTACTGGGTCTGCCGTTCGCCGAGGCCGACGGCGGCATGGGCGCCGGACCCGTTGAGGTCTCGATCGTCGCCGAGGAGATCGGGCGGGTCATCGCACCCGAGCCATATGTCGAGGCCGTCGTCCTCGCGGGTGGACTGGTTGCTGCCGCAGGCACCGACGAACAGCGCGCAGAGATCCTCGGCGCACTCTCAGAAGGCACGCTCGTCCCGGCGTTCGCCCACAACGAGCCGGGGCAGCGCTACAGCGAGACCGCTGCGGGAGTCACCGCGACACAGGAGGGCGACGCGTGGTCGCTCACGGGCGTCAAGGAGCCGGTCATCGGAGGAGCTCGCGCTGACCTCCTGATCGTCAGCGCCGGGGTTGACGGTGGAACGGGGCTGTTCCTCGTACAGCCCGATGCCGACGGTCTGACCCGCGACGGCTACACGACGTTCGATGGTGGTCGCGCCGCACGCATCGGCCTCAAGGCCACACCGGCGACGCCGCTCGGTGACGGTGGCGACCGTACGGCCGAGATTGATGCGGCCATCGCCCAGGCACAGATCGCGTACGGCCACGAATCGGTCGGGGCGATGCAGACGGCACTTGACGAGACCACCGAATACCTCAAGACGCGCAAGCAGTTCGGCGTGCCGTTGAGCACCTTCCAGGCGCTCACCTTCAGGGCCGCCGACATGTATGTCGAGCTCGAGCTGGCCCGCAGCATGGTCAGCTGGGCTACCTTGGTGCTGCTCGATGGCGGGAATGCCAGCGAAGCTGCTTCACGCGCCAAGCTGCAGGTCAGCAAGGCAGGTCGCCACATCGGCAAGGAAGCGATTCAGCTGCACGGAGGTATCGGCATGACGGCGGAGTACAGCGTCGGTCACTACATGAGCCGGTTGACCGCCATCGATCACACGCTCGGCGACGGACGCCATCACCTCGCCAGGCTGGCTGCGACCCTCGACGATCACACCGTCATCGAGCCGCTGCCCTGACAGTCGGGAGCGGTGACCTACGGTCAACCCCGACTCGGGAGCGGTGACCTACGGTCAACCCCGACTCGGGAGCGGTGACTTATGGTCAATCCCACGCGCCGTCGTTGACCGCAGCTCACCGCTCCTTTGAGCCTTGAGCCTTGATGCCAAGGGACATGAAGGACCCCTCGCGCACCCGACAGAGCTCACTGACCCTTGCTGCCTTCCGGCCCTGGGGGAGTTGGGTGATGTGTCGCCGCGCGAGGGGCTGAGTCCATCATACGGAGATGCTGTGGCGCCCCTCAACTCGGGCAACCTGGCCGTCCGCGGTCAGTGCGACAGGATCAGGTTGAGCTGATTCCATGTCTGCTCGCCGACAAGGCCGTCGACGACGAGTCCGTTCTTGGTCTGGAAGGCAATGACGGCCTGCTTGGTCACCGGGCCAAAATCGCCGTCCTCCGGAATGCACTTCGAACCGTCTCCGGCGCCATTGATCATCGACTGCAGCTCGCGCACCTCGGTCAGGTGGGTGCCGCGGTTGGCGATGGACAAGTTGTGGCCCGGGAACAACCGAAGCGACTCTTCGAGCACGGTGCAGCGACGTCCAGTCGTCGGAAGGGACTTCACCTTGGTGCTCGCCGCCGTCGAACTCGTCTGGGCTTTGTCGTCGCTGCCATTGCAGGCGGAGACAGCCAACACACACAGCAGGGCCAAGGAGGTCGCCAGTCGATTCATACAACTGATGCTACGACTCAGGAAGTCGCTGTGGTGGGGGGTTTTCACTACCGATTCGTCGCGCGAGTGGACCGACCGGTAGCCTCGTCCGCGGAGGATTCGCATAGTGGCCTAGTGCGCTCGCTTGGAAAGCGGGTTGAGTGAAAGCTCTCAGGGGTTCGAATCCCCTATCCTCCGCCAATGTGCCTTGGGCTCCAGCGCACTGGAACCTCGCGGCCGCGCTGGTCTACATGAGGGATGACCCGTCTGAGGCTTGCCTCCGCCAACGTGCGAGAACTCGCTCTCATTGGGCGTCCGTGGGAAACTGGACGAACGATGCGGAGGGAGCCCGCCATGGGTCGAGTGTCACGACGAAAGCAAGCTGACTTCGGGGCCGACGCGCAGGCCAGGCGGCAGCGCGCCCAGGTCCGCCTCGAAGCCGAGAATCGTCGAGCCGAAGTGCGCAGCCAGTCCGTCAATCGCGGTTGCTGCAGCCGCTGACAATTGCCGGCACGTCGAACCAATCACCGTCGAAGTTGACTCCAGCCGCTGCCGACTCCATGCTCAGGCTCATGCTGCGTACCCCTGACGAACGCTTCTCCGCGCTGCCCAACTTTCCCTTCGAAGCGAACTATCGCGAGTGGGAAGGTATGCGGTTGGCACACCTTGACGAGGGTGACGGTCCGCCAGTGGTGCTGCTACACGGCGAACCAACATGGTCCTTTCTTTGGCGAACGACGATCCCGCCCCTGGTCGAAGCAGGCTACCGCTGCATCGCGCCCGATCTCCCGGGGTTCGGCCGCTCTGACAAGCCTGCCGACGACTGGTACACCTACGATCACCTGGTCGACTCCGTGGTCGCCCTGTTCGAGGAGCTGGATCTGACTGACGTCACCCTCGTCGTGCATGACTGGGGTGGACCGATTGGGCTTCGAGTCGCCACGACCGAGATCCCCGACCGCATTTCACGGATCGTGATCATGGATTCGGGACTCTTCACAGGCCACCAGAAGATGGGCAAAGACTGGCAGGCGTTCCGCAACTTCATCGACGCCGAGCCCGACATGCCGATCGGCTTCCTCGTCAACGGTGGATGCGCCACCGAGCTGTCACTTGAGGTCATCGCCGCGTACGAGGCGCCGTTCCCGACGGCCGATCACAAAGGAGGCGCGCGCAGGCTGCCGGCCCTGATCCCGCAATCCCCCGAAGATCCCGGTGCCGCCGAAGGGCGAGCAGCGGTGGAAGCACTGACCGCAGACACGCGGCCGATCCTGCTGTTGTGGGCCGACGGCGACCCGATCCTCCCGCTCGACCCGGCGGGGCGAGCGATGGAGTCAACGTTCCCGGTCTCTGAACCCCTGCATGTCATCGCCGGTGCCGGACACTTCGTTCCCGAGGACCAGGGGCGCGTCGTCGGCGATCACATCGTCGAGTGGCTCGATCGTACGTCTTAGGTGTGCCTCCTCGTGTGCCAGCACGGGGCTACGACGTTCCCAGGCGATGACGACGCCAAAGGCGGCAAGGACGATGGCCCAGCCGACGACGGCGTCTAGCACCCAATGGTTGCCGGTGCCGACGATGACGATCGCCATCGTGGCGGCATAGGCCAGCCCCAGACCCTGCACGATCTTGGGCACTCCAGCGCGGATCAACACGAGGGCGACCCAGAGCGCCCAGCCGGCGTGGAGTGACGGGAAGGCAGCGAACTCATTGGTCATGCCGCCGAGTCCCTTGGGCGCCGAGGCATCGGCGCCCCACCATCCGGCATAGGAGTAGAGACTCAGAACGTCGGTGTAGGTGCCCTGAATCAACCTCGGTGGCGCTGTCGGCATGACCAGGTAGAAGCCGAGTCCGATGATCGTGGCGAACGCCAGAGAACGGCGCGCAGTGACGTATTCGCTTGCACTTCGGCGGTAGAGCCAGATCAGCACGATCATTGTCACGAGGTAGTGCGTCGTGGCGTACCAGTAGCTGCCGAAGATCCCCAGCCAGTCAAATTGCACGAACTTGTCGTTGAGCCACGACTCGGCATCGATCCGCCACGACTTCTCGAAGGTCAGGATGTCGAGCGCATGGCCGCGGGCTGGAGCGAAGTCGTTTGACGCGAGAAGTCGCGACGCGCTGTAGCCGACATAGAGAACGGTCAGAAAGGCGAACTCGATGGCCCCCCGCTTGATCCGGTGGGCTGAAAAAATCCACGAGAGCGGCGTTTGACGCACAACGGAGCGGGATGGATTGCTCATCACACCTCCAGCGTCACACGTGAGGCGCCGGGAGTGTCGCCCCTAGGGATATACCTTGTCGTCACCCGATATCTGAGGCAACCAGAGATCCCCCTGATTTCTTCCCTCAGACGCTACTCCGTGTCACCGACGTTTTTTGAAGATGCTCTTCACAAGTTCAGCCCTCCTGGCATCCTCGCTGCGCGTCATGGGCCCAAGCCTACCGTCGCCATTCCGGGTGACTGTCTAGACTGCACGGGTGATCTTCCGACGGGTGGCTGAGGGGCGCCCCTATCCGGAGCATGGGTTGGGCGCGGGCCAATGGGCCGAGATCCCGCCGTCGCAGGTGCGTCTCGACGACCTGACGACGACAAAGACCCAGCTCGACCTGGAGCACCTGCTCGAGGACGACTCGACATTCTTCGGCGACCTTTTCGCGCATGTCGTGAGCTGGGAGGGGGAGCTGTTCCTGGAGGACGGCCTGCACCGGGCACTAAGGGCCGCACTCCAGCAGCGAAACATGCTCCATGCTCGCGTCCACTCGATCGGCAAGACGTCATGACCGCCCGCGTACTGACCATGCTGGGATCGGTGGTGGTCTTTGTCGTCGGACTGGTCCTGGGCGTGCAGATGCTGATCGCCAAACCACCACAGGCGCCCGAAGCCGCGACCTGCGAGCCACGGTCGGTGGCAGAGGGCGAGCCGCTCACCAGCAACCTCGTCACCGTCAACGTGTTCAACGCCAGCAAGACGTCAGGCCTGGCCAACCGCGTCAACATCAATCTGCAGCGCAACGGCTTCCTCGGTGGTCAGATCGGCAACAGCTCCAGCGCCGCCAAACCCGCGCCGGTCACGATCCTGACCAACGACGTCAAGGACCCGAGGGTGAAGCTTGTTGCCGCCCAGTTCCAGGACAAGGTCGCGTACGCGGTGCCCGACGTCACCGTGAAGGAGGGTGTCGTGATCGTGATCGGCGACGGCTTCACCAAGCTCAAGGGCAAGGCAGCACGCAGCATCGTGGCCGACAAGGCCGTCACCACCTGCGTGCCGATCGTCCAGCTGTCGTAACCGCTCAGGAGTCGTCCTGGCCCCACCCGGCGAGGCGGCCGTGGCGGCCAACGTCTCGCAGCCTCAGCTCGACCTGTTCACGTACGGAGCGCGACACGACGATCAGGAGGTCGTCGTGGATCGAGAGCCGATCCGCGCGGTGGGGTACGAAGGTCTTGCCATCGCGCACGACCAGTGACACCGAGGCACCCGTCGGCAGCCGAAGCTCGCCAATCTCGACACCCGCGAGCTTGGATCCTCGGGGAACCGTGATCTGCAGCAGGTCGGCCGAGACGCGCTCGAGCGGCGCCGCCTCCACCTCGACGTCGCGCGCCGCATCGGTGAGCATCCCACAGAATGCGGCAAGCCTGGCGAGCGGTCCAGCCTGCAGCAATGTGTAGATGACCACGAACACGAACACGATGTTGAACAGGTCATCGGCGCCAGCAACTCCCGCGGCGAGCGGGATCGTCGACAACACGATGGGCACGGCGCCCCGAAGCCCCGCCCATCCGATGAACAGCTGCTCACGCCACGAACGCCTGAACACCGCGGCGCACACAGCGATCGAGAGCGGGCGGGCGATGAAGGTGATGATCGCCCCGGCGGCGATGCCCGTCCACACGTGCCACCACCGGAAGCTCTCCGGGTTGGCGAGCAGACCAAGCATGATGAACAACCCGATCTGCGCCAACCAGCCAATCCCCTCGACGAACGACTTGGTCGCCGTACGGTGGGGCAGCTCGGTGTTGCCCAGCACCAACGCCGCAACGTAGACCGCCGCGAATCCGCTGGAGTGGATCACCGCCGCCGAGCCGTAGGCGAGCACGGTGAATGCGAAGACGACGAGCGGGTAGAGCCCCGACGCCGGCAGGGCAACTCTGCGCAGCAGACTGGCGCCGACGCGACCGATGGCGAAGCCGACGAGCGCTCCGACCAACAGCTCGAACACGACTAGGCCCGTGAACGTCCATACCCCGCTGTCGGAGATGTCACCGGCGCTGATCGCAACGACGAGAACGACGATCGGGGCGTCGTTGAGACCTGATTCAACCTCGAGGGTGCCGCTGACTCTTTTCTTCAATGGGACCGTGCGCAACACCGAGAACACCGCTGCAGCATCCGTCGGCGTCATCACCGCGGCCAGCAAGAAGGCAAGCTCCCAGTCGAGATTGAGCAGGTAGTGCGCACCGATTCCGACCACGATCACGCTGATTGCCGAGCCGAGCGTGGCGAGCAGCACACCAAAGCCCATGGATGGGCGTATGTGTTCCCACTTCGTCGACAGACCACCTTCGGCCAGGATCAGCACCAGCGCGGCGAATCCGAGCACCAGGGCGAGATCTGGGTCATCGAAGGAGATGCCGAGGCCTGCATTGCCCAGCAGCAAACCCAGACCGAGATAGACGAGCAACGAGGGGAGCCCGGCCGTCACCGAGAGCCGGACGGCCAGGATCGCGAGGATCAGGACACCCGAGCCGATCAGCAGCAGCTGGTCGAGCTCGTGAACCTCCACGCGGGCCTCCCTGGACTCGACAGGGCACGATTCTATCGGTCGACAGCGCGTGTCCGAGCCGACGTCCGGTCTGCCATAGGGTGCATTGGAGTGGCACACACGGCTGACGTCCGGTTGGCTGGCTCGATGGACCGCCGCAGCATGCTCAGCCTGATGGCTGTATGCGGCCTTGCGGCGTGTGCGCCATCGACAGTGAAGGGACAGTCGGTGGAGACCATCGCCTACGGCAAGGACCGTTCCCAGTTCGCCGAGCTCACTCGTACGCGCGTCACCGCCAAGGGCGTTGTCGTGGTGATTCACGGCGGTTTCTGGCGATCTGAGTACGACCTTTCGCTCGGTCGCCCGCTCGCGACCTCGCTCGCGGAGAACGGTTGGGATGCCTACAACCTGGAATATCGTCGCGTCGGCAACGGCGGCGGTTGGCCAGCGACCTTCGATGACGTGAGCAACGGCATCGACGCGTTGGCCGGGATCGACGGGCTCGACCGGTCCAAGGTGATCACACTTGGCCATTCGGCTGGCGGGCACCTCGCCGTGCTCGCGGCTGGCCGATCAGCAGCAAGAGCGCCGGTGACGGCAGCGATCTCGCAGGCGGGCGTGCTCGACCTCGCCGGTGCCCGCGACGAGAACCTCGGCTCGGGAGCGGTGCAGGCGTTCATGGGTGACTCCGACGCCTACGCGCAGGCCGACCCATCGAGCCAGATCCCCGTATCAGTTCCCGTGCGCTGCATTCATGCAACAGATGACGGCACGGTCCCGATCAGCCAGTCGATCGGCTACGTTGAGCGGGCGAGGAAGGCTGGCGCTGATGCCGATCTCACTCGCGTCGAGGGCGATCACTTCGTCGTCATCGACCCGGCATCGCAGGCCTGGGTGCGAACGTTGGAGATCCTGGAGGCGCTGTGATCTACGGGTTGCTGGTCGGCTTCGTCCGTACGTTCAACTGGATGACAGGGCACAAGACGATCCGCCACGGCGATCGCCGCCTTCCGGCCAAGACTGGCGCAGTTCTCGCGATAAACCACACGAGCTACGTCGACTTCACCTACATCGGTGTCGACGCCAAGATCCGCGACAAGCGATTCATCCGATTCATGGGCAAGATCGAGCTCAGGAACAATCCAGTCCTGCGTTGGCTGATGTGGGGCTGCCAGGTCATTCCGGTCGACAGGTCGGCGGGCGCGGACGCATACCGGGCCGCCGTCGACGAGCTCCGCAAGGGCGAGATCGTCGGCATCTATCCCGAGGCGACCATCAGCCGCAGCTTCGAGATCAAGACGTTCAAGTCGGGCGCTGCCAGGATGGCCCTCGAGGCGAACGTGCCAATCATCCCCAGCATCGTGTGGGGCTCACAGCGCATCGCCACCAAGGGCCTGCCACGCCACCTCGGGCGCACGAAGACGCCTGTCATGGTCTCGATCGGTGATCCGATACCGCCCGACGGCACCGCAGACGAGCTGACCGCCACGCTGCACACCGCGATGTCGGCGCTTCTCCTGGAGGTGCAGGATGCGTACGGCACTCATCCTGCGGGGGAAAACTGGGTGCCTGATCGGCTCGGAGGTTCAGCGCCGACGCTCGAAGAGGCTGCTGCCATGGACCCGGAGCGTCAGTAGACAAGCAGAAGGGGCGCCACGGCGACAGCCGTGACACCCCGTGAGCGGTGAGCCTCAGTGCTTGAAGGCGTCCTTCACCTTTTCGCCAGCCTGCTTGACGTCAGAGACGACCTGGTCGCCCTTGCCCTCGGCTTCCAGCGACTCGTCATCGGTCGCCTTGCCGGTTGCCTCTTTGGCCTTGCCCTTGAGCTCGTCGGCTGCGTTCTCGATCTTGTCGTCGAGTCCCATGATGGGTCCTTTCGTCGGTTACATCATGCTTACCCATCGAGATGGGATCTACACGCTCACAGCGCGGGCCATCCGTTCGATCGCCTCGGTGAGGATCTCCGGCGTCGTGGCGTAGTTGAGTCGCACGTGGCCCGCGCCGCCGCGTCCGAACGGCAGGCCTGAGTTGAGCGCCACCCGACCCCGCTCGAGGAACCCCTCGGCAGGATCATCGCCGAGGTCGAGGTCGCGACAATCCAGCCAGGTGAGGAACATCGCCGACGGTGCCCGCCAGCGTACGGTCGGCAGGTGCTCTGCCAGCAGCTTGCCGAGCAGCTCACGGTTGGCGGCGAGATCATCGTGAAGTCCGTCGAGCCACGGCCCTCCCTCGCGGTATGCGGTCGCGTGAGCGATCACCCCGAGGTGGCTGGGTCCGTGACCGACGACCTCGGGCAAACGGGCAAGGTCACTTGTTGCCTCCTCGCCGGCAACGATGAGTGCAGCTTTGACGCCGGCCAGGTTCCACGCCTTCGACGCCGACACGATGCTGAACGCGTTGCCAGTTCCGGCGACGCTGAGATAGGGCACGAAATCCGCGGGCACGAGTGGACCGTGGATCTCGTCGACGATGACCCGGACGCCGTACGTCTCGGCCAGTGCAGAAACACCCTCCAGCTCGCCTGCGGTGTGCACGGTTGCCGTCGGATTCTGCGGATTGCACAGGAGATAGGTGACACGCCGACCCTCGGCCCCGGCGTGGATGAAGGCCGCCTCGAGTGCGTCAAGATCGAGTCGGCCGCCCTCGTCGAGTGGCGCGTCGACATGGGCTCGGTCCGCGTGCTCGATGAACCCGAAGAACGGCGGATAGACCGGTGGGTTGACCACCACCGGGTCACTCGGGCCTGAGATGAGATTGAGCACCTCGACGATGCCGGTCATCACGTCGGCCACCAGAGTCGTACGGGTCGGGTCAGCACCCTCCCACCCCCAACGAGTCGCGGCGAAATCGGCGTACGCCTCGGCATAGCCCGTCCCGCTCGGGTATCCGACGTCTCCCGACGTGATGGCGTCAGTCATCGCTCGAACGATGGGTTCGGCCACCATGACGTCCATCTCGGCCACCCAAAGTGGTAGCACGTCGGCAGAATATTCGCGCCATTTGATGCTGGTGCGCTGGCGCAACTGGTCCAGCGTCAATTCGCGAAGCGGGTGCATGGGAACCATCGTTGCACCATGATCATCGTGTGACCGAGGTCGCCTTGTGGTCGCCTTGTGGTCGGGTTGCCAAAGTGTCACTCTGGTTTACAGTTTGAGTGAACACATGTGCACCGGAAGGAGAAGGCAGTGACTGAACCCTTGATCGAGCGCTCACCAGCGCTTCGTGGGCTTCGTCGGTTCGGCAAAGCCCTCACCACCCCGCTCGCCCCCGACGACTATCTGGCCTTGATCAACCCCCTGTGGTCCCAGCGCGAGCTGCGCGGCCGGCTCACGTCG
>CAZWZC010000039.1:0-23013 GCA_964638755.1 uncultured Aeromicrobium sp. | reverse complement strand
CCATGAGGGTCAGCGCATCTGTACGGGCCTGCGCGCGACCCAGCAGGATCTGCACCCATTCCTGATCGATGACGCGCACGCCGTTCGCGTTCTTGGTCTCTCGCGCCCAGTTGGTGACCAGCTCGATCGAGTGGACCAGCGGTGCCGACGACGTCAGCGCCACCCGCTCACGATTGAGCTGGTTGGTGATCAGCGCCCAGCCACCGCCACGACCGCCGATCAGGTTGTCGGCCGGAACTCGTACGTTGTCGTAGTAGGTCGCGCTCGTGCCGACACCGGCGATGGTGTGGACCGGTGTGTAGGACACGCCCTCGCTCTGGGCCGGCACCAGGATCATCGACAAGCCCTTGTGGCGAGCAAGATCGGGATCGGTGCGGCACGCCATCCAGATCCAGTCGGCGTACTGGATGAGCGAGGTCCACATCTTCTGGCCGTTGATGACCCACTCGTTGGTGGATTCGTCCAGCTCGGCCTTGGTGCGCAGTGATGCAAGATCTGTGCCCGAGCCCGGCTCGGAGTAGCCGATCGAGAAGTGCAGTTCGCCTCTGAGGATCTTGGGGAGGAAGGATTCCTTCTGCTCCTCGCTGCCGTAGCGCATGATGGTCGGGCCGACCGTGTTCAGCGTCAGGTGCGGAATCGGGACACCGGCGACCATGGCCGCGTTGCTGAAGATGAGCTCGTCGACCATCGAGCGATTCTGACCGCCGTACTCCTTGGGCCACCCCATGCCGAGCCAGCCGTCGGTGCCGAGCTGGCGGATGACGTCCTTGTAGGCGGCGACGTCACCGAACTCCCCGGTCGCCGCGGCAAGCGCAGCGCGAATCTCGGGGGTGACGAGCTCGGAAAAGTAGCCTTGGACCTCGCTGCGTAGGCGAAGCTGGTCGGCTGTCAGGGCGACGTACATGTGGTAAAACTATAACGTGTTCTCGTTTTGGTCTACAGAGACCACACACGTTGACGTGGAAGTTGGGAGGCAATCGTGACTGAGACTCGCGCATTGGACGCCGGTTCTGTCCCGGATCGATTTGCTCGTGGCTGGCACTGCCTCGGTCT
The DNA here is from genome assembly GCA_964638755.1 of uncultured Aeromicrobium sp. Taxonomy (GTDB): domain Bacteria; phylum Actinomycetota; class Actinomycetes; order Propionibacteriales; family Nocardioidaceae; genus Aeromicrobium. Next base: position 21,960 of record CAZWZC010000039.1, on the reverse strand, counting down.
GGAGAGTGCCTTCACCGACGGCAAACCACACGAGATCTTCGCCTTCGGCGGCAAGTTGGTTGTGTGGGCCGACTCGCAAGGCAACCTCAAGGTGCTCGACGGCTACTGCCGCCACATGGGCGGCGACCTCACCCAGGGCACCGTCAAGGGTGACGAGATCGCCTGTCCGTTCCATGACTGGCGCTGGGGCGGCGACGGCAAGTGCAAGGCCATCCCCTACGCCAAGCGAGTGCCACTTCGTGCCCGTACACAGCGTTACGAGAGCGTCGTGCGCAACAACCAGCTGCTGATCTGGCACGACCCCGAGGGCAGCCCCGCCGACATGGAAGCGCTTCCGCCTGAGCTTCCCGGCGTCGGCACCGACGCATACACCGAGTGGACCTGGGACGTCATCCCCGTCGACAACGCGCACTGTCGCGAGATCATCGACAATGTCGTTGACATGGCGCACTTCTTCTACATCCACTTTGCGTTCCCCACCAACTTCCGCAATGTGTTCGAGGGCGATCAGGCCACCCAGTTCATGGAGTCCACCGGGCGACCGGACATGAAGGCTGAGGGCTACGGCGACGAGGACCTGGTCCTCAAGTCGGTCGCGACCTACTTCGGACCGTCGTACATGATCAACTGGCTCGACACCGACTACAAGGGTTTCCTGACCAAGGTCGTGCTGATCAACTGCCACGTCCCGACCGGTCCCAACTCGTTCAACCTGCAGTTCGGGCTGTGTGTCGAGAAGCCCGAGGGTGTTGACGAGAAGACGGCAAAGTACATCGGCGACAAGTACGCCGAGACGTTCAAGGTCGGCTTCTTGCAGGACGTCAACATCTGGCTCAACAAGGCACCCGTGCAGAACCCGTTGCTCTGTGAGGAGGACGGCCCGGTCTACCAGCTGCGTCGTTGGTACGAGCAGTTCTACGTCGACAAGGCTGACATCGAGCCAGAGATGGTGGAGCGCTTCGAGTTCGAGGTCGACACGACCAAGGCCAACGAGAACTGGCGGGCAGAGGTCGCCGAGAACCTTGCACGCAAGGAGGCCGAAGACCGCGAGGCCGAAAAGGCTGAGGTCTGATGTCCTACATCGTCCCGTCACTCCCCGAGACGTTTGAGGATCGCGCCCTCTACACACAGAGCCACCTGCAGGACGTCCCCTGCATGGACTGCAAGGCGCACGTGCTGGTGCGCAAGAACAGCGACCACCACACCTCGATCCAGTGGACCCGAGAGGCCGTTGCCGACTGCACGACGTTCGCCAAGCTTGCCCGGCAGGAGGGTGGGCGCCCAATCCACTCCGGCTGCCCACGGTTGAGCGCATCGATCGAGGAAGCAGTGCGCGACGGCGCAGTCTCGGTCGGGTCCGCCGATGAGTGAGCGATGCGAGCCAAGGCATGAGTGATCCTTCCTTCGAGCTCGAGGTCCTCGACGTCATCGAGGAGACCGGCGACGCTCGCTCGGTCGTCCTCGATCCCGGCGAACACCGGAAACACTTCTCATACACGCCGGGCCAGTTCCTGACGGTTGCGGTGCCCAGCGACCAGACCGGCCTCGTGGCTCGCAGCTACTCGCTCTCTTCGACCCCCGGCGATGACGGACCACTCACGATCACGGTCAAGCGCACGCTTGACGGCTATGCCTCTGGTTGGATCTGTGAGCACCTCAAACCTGGCGACCGACTCCGCGTGCTCCCGCCGAGCGGCATCTTCACCCCCAAGGACCTCGACGCCGATCTGCTGCTCTTCGCCGGCGGAAGCGGCATCACTCCGGTGATGTCGATCATCCGTGCATCCCTGGCTCGCGGGACTGCCAAGATCGTCCTCTTCTACGCCAACCGTGACGAGCGGTCGGTGATCTTCCACGCCTCGCTCGCCGAGCTGTCGGCCGAGCACCCCGAACGTCTGCAGGTGGTGCACTGGCTGGAGACGGTGCAGGGTTTGCCCAGCCAGGACCAGCTCCGGGCGTTTGCATCGCAATATCTCGATCGCGACGCGTTCGTATGTGGTCCTGCGCCCTTCATGAAGGCCACCACGTCAGCATTGAAGGAGCTCGAGTTCCCGCGCGAGCGCCGTCACCAGGAGAAGTTCGTCTCGCTGGGCGGGAATCCGTTCGACGTGGTGGTGGTGTCCGAGCCAGTTCACGAAGATGCGACTCCAACGGGTCCTGCGGTCAACCTCCAGGTCGACCTCGATGGTGAGGAGTATGACTTTGACGACTGGAAACCCGGCACGACCCTGCTCGAGCACCTCGAGAGCAAGGGTGTGAAGGCGCCATACTCCTGCCGCGAAGGTGAGTGCTCCGCATGTGCGGTCCGTCTTCTCGAGGGCGAGGTGACGATGCGCAACAACGATGTCCTCGACGACGAGGACCTCGCCGAAGGCATCAGGCTTGCCTGCCAGAGCGATGCCGCTTCCGAGAAGGTCCGGGTGACGTATTCGTGATCGTCTCGGGATGGGGACTTTGCGATTGCGTAACGCGGGTCACACAGGCTCGTTACTCTGAAGACACGGTCCGGTAGCACGAATGACTCGACTGAAAAGCTCTCTCCGTTGTGCGTACCGTCACCCCGGACCCGTACGGCCACAGGAGGAGACATGGGGATGAGCCCCGCATCCGTGGTCCGTGGACCCGGAGAAGTCTTCGCAATGGCATGGGACGTCTTGAAGATGACGTTCACCACGCGGTTCCAGTTTCGTGAGTTCGTCGAGCAGGCGTGGTTCGTCGCAAGTGTCACGATGATGCCGACCATCTTGGTGTCCATCCCGTTCGGCGCGGTCATCGCGCTCCAGGTCGGCAACCTCACTGGCCAGCTTGGCGCCCAGTCATTTGCCGGAGCGACAGCGGTGCTGGCCACCGTGCGAGAGGCAGCGCCGATCGCAGCGGCACTGATCATCGCGGGCGCGGCCGGTTCGGCGATCTGTGCTGACATGGGTGCGCGCAAGATGCGCGAAGAGATTGACGCCATGGAGACGTTGGGCATCAATCCCGTTCAGCGTCTGGTGGTGCCGCGCGCGATCGCAACCCTGGCCGTTTCGGTGCTCATGATCTCGATCGTGATCACCGCAGGCATCGCCGGTGGCTACTACTTCACGGTCATCGTGCAGGGTGGCTCAGCTGGTGCGTTCCTTGCCTCGTTCACCTCACTGGCCACTCTCACCGACGTCTATGTCGCCATGATCAAGGCCGCAATCTTCGGCTTCATGGCCGCGATCGTCGGCGCATACAAGGGCCTCAATGCCGGCGGCGGACCTGCGGGCGTCGGACGAGCCGTCAACGAGTCGGTCATCTTGTCATTCATGCTGCTGTTCCTGATCAACTCGATCATCACCGCGCTCTACTTCCAGCTCGTTCCCCAGGCCGGTGTCTGATGATTCACCCCACGAAACCGGCCTCCAGCCGCCGTGTTTGCGCCCGGTTCCTGCATGCGTGGGTGCCGCTTTCGCAGGGACCCCGAACATGAGCCTTCTCACCGAGATGGGGACGTCATTCGTCAAGTCACAGCGCACCAAGCTGGAGACGATGGGTGATCAGCTGCTGTTCTACATCAAGGCACTTGCCTGGATCCCCAAAGTTCTCAAGGACTACCGCAAGGAAGTCTGGAAGACACTTGCAGAAATCGTGTTTGGTGTCGGCGCGCTGTCGGTGATCGCCGGAACGGTCGGTGTGATCGCCTTCCTGGCCTTCTTCGCCGGCACCGAGGTGGGCCTGCAGGGCTATGCGTCGTTGAGCCAGATTGGCGTTGCGAAGTTCACCGCGTTCATCTCGGCCTACTTCAACACCCGCGAGGTCGCGCCGCTGATCTCCTCAATCGCGCTCGCGGCCACGGTCGGCTGCGGCTACACGGCGCGACTTGGCTCGATGCGGATCTCAGAGGAGATCGACGCCCTCGAAGTCATGGGCGTGCCGTCACTGCCCTTCCTGGTGACAACTCGCATGATCGCCGGTTTCATTGCCGTCATCCCGCTCTACACAGTCGCGCTACTGGCGTCGTACCTGTCACCCCGGCTCATCACGACGATGATCTATGGCGAGTCGGTGGGCACCTATGACCACTACTTCCGGCAGTTCCTGCCACCCATCGACATCTTGTGGTCCTTCGGCAAGCTGATCTTCCTGGCGGTGCTGATCATCTTGATCCACTGCTACTACGGCTACACCGCCTCTGGTGGCCCGTCAGGTGTCGGCCTGGCCGTCGGTCGCGCCATCCGTACGTCGCTGGTCACGGTCATCATTGCCAACTTCTTCTTGAGCTTCGCCATCTGGGGTTCGACGACCACAGTGCGGATCACGGGGTAGGCCTGATGTATGCCAACGTGATTCACGATTCCGCCGGTGAACGCCGCCGGCTCGCGGTGGCCGGCGTGGCGAACGTCGTCGCGATCGCGCTGCTCTTGTGGCTCTCGCTCGCGTTCTACAACAAGCAGTTCTCCAACTACACGACGGTCACGGTGATGGCTGACCGGGCCGGTCTGCAGCTGGCCAAGTTCGGTGACGTCCGGGTGCACGGTGCACTCGTGGGCAGCGTGCAGAAGATCGAGAGCGACGGCCAGAAGGCCAAGATCACGCTGAACCTTGATCCCGACGCCGCTCGCGCTATCTCCAGCGACATCTCCGTGCAGATCCTGCCGACGACGCTGTTCGGTCGCAACTACCTCGAGCTCGTGCCGCCAACGGGTGCCGGGGCCAAGAGCGACGCACTCAAGGACGGCACGGTCATCCCCGCCAACCGGGTGACGACGAACGTTGATTTGTCGAAGATCCTCGCCAACCTGTTCCCACTTCTACGTTCGGTACGTCCGGCCGACCTCAACTCCACCCTCTATGCGCTGGCGCATGCCCTGGAGGGCAAGGGTGACCAGCTGGGTGACACGTTCGAGACCCTGGATGCCTATCTCAAGCGGATGAACGTCAAGCTCCCGACTCTCAAGACCGACCTCACCCTGCTCGCCGACGTCGCCGACACCTACGATCTCGCTGCCCCTGACCTGATCCGACTGCTCGGCAACGCAACCGTCACGGCGCGCACCCTGATCGACAAGCAGGGCTCGCTCGACCGAGCACTGAGCAGCCTCACCGGTCTGTCCAAGATCACCCGCGCCACGCTGTCTGAGAACGAGAAGCTGCTGGTCGACCAAGTTCGTTCGGGCAAGCCATTGCTCGCCCTGCTGGACACCTACTCGCCCGAGCTCCCGTGCGTACTCGAAGGTCTCGACTTGCAACGAGGCAACGCCAAGAACGTCTTCAATGACAAGATCATCCACCAGACCCTTGAGCTCGGAGCACCGCAGAGGACCGCATACACAGCGGCCGACGCACCAGAGTTCGGTGAGGTCGGACACGGGCCATGGTGCCTCGGGCTGCCATCCAACTATCCCGTGCCGGCGCCGTTCCAACCGTTGAGGGATGGGTCTGACAAGGACGATCCGGACGGGGGGATCGGATGACCAGCCGCGACACGCAGTTCAAGATCGCCGCGGTCAAGCTCACCGTGTTCGCCGTCGTCTCATTGCTGGTCACCGGCCTGCTCGTCGCGATCATGGGCGGCTTCGGCCTCGGATCTCAGACGGAGTACAAGGCGGAGTTCTCAACTGCCTCGGAGCTGACCAAGGGCGATGACGTGCGCATCGCAGGGGTCGTCGTCGGCAAGGTCAAGGATGTCAAGATCTACCAGCGCAATCATGCGATGGTGACGTTCAAGGTGAAGGACGCCGTCCCCCTCACGACGAACTCTCGTGCCAGCATCCGATTCCTCAACCTGATTGGCGATCGCTACATGTCGCTGTCGGCGGGCGAGGCAGGAGCGACACGTCTGAAAGCCAGGTCGACGCTTCCGCTGGACCACACCACCCCAGCGCTCAACCTGACCGAGCTGTTCCAGGGCTTCCAGCCGTTGTTCGCGGCGCTGCGCCCGGCAGACGTCAACAAGCTGTCGATGAACCTGATCCAGGTCCTGCAGGGTGAGGGCGGCACGGTTCAGGAGCTGCTGTCCAACACTGCGTCGCTGACCAACACCCTGGCCGATCGTGACCAGCTGATCGGTGAGGTGATCACCAACCTGAGCACGCTGATGAAGACGGTAGACGACCACCACCAGCAGCTCGACGATCTGATCGTCAGCATGAAGTCCTGGTTCGGTGACCTGGCCAAGGACCGCAAGGTGATCGGCTCTTCGTTGACCAGCATTTCCGACCTGACCGAGACAGTGGCTGACCTGCTGACCAAGGGTCGCCCGCTGCTGAAGGCAGACGTCGCCCAGCTGCGCCGCTTGTTCACGATTCTCGCCGAGCCCAAGAACAAGAAGTTCCTCGACGAGACGCTCGACAAGCTGCCCACGATGTTGGCGAAGCAGACCCGCATCGGTGTCTACGGCTCCTGGTACAACTACTACCTCTGCGAGTTCCGCGGCGGCGTCGTGCTGCCAAGCGAGATCATTGACGGGCTCAACCTGACCCCCGATGTCCAACAGAAAATATCGGACTTCACCCTGTACAGCACGGTTGCGAGGTGCAACTGATGGCACGCCGAAGTGACTCACAGATCCTTCGTATGGGAGTGATCTCCCTCGCGGTGCTCCTGCTCGTGATGGTGGCCTCGTTCAACTTGCAGAAGTTCCCGTGGTTCCGCGGCACGACCTTTCACGCGGAGCTTTCAGATGCCAGCGGATTGCGCACCGGCAGCGAGGTCCAGGTCGCCGGCGTGCGCGTCGGTCGAGTCAGCAAGCTGCGGATCGGGACCGAGCGGGTCGTCGCCGACTTCGACGTCAAGGGAGCCAAGCTCGGACGCTCCACCAGGGCAAGCGTCGAGGTCAAGAGCCTGCTCGGCGAGAAGTTCCTCAACATCACGCCGAAGGGCAGCGGCACGCTGGACGCTGGCGCCACGATCCCGCTGTCGCGCACCGATGTCACGGCCGACATTGTCGGGACGCTCGGGCAGCTGACGACGCAGACCGAGCAGACCGACAAGGAGAACCTCACCACGGCGCTCGACTCGTTGGCCGAAGTCGTCGATTCTGCGGCACCGGAGGTCAAGTCGAGCTTCAGTGGCTTGTCTCGCCTCTCCTCGACCATCGCAACTCGTGACGAGGAGATCGAGAAGCTGCTCGCCCGATCCCGCAACGTCACTCAGCTGCTCGACGAGCGCAAGGGAGACCTGGTCACCCTGATGAAGCAGGCCAACCTCATCTTCGATGAGCTGCAGGCACGCAAGGACTCGATCCACACGCTGCTCGTGAACGCCAACGAGCTGGCGGTCCAGCTTCAGGGCGTCGTTGATGACAACCGCAAGCAGCTCAAACCGACACTGGACAAGCTCGAGAACGTGCTGACCTTCCTGCATGCGCGGGAGGACCAGATCGAGACGTTGATCAAGAACTACGGTCCCTACGTCAACATCCTCGGCAACATCGTCGGCACGGGGCCGTGGTTTGACGCGTACGTTCCCAACATCACCGGGGTGTTCACCGGAGAGTTCGTCCCCACCAAGACCGGAGGTGGCGGATGATGCGCTGGAGCCGCAAGACCCAGCTGTTGCTGGCAGCCATCCCCGTGTTGTTGCTGCTGCTTGCATTCGTGGTGTTCCCCGGCAACGGGTCGCGTACGGTCACGGTGCACTTCGACAAGGCGGTCGGGGTCTATCCCGGCACCCACCTGCGGGTGATGGGCGTGCGCGTCGGCGAGGTGACGGCAGTTGTGCCTGAGGGCACCAGCGTTCGCGTGGAGATGACCTACGACAGCGAATACAAGCTGCCGGCCGACGCGAAAGCGGCCGTGGTGACACCGACACTGGTGGCGGACCGCTACGTCCAGGTGTTCCCCGCCTATGCCAAGGGTCCCGTCATGAAGGACCACGGCGACATCCCGATCCAGCGCACCCAGACACCCATAGAACTCGACCGGATGTTCAAGTCGCTCGACGACCTTGCCGTCACTCTTGGGCCCAAGGCGGGATCGACCAGCGGTGCGCTCGACAACCTACTCACGGCGGGGGCCAAGGCACTGGATGGGAACGGTGCGGCCGGTTCTGAGATGATCCGCAACCTGTCACAGGCGGCGGAAGTCTTCTCCGACAATCGTGGACCGCTGTTTGACAACGTCCGTTCGCTGGCCGAGGTCACCGACACGTTGGCGGCCAACGACGCCACGGTCCAGTCCTTCCTGACCGAGCTCGCCGGGGTGTCCGGGCAGTTCGCTGGTGAGCGCGACGAGCTCAAGCAGGTGCTGCAGTCGCTGGCGAAGGTGCTCGGCACGGTCAAGGGATTTGTCGCAGAGAACCGTGAGACGCTCGGCACCGACATCAAGCTGCTGGGCAGTGTGCTCGAGAGGGTCGACAACCAGAAGGACGCTCTCGGCCTGGTGGTTCAAAAGGGTTCGGTGGCCATGGGCAACCTCGCTTTGGCCTTCGACCCGAGCACCGGCACGTTCGGGTCCCGTGTGCAGGTTGCACCCGGATTCGATCGTCCTGACCAGTTCCTGTGTCAGATCTTGGTCAGCGACGGAGTCCCGCAAAGCGTGTGCGACACGATCACCACCCTTCTGGGCCCGTTGCTCCCTTCCACATCTGGTGGCGCCCCCGCCCTGCCGGGAGTCGCCGACTTGCCGGCTCCCACGGACCTGCAGCTGGGCCCGACCCAGTCGCAGGGCGGACTGCCGGACCTGCTCACCATGCTGGGAGGTGGCAACAAGTGATGCGACTACGCATGCGCGTGATCGTGGCCGCGCTCTTGGCATTCGCCCTTAGTGGGTGTGAGTTCAACGGCGTCTACGACCTGCCGCTCCCCGGGAACAAGGTCAGCAAGGGCAACGGTTTTGAGGTCAGCGCCGACTTTGCTGACGCCCTCAACCTGGTGCCGCGCTCGGCGGTCATGGTCGCTGATGTTCCGGTCGGGCAGGTCGAAGAAGTCATCAGGGTCGGCTGGCACGCCCGGGTCAAGATGTTGATCCGCAAGGACGTCGTCCTGCCCGACAACGCGATGGCTGAAATTCGCCAAACAAGCCTCTTGGGTGAGAAGTTCGTCGATCTGGCCGCTCCGACGGGGACTGACGGCAAGCCCGCCGGCATCGGTCGGCTCGGTCCCAACGACGTGATCCCGATGGATCGCACCGGCCGCAACCCCGAGGTCGAAGAAGTCCTCGGCGCCTTGTCGTTCGTGCTCACTGGCGGAGGCCTCGGCCAGCTGCAGACCATCACACAGGAGCTCAACGCAATGATGGACGGCCGCACCGGCAAGATCCGGGACGTGCTCACCCAGATCAACTCGCTGGTCGGCACGCTCGACTCCCAAAAGGGCGACATCATCAACGCCTTGGACTCGATCAACGGCCTGAGTCGAACACTCATCGCCGAGAAGGACACCATCGGGGATGCCATCGATGCCGCCGGTCCTGCCATCAATGTGCTTCGTGACCAGCACGAACAGCTCGTCACCATGTTGTCTGAGCTCGACAAACTCGGTGACGTCGGTACGCGTGTGGTCAACGAGACCAAGGACGACCTGATCGCCGAGCTCCGGCACCTTGAGCCGGTGCTGCGCAAGGCGTCTGATGCGGGCAACTCATTGGTTCCCGGGCTCGTCTCGGCAGCCAGCTACCCGTTCCCGATCGACGCGGCGGACGTCATCAAGGGTGACTTCGCCAACGTGATCTTCAAGATGCAGATCAAGCTGACCCCGATCAGCGAGGGCGGGCTGCTCCCTTCAACGCTCCAGGACGTCATCACACTCTGCAAGGCATTGCCGACCGCACCGATCTGCGGCGTGGGCGGCGAAGGTATCGCGCAGCTGTGCTCGCTCATCAGCACCTTGCCGCTGTGCACCGAGTCAGACAGCCCGGCTGTGGCAGACGCCTTGGCACAGTCAGAGCAGAACAGTTCGGGCTCAGCAGGGCTGCCAGCCCTGCCGAGTCTGCCCGGTCTCACTCCGGACACCGGCTCCAGCGGTGCCGAGGCTGACGATGGTCTCGTCGAGCTCATCGGCGGATGGCTCGGGGGAGGCACACCATGAGGCGCGGTATCAAGGTCAGGCTGGTCGCATTCGTGCTCCTGAGTGTCATGGGCATTCTGTACGTCGGCGCAAACTATCTCGGTTTCGTCGACCAGGTGCTTGGGCGCGGCTACACGGTCCACGTGCTCCTGCCCGAGTCGGGTGGCCTCTATGAGGGCAGTGAGGTGAGCTACCGCGGCGTCAGGATCGGCAAGGTGTCGGGCATGAAGGTCGACGGCGACGGACTCCGCGTCGACGTGGCACTCGATGACAAGACCAAGGTTCCAGCCGATTCACCGGTCGTCGTGCACAATCTGAGTGTCGTCGGCGAGCAGTACATTTCGTTCGAGCCGAGCCGCAAGAGTGGTCCGATGCTCAAGAACGGCGACTTCGTGCGCGGCACCCAGGAGAGCATCCCGTTGGGGGAGGACGTGCTCCTACAGGATCTTGACCGGTTCGTCTCCAGCGTCAACGTGGGCGAGCTCAACACGGTGATCACCGAGCTCGGCACGATGTTCCGTGACAACGCCAACCCGCTTCGCTCGATGGTCGACAGCGCGCAGTCCTTCATCGACGCCGCGGCCGAGAACGAGCCCGAGACTGTCGCCCTCCTCGACAACGCCAAGACGGTTCTTCAGACCCAGCGTGACAACTCCGGCAACATCCGCGGCTTCGCCAAGGACCTCGCAGATGTGACCGACACGCTGGCCTCCTCGGACGCCAATGTCCGCAAGATTCTCACCGAGGCGGCGCCAGCAGCAGATGAGCTCAACAAGCTGGTTGTCACCCTCCGCAAGGTGCTGCCACCAATGCTGCTTCACCTCAACAGCGTCACCGAGGTTGTCGACGAGCGACTTCCTGCCCTTGAGCAGCTGCTGGTGACGTTCCCGCGCCTGATCGCGGCGGGCCCATCGGCCCTGACACCTGGCGACCAGAAGTTTGGGCGGGTCCACCTCAACCTCACACAAGACCCTGCAGCTTGTCAGGCCGGGTACCTTTCTCCAGGAGATCGGCGTGATCCGTCCAAGGAGACCTTTGTGTCATACACAGAGGGCTTCCCAGAAGGTGTGCAGGCTCAGTGCTCGTCTGGCCCGCCGATCAACATGCGCGGGATGAAGTACGCACCACCTCTCTATGACTGGAAGAATCAGTGAGACGCATTTCCCCGATCAACGCCGCGCTGGCGTTGGCCTTGGTTGGCCTGTGCGTGTGGCTTGCCCTGTTCGCCATTCGCGGTGCAACGGCGGCGCCGGGCAGCACTCCTGCTGAGCAGCGTGCTCAGGAGTACACCGACATCAGTCGGGCCGCACGCTCTGAGACGTTGGCTTTTTTGGAGGTTGACCACACCAACATGGATCAGTTGACCGACAAGGTGCTCAATGGCGCAACGGGCGAGTTCAAGAAGCAGTACCAGTCGTCGTTGAAGACGCTGAAGGAGTCTGCGGTCAGTCAGGAGTCGGTCTCCAAGGGTCGCGTCAACGAGGTGGGCCTGAGCGAGGCCGATGCAGACTCTGCCATCGTGTTTGTCTCGGCGGGCAGCAAGGTGCAGAACAAGGGCACGAACGGCGAGGTCGAGGACCGGTCCTGGCGGATCAAGCTCTCCATGGTCAAACAGGACAGTCGCTGGCTGATCTCCAAGCTTGAGTTCGTGGGCTAGGACATGGCGAAGCTCAAGCGTGACGAACGTGTCTGCCCTTACTGTGCCGAGCACATCAAGGCATCAGCGATCCGGTGCCGCTACTGCCAGTCGGATGTGATCCCGGTGGTGGAGCCGCAGGCCGCTACCGAGAGCGCGACCACTCCTGCCGAGGAGACACCAGCCGCATCACCTGCGAAGAAGGCACCTGCGAAAAAGGCGCCTGCCAAGAAGGCACCAACCAAGCCACCGCCCAAGAAGGTCGCCGCTGAGCTGGCCGCTGCCGAGGCGAAGCCAGTTGTCGTCGAGTCGCCCACCCGTACGGCGACGCCGTTCTACAAGAACGTCACCCTGGTGCTTGCCGTGCTGGTCGCACTTGCTGCCGCCGGTGTCGGTGGCCTGTGGTGGCGTGCAGAGCAAAGTTCTTCGACTGCCGCCCCCAATGGTGCACTTGTTGGCGAAGATGCGCGCACCGAGGTGCTGATCACGGCCGCGGACCTGACTCAGCGCACGTTGTCCTACGACTACAAGACTCTTGCGAATGACATGGAGATTGCGCGCGCCCGCATGACGCCGTCGTTCCTCAAGGAGTACAACGCGACGATGGCCCAGGTTCGCGACAACACCGAAAAGAATCAGCTGGTGCTGCAGGCTGTCACAGTGTCATCGGCGATCATCAACGCGACTGAGCACAAGGCGAAGGTGCTGGTGTTCCTCAACCAGACCACGACAGCCGGCGTGGGCAAAGCCGCGACGCAACAGCTCATTCGCAACAGCCTGGTCGTGACCTTGACACGCGGCGATGGCGACTGGGCCATATCCAAACTCACCGCGCTGGGATAGAATAGAACACGTTCTAGTTCTTGTTTAGTGCATGGAGGCAGATCTGATGGCAAAGGTCGAGGTCGATTACGACGTGTGCGAGGCGAATGCCTTGTGCGAGTCAATGGCACCTGATGTGTTCTTCGTCGATGACGACGACTTCTTGCAGATCGAAGATCCCACGGTCACCGATGAGAACCGCGATCGGGTGCAGCGTGCCGTCAATGTCTGTCCCAAGTCGGCCCTGCGCATCATCGAAGACGCATGAGCGAGCGCCAGCGAGCGAAAAGTAAGGCTGTCATGCCGGTGTGGTCGTACCGTGCCTTTTTGACGGGCGCAACGGCATGAGCTCGACAGATCTTGATGGCCGTGTGGCGGTCATCACCGGCTCCGGTGCGGGCCTCGGACGCGCTGAGGCGGTCGCCCTGGCCAAGGCCGGTGCACGCATCGTGCTCAACGATCTGCCCGGAGCGGCCGACGAGGCCGCAGATGAGATCAAGTCGCTGGGCGCCGAGGTTGCTCTCGCCCCAGGTGACGTGGGCGAACGGTCCACGGCTGACCTGATCACGAAGACCGCGCTGGAGAGCTTTGGTTCCCTCGACATCGTGGTCAACAACGCCGGCGTCACCCGCGACAAGATGCTCTTCAACATGACTGATGAGGAGTTCGACCTCGTCATCAAGATCCACCTGCGCGGTCACTTCCTGCTGTCCCGCAATGCTGCGGCGCACTGGAAGCAGGTCGCCAAGGAGTCGGGTGCGCCGGTTGACGCGAGTGTCATCAACACCGCGTCGGAGGCATTCCTCACCGGATCCCCGGGCCAGGCCAACTACGCCGCAGCCAAGGCCGGGATCACCGCGCTCACACTCACCACCGCACGCGGCCTGTCACGTATCGGTGTCCGTGCCAACGCGATCTGTCCCCGCGCGCGTACCGCCATGACCGCTGAGGTGTTCGGACCAGACAACTCCGGTCAGACGATCGATCCCTACAGCGCCGACCACGTGGCACCGCTCGTTGCCTACCTCGCTTCACCTGCCGCCGCGCGGATCAGTGGTCAGGTGTTCGTCGTGTATGGCGGCATGGTCGCGCTGCTCGCGGCACCGGTCGTTGACCAGCGCTTCGACACCGATGCCGACATCTGGTCGACCGAAGAGCTCGACAAGGTCGTCGGTGGCTTCTTCGCCGATCGAGACCCCGAGCGCTCATTCGCCGCCGACTCAATTCTTTCGCTTTAACCCACTCAATACTTCCTGGAGGAAATCCATGTCCCGTCTCACGGACAAGCGCGCCATCATCACCGGCGGAGCCCAAGGTCAGGGCGCAGCCATCGCACGCCACTTCGTGCGCGAAGGCGCCAAAGTGGTCATCGCCGACGTGGCCGACGACGCTGGCAAGGCACTTGCCGACGAGCTCGGCGAGGCCGCGACATTCAGCCATCTCGACGTGAGCGACCCGACGTCCTGGGCGACCGTGGTCAAGGATGCTGAGCTGCAGCTCGGCGGTCACGTCAACGTGCTGGTCAACAACGCCGGCATCCTGAGGTTCGGTGAGGTCGACACGATGCCGGTCGAGGAGTTCGACCTGGTGACCAGCGTGAACATGAAAGGCTGCTTCCTCGGCATGAGGGCTGTGGCACCGGCGATGAAGCAGAATCGTGACGGTTCGATCATCAACTGCTCGTCGGTGGAGGGGCTCGCCGGTATGGCTTCCCTGACGGCATACACGGGCACCAAGTTCGCGATCCGTGGAATGACGAAGGCGGCGGCCGTCGAGCTCGGCGCCCACGGTGTGCGAGTGAACTCAGTTCACCCCGGGATGATCGACACTCCGATGACTCAGGCGCACGGTGGCGACGCCGCGATGCAGTGGGGCGCGACCCGCATACCGCTGGAACGGGTGGGAACACCTGAGGACATTGCGCCGTTGTATGTGTACCTGGCGAGCGATGAGAGCGGCTACACGACTGGCGGTGAGTTCGCAGTCGATGGCGGTGTGACGGCAACCCACTCCTTCTACCCCGGCAACAGCGGCAAGAATGCCAATCGCTGAGTGACGAAGGCCTCAGCCCCGAAATTTCCACATCGGCACTTTGCCGCGAGAGAATAGAAAGTTCAGTCAACAGCGCTGAATGTGTTCAACCCCTACGGAGGCCTCCCGTGCGCATCGCATTCATGTCGTACCGCAGCAAGCCACACTGCGGCGGTCAGGGCGTCTACCTCCGCCATCTGAGTCGTGAGCTGGTGGCTCTCGGTCACACCGTCGAGGTCTATTCGGGCCAGCCCTATCCAGAGCTCGACGAGGGCGTCATCCTGCACAAGGTCCCGTCACTCGACCTCTATCGCGAGCCCGATCCGTTCCGTACGCCAAAGCCCAAGGAGATTCGCGACCTCATCGACGTCGAAGAAGTCCTCACGATGTGGACTGCCGGCTTTCCCGAGCCCAAGACGTTCAGCAAGCGTGCAGCCCGGTTGATGAAGGACCGTGTCGGCGACTTCGACATCGTGCACGACAACCAGACGGTTGGCTCCGGCATGCTCGACATCGCCGAGATGGGCTTTCCGCTGATCACGACGATCCATCACCCGATCACGTTCGATCGCCGCATAGATCTTGCGAGTGCGTCGTTTCGCAAGAAGCTCAGCCTGCGTCGCTGGTACGGCTTTCTGCGCATGCAGAAGCGGGTTGCCAAGCAGCTCACCAAGATCCTGACAGTCTCTGAGTCCAGCCGGCGAGACATCATCAACGACTTCGGCGTCGACCCGTCGGTCCTCGAGGTCATCACCCTCGGTGTGGACGACGTGTTCGTTCCGCCGACTGCTCCGCGCATACCCGGACGCATCGTGGCCATGGCCAGCGCCGACGCTCCCATGAAGGGCATCGCCACGCTGCTCGAGGCATTCGCCAAGCTGCGCACCGAGCGCGATGTCGAGCTGATGCTCGTCACGACGCTCAAGGCAGGCGGGCGAACCGAGAAGCTCATCGACGACCTTGGAATTGCCGAGAACGTAAAGTTCGTCAACGGCATCAGCGACGCCGAGCTGGTCGATGTCATGGGCTCTGCTGAGCTCGCCTGCGTGCCGTCGCTGTACGAAGGGTTCTCCCTGCCGACCGCCGAGCTGATGGCCTGCGCCACCCCGCTCGTCGTCAGCCGTGCCGGTGCGATTCCTGAGGTCGTCGGCGAGGACGGTGTCTGCGCGACCCTCGTGACGCCCGGCGACGTTGGTGAGCTCGAGGCCGCGATCGCCGAGCTGCTTGATGACCCCGAGCGCCGCGACACGATGGGCAAGGCTGGCCGCGAGCGCGTGCTCGAGCTGTTCAGCTGGGGTGCTGTGGCCAAGGCCACGGCCGCCGCATACAAAGAAGTGATCGTCGCCCACGCGGGGAAGGCTCTTCCTGCCAAAGAAGAGGGAAAGAAGTAAACATGCTGACCGTTGATTTTGACCGCCTCGGCCTCAAGCCCGGCGACCGGGTGATTGACATGGGCGCAGGTGCAGGCCGGCACTCCTACGAGCTGTACCGCCGCGGTGCTGATGTCATCGCCTTCGATCAGGACGCTGACGAGCTCGCCAACGTGCTGGAGCTGTTCGGCGCGATGAAGGAAGCCGGCGAGGTGCCCGAGGGTGCTTCGGCCGACATCAAGGAGGGCGACGCACTTGCCCTGCCGTTCGCTGACGGCGAGTTCGACCGCGTCGTCGCATCGGAGGTGCTCGAGCACATACCGGCCGACATCCAGGCGATTGACGAGCTCGTGCGTGTCCTGCGTCCGGGCGGCACAATGGCCGTCACGGTGCCACGTTGGCTGCCCGAGATCGTCTGCTGGAAGTTGTCAGATGACTACCACAACACGCCTGGCGGACACATCCGCATCTACTCCGACAAGGAGCTGATCGGCAAGCTTGAGAACGCGGGCATGACCTTCGAAGGCATCGACTACGCACACGGGCTTCACTCGCCCTACTGGTGGCTCAAGTGCGCTGTCGGTGTCAAGAACGACGAGAACCCGCTGGTGAAGGCCTATCACCAGGTTCTGGTGTGGGACATCATGAAGACACCCCGCTACAGCACAGCCACTCGTCTGGCGGAGAAGGTCCTCAACCCGTTCATCGGCAAGAGCATGGTGCTCTACCTCCGCAAGCCGGAGACCCCCTCCTCGTGAACGCCCGCCTCTTGACCCCCGAGCAGATTGCCCAGACGGCCGCCAGCATTGCCTCGATGCAGGAGGCTGACGGAGCGATCCCCTGGACGGTGGGTGAGCACACGGATGCCTGGAACCACGTCGAGGGTGCGATGGCGCTCGTGGTCGGTGGCGAGATCGAGGCGGCCGGGGCTGCATACGACTGGTGCCTTCGCAACCAGCGCGTCGACGGCTCGTGGGCCATGCGGATCGTTGGTGGCGAGGTCGAGGACGCCAGCACCGAGACGAACATGGCTGCCTACATTGCCGTCGGAGTCTTGCACCACTGGGCGATCCGCCGAGATCGCGCGTTCCTCGAGAGCATGTGGCCGGTCGTGTGCCGCGCTCTCGACCTGGTCGCCAGTCTGCAGCTACCCTTCGGCGGCATTGCATGGTCGCGCGAGTGGGATGCCGACGGTCCTGCCAAGATCAACCGCGAGGCACTTCTCGCAGGCAGCTCGAGCGTCTATCAGTCGCTGCGGTGCGGAGTGGCTCTCGCAGAAGTGATGGACGAGCCGCAGCCTGAGTGGGAGCTCACCGGTGGTCGTCTCGGCCACGCAATCCGCGAGCATCGTGACCAGTTTCTCGACAAGTCGACATTTTCAATGGATTGGTACTATCCGGTGCTTGGGGGCGCCGTACGCGGCCCCGCCGCCCACGAGATGCTCGCCGTGCGCTGGGACACCTTTGTCGAGGACGGTCTCGGCATCCGCTGCGTCAGTGCCAACCCATGGGTGACAGGCGCCGAGACGTGCGAGCTGGCGATGGCGCTGCACGCGATCGGCGACGATCGTGCTGAGCAGATGTTCGCCGACATGCAGCACCTCCGCAACGATGAGGGCGGCTATTGGACGGGCTATGTGTTCCCCGATGACGTCAACTGGCCGGTGGAATACACGACCTACACTGCCGCGGCGGTGATTCTTGCCTGGGACGTGCTGAGCGACACGACAGCCGGCGCGGCCATCATGACCGGACACGGAATCGGTGTGGAGTTCGACGAGATGGCACTCGAATGCGACTGCCCGCCAGCCGACGGGTTAGCGGTGAGTTCTCAACCGTCCGGCGGCTCATTCAGTTGAGGAGTCACCGATCCGGTCCGTGCGTACGTGCCCCGGCCCATCATTCGACGGGTTGGCCCGCGTCTCCCTGACACCGCGTCAGCACTCGCAGCGAACCCACCGTCTCGGTTGGTTCAAAGCTGCCTGAGGCAACAGCTCGCTGCCATACGTGGAACGGTGCCTGACCGCCGTCCTCAGGCCGCTCGAACACGTCATGGATCGCCAGGACCCCGCCCGACATGATCCAGTGTGCGAATCCCGAGTAGTCGTTCTGCGCGTGAATCTCAGCGTGCCCACCGTCGATGAACAGCAGGCTGACTGGGGTCTGCCACCATGTCGCCACGCTGGTCGATCGGCCGATCACGGCTGTCACCTGTTCGTCCAGACCGGCGAGCGCGATGGTCCGTCGAAACACCGGCAGAGTGTCCATGAGACCGAGCTCATCGTCGACCAGCGATGCGTCGTGGTGCTCCCAGCCGGCTTGGTTCTCCTCGGATCCGCGGTGGTGGTCGATCGTGAGGACATGTCCTCCGACCTCGCGTGCAGCTGCGCCCAGGTAGATCGCGGACTTGCCGCAATACGTACCGATCTCCAATGCCGGGCCGAGATGAAGTCGCTGGCGGGCGATGCGGTGGAGAAACTCACCTTCGTCCTCCGGCATGAAGCCCTTGGCCCCAAGCGCGTGGACGAGCAGGTCCGCAGGCATCTCCGACGTCATGGGAGACAGTCTGCCGTGCTAACGCGCCGGCAGCTCTTGGACGTGCCAGCGGTTGCCATCGGGGTCGGTGAAGCTGGTGAAAATGCCCCATGGTTGAACGTCGATGTCGGTCGCCTCGACACCATTCGAGATGAGATCGTCATGGGCAGCCTGGGCGCTGTCGACCACGACCTGGATGCCGTGCTGGGTGCCGGGAACCAGCGTGGTGATGCCCTCACCGAAGGCGATCGAGCACGCAGAACCGACTGGTGTGAGCTGGACGAACCGGAGGTTGGCGTCGACGCGCACGTCATGATCGAGGGCGAAACCGACCTGGTCGACATAGAAGTCGCGCGCCCGATCGACGTCGGTGACAGGTATGAAGACGAGCTCAATCTTGCAATCCATGGTGGCCTCGAATCCTCAGGCCGCGATCCGGTCTGACCTGCGGCGATTGACTTAATTCTTGCCGTCAGGTGTGACAGTTCTGGGGTCGTCTGCGAGTCTGGTGACATGCCACTGACCGGAGAATACGCACCGAGCACGTCCGACTGGGCCCGCGAGCAGGCCGAGCTGTACGAGCGCAGCGACGGCAAGGCGGGCAACACGATCCAGGGTCGCCCGATCATCCTGCTGTACACGCTGGGTGCCAAGAGCGGAAAGATCCGCACAACAGCCCTGATGCGGGTCGAGCACGAAGGCGAATACCTCGTCGTCGCCTCCAAGGGTGGCGCACCGGACAATCCGAGCTGGTACTACAACCTCGTGGATGCCCCGCTCGTCGAGTTGCAGGACGGCGCCGTACGCAAGGACTATGTGCCGCGTGAGTTAGAAGGTGATGAGCGCGCGATCTGGTGGGAGCGTGCCGTTGAGGCGTTTCCCAACTATGCGGACTACCAGACCAAGACGGATCGGCTGATTCCGATCTTCCTGCTGACCGCCGCCAGCTGAATCCTGTCTCAGTCTACGAGGTCGACGTCGATGACTGAATTGGGGCGGAACTGAACCAAGCCACCGTGTCGGGCCGGTCGAATGAGATCGAAGCCGCCGGTGGTCACCAGAGTCCACTTCAGCGGTGGCTCAGCCTGACCCAGATGACGGCCACCGAGCGGCACGAAGAGATCGAGTGCCACCCTGGCACACGACCGGTGCGTGGGAGGGAAGGTGAAGAGTCCAGACTCCCACTCAGCCGTCGGACCGAAGAACGCGATCGGACGGGTCAATGTCTCGCCGCAGATGCCGCAGATCCTGCTCAGCGCACACCGAATGGCACGCTGCTTGACCACCACAGAGTGGTCGAGCGCCCCATCGTCGTCCTCGCACGCAAATGGCACCGGCAGGCCGCCTGTCCTGGGGCGGGTGTCGAGCACGGTGGTCATGCGCTCACCCTCACGCCGAGGCCGCGCCGGACCACTTGCCGAGCTCTGAACGACGGATCTGGCGCTCGTCATCGCGCAGTCGACGGTGCGCGCGAGGCGACAGCGGAGCGGGGTTGTCCTCGGTGCGCCTGTTGGGCAACGACAGCTTCATGATCGTGCGGAACGTCTGTCCGTACTGCTTGTGGAGCGGTCCAGTCGTGTACGGGATGTCGTAGCGCTTGCAGATGTCCTGCACCTTGACCGAGATCTGCGCGTAACGGTTGCTCGGCAGGTCGGGGAACAGGTGGTGCTCGATCTGGTAGCCGAGCTGCCCGCTCATGATGTGCAGCAGCTTGCCGCCCTTGAAGTTGGCCGAGCCCAGCATCTGGCGGAGATACCACTCGGCACGCGTCTCGTCCTCGAGCTCCTCCTCGGTGAAGTGCACCGCGCCGTCGGGGAAGTGGCCGCAGAAGATGATCCCGTATGTCCAGACGTTGCGGATGATGTTGGCGGTGAAGTTCGCGGCGAGGGTCTGCAGGAAGAACGGTCCTGTCAGCGCGGGGTACATGACGTAGTCCTTCAACGACTGCTTGCCGACCTTGCGCCCGATCTGGCGCAGCTGCCGCTTGAGCAGCGGCATGTCCTTCTCTCCCTTGCGGATGGCCTCGATGTCGAGGTCGTGGAGCGCGACGCCCCACTCGAAGAACAAGGCGAGCAGCGCGTTGTAGACCGGCTGCCCGAGGTTGTACGGCGACCACTTCTGGTCCCGCGACATCCGCAGGATTCCGTAGCCGATGTCGTTGTCGTGGCCCAGCACGTTGGTGAACTGGTGGTGGATGTAGTTGTGCGAGTGCTTCCACTGCTCAGCTGGCTGGGTGGTGTCCCACTCCCAGTTGCTGGAGTGGATCTCGGGGTCGTTCATCCAGTCCCACTGGCCGTGCATCGCGTTGTGGCCGAGTTCCATGTTCTCCAGGATCTTTGCCGACCCGAGCAGGGCGGTGCCCAGCAGCCACGCCGGTGGGAAGAAGCTGGCGAACAGGGTGATTCGTCCCGCCGCCGCGAGTCGTCGCTGGAGCTGGATGGTGCGCAGGATGTAGTCGCGGTCGGCCTGGCCTCGTGAGGCCTCAACCTCCGCACGGATCTGGTCGAGCTCGGCGCCGATCGCCTCGACCTCTTCGTCGGTGAGGTGGGTGTATTCGCGTACATCAGCAAAAGCCATGACTGGCTCCTATCGGGTTGGGAGTGTCAGAGGGTCAGGGTGCAGTCGCCTGCGGCGACCGAGATGCAGGTCTGGATGTATTCATTGGGCTCGCCGTGCTCTTCGCCGCTGCGCAGATCGCGGATGCGCCCGGAGGCCAGGGGTACGTCGCACGTGTGGCAGATCCCCATGCGACAGCCGAACAGCATGTTGATGCCGGCCTTCTCCCCAGCCTCGAGAAGAGTTGTCGCTCCGTCGACCTCGACAGTCGGGCCGCCGACACCGAACGTGACGGTGCCACCTTCGCCGCCGCTCGCGAGGTTGAGGGTGAAGCGCTCCACGTGAAGATGATCCAGTCGTCCTTCGGCCTCGAAGTGTGAACTGAACGCGTCGAGCATCGCACCCGGCCCGCAGGCCCAGGCCTCGCGTTCCTTCCAGTCAGGGCACACGGTGTCGAGCTGGTCGGCGGTGAGCATGCCCTCGGCGCCGGTGAATCGCTCGTAGAACGTGAAGGACTCATACCGCAGCGCCAGCACCCGCAGCTCGTGGACGAACATCATGTCGTCCTCGCTGACGGCGGAGTAGGCGAGCACGACGTCCGGGATCGAGCCTCGGCGGTCCATGGTCCGCAGGATCGACATGATCGGCGTGATGCCACTGCCGCCGACGAGCATCAGCATCTTGGCTGGTGGCGGATCAGGCAGGACGAAGTCGCCTTGGGGCGAGGCGAGCCGCACGATTGTGCCGGGTGCAAGTCCGTTGACCAGGTGATCGGAGAGGAATCCTTCAGGCATCGCCTTCACGGTGATGCTGACTGTCTTTCCCTCGACCAGTGGCACTGAGGACAACGAGTACGAGCGCCAGTGGAACTTGCCGTCGATCTCGACCCCGATGCCGATGTATTGGCCCGGCGCGTGGTTGAACGACCAGCCCCAACCCGGCCGGATGACAAGTGTCGCGGCACGGTCGGTGATCGGTACGACCTTTTCGATCCGGCCGCGCAGCTCGTGCAGCGGAACATGCGTCGCACCCGCGACGAAG
>CAZWZC010000038.1:3720-23465 GCA_964638755.1 uncultured Aeromicrobium sp. | reverse complement strand
GAAAGGCTCACTTTGCCACCGTCAGTGCGACATTATTGCGATGTCAAAACTGGGCGGAAGGGTGGATAGCGTCGCCCTTCTGAATAGTTGCCGAAAAGTTCGTCATATCCACCTTTGAAGTAGGCGCTGGTCAATTGCTTGATCTGCCACACGGAAATCACTATGTGATCACTACCGATATTGGTTTGCAGTTCGCGGGCATGGCTACCGCCCTGCTATTTCGGTCAAAGTGTTTCGCGGAAATTTCCGGTACTCCTGTGACAATCCTGACCTACGATCATGGCGACTACGGCGTCATTAGAAGAGACTTGACCAAGCGGGGTCTCTTGGCGAGTGGCGTGAGCATCGTCAACTTGTTTGAGGATTTGGGCGTGTGGTCCGACGATTCGCTTGAGTCTGCCAGTGACTCGAGTGGCTTTCGCACGCACGTGCTGTGCGACGTCGAGACTGTTTTGGATGGTGCCAGGTTCAAAGGAGTAGTCGAGAATCTAGACGATCACGGGAAAATCCATTCGGTCGATCATTTTCGTTCCGACGGAAGCAGGCTTGTGCATGAGCAACGAACCGGCGAGGTCGACGAATCAGGGTTGCCGCTAGACACCTACACCCTTTTCGACAATTCGAGCGTCCCGATTGGGTCGTGGGGATCTGAACGCGAAATGGTTCAATTCTGGCTCGACTCCCTTCCCAGGGATCCAACTGCTTGGTTCATTATCGACCACTGGAAGAGCGCAACGATCCTTGCGGACTATCAGCGTGATGATGTTGTGAAGATGCATCTGGTCCATAACACGCATCTTGTCCATGGATCGAAGACGGAACTGAACTTTCGCCGGTACGTAATGCAAAGGCTCGACCTTTTTGACGCGGTGGTTTTTCTAACTGAGACTCAACTGAACGATGTCAAATCCCTACTTGGCGAGGGGGCGGGCAACCGCTACGTCGTGAGCAACGCGTGCATTGTTCCAGACACCATCCCGACCTTGCGCCACCGCCGGAACCGAGGAATCGTGCTCGGACGCCTTGTCAGAGGAAAACGTGTTGATCATGCCATCGAGGCGGTGGCGGCAAACGCCGATGTGGTCAATCCGTTCAACCGTCCATTCTTGGACATTTATGGCACCGGTCCGATGGAAGAGTCGCTTCGGAACAAGATTTCTACCTTGGAATCGCGGCCAACGGCTAACCTAAGACGCTTGCTTGCGCGATACGTAGGTGCAGCGGCCGCGACGGGGATAGCAACCTTTGTTGGCCGTTGGTCCTCAAGGCCGGTCGCGACGCTGCACGGTTACAGTCCGAACGGGAGGGAAGAATTCTGTTCCGCCGGCTTTTCGATGCTGACTAGCGAAATCGAAGGTTGTCCGCTCGTCGTTGTGGAAAGTATGGGTCGAGGTTGTGTACCAATTTGCTACGACGTGCCATATGGTCCTGCTGAACTAATCACAAATGGGGTTAACGGTTTCCTTATTCTTGAGGGCGATAAGAGGGCTTTGGCGAAGGCTGTCCGCAGGGTCATCACGATGAAAAGGGCGGACCTCGACTTGATGCGGCTGGCGGCATTCCAAAGATCACAGGACTTCTCGGGTCTCGCCGTCGTTGCGAAATGGGTCGAAGTCATGGAATCAACAAGAGCGAACAAGTTGAGAAGACTCAGCCCAAATGCGTGACCTATTTCAGAGAGTCGCGTACATGTTGCGCGTGACCGGTTAGAGCTCAGTCCGGTTGGCCAGCCACTTGGTGAAGTAATCAGCCAGTGAGACGGCTCCCAGATCGCGAGCCGGATACGTACCCGCGAAGAATGTCGGCCCGCTCGGTGGTCAGCCAGTTGTCGGCGGCGGTCTTGGTGTGACGGTCACTGGTGTGGCGCCTTCGGCGCGTTGATTGGGCCCATGAGTCTCGTCGTCCACTCGTGGGACGGCTTCGCCGTGAGTGGAGCGGACGACGATCCCTGGTGTGGCGCCTTCGGCGCGTTGATTGGGCCCATGAGTCTCGTCGTCCACTCGTGGGACGGCTTCGCCGTGAGTGGAGCGGACGACGAGACTCGAACTCGCAACATTCTGCTTGGAAGGCAGAGACTCTAACCAATTGAGTTACGTCCGCGAAGCCTTGCGGCAACGGGATCCATCCTGCCATATCAAAGCGGCGCTTCAGTCACCTGTGTCGATGACGCGGTCGGCCCGGATACGCGTCTGTTCAGCGGCGAAATGGCGCGCTTCCTGCGCACCCCACATCTCCCAGAACGGCTCGTACACGCCCTCGTCACGGCTGAGTGCACGCCGCCGCCGCACGCCCAGCGGCGCTTCGACCCACAGCAGCAGGCTGAGGAACGGGCGAAGCGTCGCGGCACCGCTGCCCACGCCGTCGAGGATCAGCAGTCCTGCGGGCGGCACCCGCAGGACAGAGCCCCGACGATCCGCGTCCCAGTCCCAGCGATTGACCTCCCCGATCTCGTCGGCCGCGATGCGATCCAGCACTCGTCTCACCATCGGTGGTGTTGCCTCGAGTCCTTGCCAGCCGGGATAGAGGTCGTCGAGATGCAGGACATCGCCGCCGGTCACCTCGGCCAGCCCGTCGGCGAGCCTCGTCTTGCCCGAACCGCTCGGACCATCGAGTGCAATCACGGTTGTGCTTCCGCACGCGGGCTGTCGCTGCCCGATGAGCGCGGTGAGCTCGGCGTACCGGATTCGTTTCACCCCGCAAGTGTCCACTAGAGTGATCGGGCTACGGGATGTAGCGCAGCTTGGTAGCGCATCCGTTTTGGGGGCGGAGGGTCGCAGGTTCGAATCCTGTCATCCCGACATATTTGTCTACGGCTCGGATTCACCTTCGTTGGACCGGATCTCCGCATTCAGAACGGCACGCCGGGTGCATCTGAATCGCGGATCGTCGTGCTAGGGATAGATGCCTCGAATGCGGGGAAAAGCGGCAGCATGAGAGACTGTTATTTCGCCGCGCCGCCGACCCATGAGTCGCCGCGGCACCCCAAGCGCCACTTCCGAGACACGCAGGAGCCAGCACGTGAAAAGCAGCACCGAGTCCCTCAGCCCGACACGGGTCAAGCTCACCATCGAGGTGCCGTTCGACGAATTCGAGCCGAGCCTCCAGACCGCCTACAAGTCGATCAGCTCGCAGATAACGATCCCCGGCTTCCGCAAGGGCAAGATCCCCAACGCCATCGTCGATCAGCGCGTGGGCAGACCGGCCGTGCTTGATGAGGCCATCAACAGTGCGCTGCCCGGTTGGTACAGCCAGGCGCTGCAGGACTCCAAGATCCAGCCGCTGAGCCAGCCTGAGATAGACCTGACGAAATTTGTCGACGGTGAGCCGATCGAGATCACCGCCGAGCTTGACGTACGCCCGGAGCTCGTGCTTCCCGACGTCTCCAAGATCGCGGTGTCGGTCGGCGATGCCAACGTGACGCCCGACGACGTTGAGGAGCAGATCGAGGAGCTTCGCAAGCGTTTTGCCACGTTCACCGAGGTCGACCGCGCTGCCGCTGATGGCGACTTCGTGACGATTGACCTCTCGGCCGCGCAGAACGGCACGCCGATCGAGGCCGCTCAGGCCGAGGCCATGCCCTACACGATCGGCTCCGCCACGATGCTCGACGGCCTGAACGAGGCGGTCATTGGGATGAGGGCGGGGGAGTCCAACACGTTCTCCACCCAGCTCGCCGGCGGCGACCTTGTCGGCCAGGACGCTGACGTCACAGTCGTGCTTCGTGACGCCAAGGAGCAGCAGCTCCCCGACCTCGACGACGATTTTGCCCAGACCGCGTCGCAGTTCGACACGCTCGACGAGCTCCGTACGGGCCTCACCGACCGTGTCACCCGCGGCAAGCGGATGGAACAGGCCAACGAGGCCCGCGACCTGATTCTCGATGAGATCGTCAGCAAGATCGACGCGCCCTTGCCTGAGAACCTCCTCACCGAGGAGCTCGACTCCCGTCGTCAGCAGATCGAGCAGCAGCTCGCCCAGGCCGGTATTCCGTTTGAGACGTTCCTTGCTGATGAGGAGCAGACGAAGGAAGAGTTCGAGGCCGACCTCGAAAAGCGTGTCCGCGAAGCCCTCGTCGCCCAGTTCGTGCTCGACCAGGTGGTCGCGACCGAGGAATTCGGCATCGATGACGCCGAGCTTTCAGCCCACATCATGCGTCGGGCGCAGCAGTCGGGCGAGGAGCCCAGCGCTTACATTCAGCACATCATGGAGCACAACCACGTGCCAGAGATGGTCAGTGAGGTGCTGCGCGGCAAGGCGCTCGCCTCGCTCGTCGAGTCCGCCAAGGTCACCGACGCGTCCGGCAAGGCGCTCGAGCTCTCGCGCCTGCAGGCCGACGGCACCTATCGCGATGACGAGCCCACGGTTGACGAGGCCGCCAAGGTCGCCAAGAAGGCACCTGCCAAGAAGACACCTGCCAAGAAGGCCGCGAAGAAGGCCGCACCTCAGTAGGCCCTACCCTGCTGTGCGACTGCGTCGACGTGGAACGTGATCAGAAACTCGCTGCCGAAATTGTTGATTCGACGTGTGATAACGGCAGTATGGAGGCATGCCCGCCGATACCGCACGCACGACTGACGTCGCTGCACTCGCGCTCGACTACGGTGATCGGCTGATCGTCGGGACGATCCGCGACCTGCACAATGCGGTGTCATCGCGCGCATTCCGGGCAACTCGCATCGTCGGCGGCCAAGTTCCTCAGTCATTGCACGACGCTGCGGTCACCAGTTTCTATGGCGCGATCTCTGGTCTGATTCGGCTGTCGAGCGGGTCCGTACGCGCACTCTCGTCCAAAGGCATCGGACGTCCGATCGAGAGCTCGCGGCGGGGTCGACTTGTGGTCGCCGCTGTCAACGGTCTGATCGGTGATGAGCTGCGCATGCTCGATGATCCCCAGGCGATCACGATGTCGATCCGCGCCGACGGTGCGGATATCGCGCCCACCGGATGGCCGCTCGCTGAGGCATTCCGCGGTGCCACCAGCCACCCGGTGGTGTTCTTGCACGGTCTGTGCGAGAACGACGAGTCGTGGAGCAACTCGGCTGAAAAGTACGGAACGACCTACCCCCACCGAGTCGTCGCCGAGACCGATGGCACACCCGTGATGCTGCGATACAACACCGGGCTTCACATCTCCGAGAACGGCAAACATCTCGACGCCCTGCTGCAGCAGCTCGTCGCCTCATGGCCGGTTGCCGTCACACGCATCACACTCGTCGGTCACTCGATGGGTGGACTCGTGGTACGGGCAGCCACCAACCACGCTACGGCGTCGGGCCAGACATGGCAGCATCTCGTACGCGATGTGGTCTGCCTCGGCACACCGCATGCTGGGGCCAACCTCGAAAAGGTTGCCCACCTCGGATCACGCCTCCTCCGTTTCTGGCCGGAGTCGACGCCTTTCAGTTCCATCCTCGAAAGCCGATCGGTCGGCATCGTCGACCTTCGGCACGGCTACATCACCCAGGATGAGTGGGAAGGTCAGGACCTCACAGGTCAATGGGGGCTGGACCGTATCGCCGCCGCGCCGCTGCCGCACGCCGAATATCACTTCGTCGCCGCGACCCTCGGCGCATCGCAGATGCATCCAGTGAGCTCGGTGCTCGGCGACCTGGTCGTGCACTTCTCGTCAGCCACGGGAGTCGGCAAGAACGGCGCAATCGTCGATGGTGCCCGATTCGAGTACCTCCCCAGTGTTCACCATTTCGCGCTCCTCAACCACCCCCAGGTGGGAGACTGGCTCGTCACGTGGCTCAACGCCCGCACGCGGACCATGCGAGCACTCCCGGCGTCGCCACAGCAGGCCTAGACCGACTGAGGAGCGCCATGTCCATCAAACAGCTGATCGAGGGAAGCGTCGAGATCGCCGCTCCACCCGAGAGGGTCTGGGCCCTGGTGTCCGACCTCAAGCGCATGTCCGAGTGGAGTCCCCAGGTACGCAAGCAAGTCGTGTTCGGCCGCGCCGTCAAGAAGGGCACCCGCACGTTGAACATCAATGGTCAGGGCAAGCTGCGCTGGCCGACGACGGCAAAGGTCGTGGCCTTCGAGCCCAACACGAAGCTTGCCTTCAAGATCATCGAGAACCGCACGGTGTGGACGTACGAGCTCGAACCCACAGGCACCGGCACACGGCTGACCGAGTCGCGCACGACGCCCAACGGCACCACCAAGTTCTCCGACTTCGGCGTCGACAAAGGTCTCGGCGGCGCCGAGACCTTTGAGGCCTCGCTCAGCACGGGGATCAGCACGACCCTTGAGCGCATCAAGGCAGCGGCGGAGCGCGGCTGATGGCCGGCCAGCCGGCCCTGGAGGCAGAGATCGAGATCGAAGCGACGCCGGACGAGGTCTGGGCTGCAGTGTCCGATGTCGATTCGATGAAGAGCCGAAGCCCGGAGCTGGTGACGATGCGGATGCTCGGCAAGCCCAAGGAGGGTCGCCGAAGCCTCAACATCAACCGTCGCAAGGGATTTGCCTGGCCGACGACGGCGCGCATCACCCGGTGGAAGCCGCCGGCCAATGACGGTGGCAGCGGGGCGTTCGCGTTCCACGTCTGGCCGACGAATGTCGAGTGGTCGTATGACATCGAGCCCACCCCCTCCGGCGTGCGGGTTGTCGAGCGACGTACCGCGTTGCCCAACCCGTCGCTGACCGTGCGTCTGACTGCTCGCTGGGCACTGGGAGGAGCTGACGTGCACGACGTTGAGCTGCTGGACGGTATGAACGCGACGCTTGCAGCGTTGAAGTCCGAGGTCGAGACCAGCGCCTGAGCGGGAGCTGTCACGCTGTCAGCGAACAGCCGTGTTTTCGCGTGTGTCGCGCCACTTGGCCGTCTAGGTTTGTGGCGTGACCAACTCACCGAACACCAATCTGACGGCGATGGCAGGCGAGGCCGGACCATCCGATCTCGACGGCCACATCTACCAGCGGCTGCTCAAGGAACGCATTGTGTTCCTGGGCTCTGAGGTCAAGGACGCCAACTCCAACGCGATCTGCGCCCAGATGCTGCTGCTCAATGCTGAAGACCCGCAGTCCGACATCTACTTCTACATCAATTCACCCGGTGGCTCTGTCGACTCAGGCATGGCCATTTACGACACGATGCAGTTCATCTCCAACGACGTCGCGACATTCGGAATGGGACTTGCTGCGTCGATGGGCCAGTTCCTCCTCAATGCCGGCACGCCGGGCAAGCGTTACGCACTGCCGCACGCGCGCATCATGATGCACCAGCCGTCGGGCGGCATTGGTGGCTCTGCCTCGGACATCAAGATCCAGGCACAACAGAGCGTTCTGCTCAAGAAGCAGCTCAACGAGCTTCAGGCACAGCACAGCGGCCAGACCGTCGAGCAGATCGAGCTCGACTCCGACCGGGACCGGTGGTTCACCCCGGACCAGGCCAAGGAGTACGGACTGATCGATCACGTCGTGTCGAACGCAGGAGACTTGAAATGAGCGAGCGAAGCGAGCAATTCATTCAGGCTAGGACGTCGTCCGTGACCTGCCCCATGTCCTGGGTGCCCGTGACCACAGAAGGTTCAGCATGAGCTATTACATCCCGCAATGGGAAGAGCGCACGTCCTACGGTTTTCGCCGCATCGATCCTTACACCAAGCTTTTCGAGGACCGCATCATCATGCTGGGCACCCCGATCAGCGATGACGTGGCCAACGCCGTCATGGCGCAGCTCATGTCACTGCAGGCCATGGATCCTGACCGCGACATCAGCATCTACATCAACAGCCCGGGTGGGTCATTCACTGCGCTGACGGCGATCTACGACACGATCCGCTACATCAAGCCCGACGTGCAGACTCTGTGTCTGGGTCAGGCGGCTTCGGCCGCTGCGATCCTGCTCGCCGCCGGCACGCTTGGCAAGCGGCTCGCCCTGCCCAACAGCCGCATCCTGATCCATCAGCCCTACACCGAGGGGACCGGCGGCCAGATTTCAGACCTTGAGATCCAGGCCAACGAGATCTTCCGTATGCGTGAGCTGATGGAAACGATGCTCTCCGAGGCCACTGGCAAGTCTGTCGAGGAGATCAGCAAGGACGTCGACCGCGACAAGATCCTCACGGCGGAGCAGGCAGTCGAGTACGGCCTTGTGGACGAGGTACTCAACACGCTCAAGGTCCCGGCCAACTGACATCAGACACGACCGGGATGCGGGCGGATGACCGAGACGGGTAGTCGAATCGCCGCTAGGGTGAAATTGACGCCCACGACGTCACGGGCAGAACGCAGCGATCGAGAGGACCCTTCACGTGGCACGCATTGGTGAAACTGCCGATCTGCTGAAGTGCTCTTTCTGCGGCAAGAGCCAAAAGCAGGTCAAGAAGCTCATCGCTGGTCCGGGTGTCTACATCTGCGACGAATGTATCGATCTGTGCAACGAGATCATCGAGGAAGAGCTCGCCGAAGGTGCTGAGCTCAGCCTCGGAGAGCTTCCCAAGCCGCAGGAGATCTACGACTTCCTCAACGGCTATGTGATCGGCCAAGATGGCGCAAAGAAGTCGCTCGCGGTGGCGGTTTACAACCATTACAAGCGTGTTCAGTCGCAGGCTTCGACCACCCGCGGCAAGGATGACCAGGTTGAGCTTGCCAAGTCCAACATCCTGCTCGTCGGTCCAACCGGATGCGGCAAGACTTATCTTGCCCAGACCCTTGCCCGCATGCTCAATGTGCCGTTCGCGATCGCTGACGCCACGGCTCTCACCGAGGCGGGCTATGTCGGCGAAGACGTCGAGAACATCCTGCTCAAGCTGATCCAAGCCGCCGACTATGACGTCAAGAAGGCCGAGACGGGCATCATCTACATCGACGAGGTCGACAAGATCTCGCGCAAGAGCGAAAATCCGTCGATCACCCGTGATGTCTCCGGTGAGGGTGTGCAGCAGGCGCTGCTGAAGATCCTGGAGGGCACGACCGCCTCGGTGCCACCGCAGGGCGGACGAAAGCACCCGCACCAAGAGTTCATCCAGATCGACACGACCAACGTGCTGTTCATCGTCGGGGGCGCATTCGCTGGTCTCGACCAGATCATTGAGCAGCGCAGCGGCAAGATGAGCCTCGGCTTCAACACCGGCAACGCCGACATCGCCAAGCTCCAGGCCGAGCCGTCGAAGCTCTACTCCAAGGTGCTGCCCGAGGATCTGCTGAAGTTCGGCCTGATCCCCGAGTTCATCGGTCGTCTCCCCGTCATCGCGGCCGTCGACAACCTCGACAAAGATGCACTTGTCGCGATCCTCACGACGCCACGCAACGCATTGACCAAGCAGTACGTCCGGTTGTTCGAGATCGATGGTGTCGAGCTCGAGTTCAGCACTGACGCATGCGAGGCCATGGCTGATCTCGCACTGACCCGCGGCACAGGTGCACGCGGACTCCGCTCGATCATCGAAGCGGTTCTCGAGCCGGTCATGTACGAGATCCCGAGCCGTGAGGACGTGGCCAAGGTGATCGTGACCGAGCAGACCGTTGCCGGCGCCGAGGGTCCAACGATCCTCACCCATGACGAAGTAGCCAAGAAGGCTTCCTAGCGGTCTTGAAGGGCCAGCCGGCCGAAAGGAGATGCTTGTGGCAACCGCCGACGTCGCACTTCTGGGGGCGACTGGGTTCACCGGGTCCCTGACTGCCGACTATCTGGGTGGACATCTGCCGGCAGGCTCCAACTGGGCCATTGCCGGTCGCAACAAGGCCAAGCTCAAGGTCATCGCGGAGCGCATCGAGGGCAATGGCGGCATACGTCCGCACATCCTCGAGGCCGATGTCGACGACGAGTTGTCGATGGCGGCGCTGGCAGCGCAGACGCGGGTGCTCATCACAACGGTCGGGCCATACGTCAAGCACGGCGAGGCAGCAGTCAAGGCATGCGCGGAGGCGGGAATTGACTATGTCGACCTGACCGGCGAGCCGGAGTTTGTCGACACCATGTGGCTCAAGTACAACGACATCGCCACTGCCAGCGGAGCCAGAATCATCCATGCCTGCGGTTTCGACTCGATTCCATATGACCTCGGCGTGCTCTACACCGTGGAGCAGCTGCCTGAGGGCGTGCCGATCTCGGTCAAGGGCTACATCCGTGCCGGTGGTGGCCCGTCGGGCGGCACCTACCATTCAGCGATCGGTGCATTTTCTCGTGTCCGGCAGGCGGGTAAGACCGCTGCTGAGCGCAAGAAGTCTGAGGGCCGTCCCGACGGTCGACGAGTTCGTGGCTCGGGCAAGATCGGCCGTGGCCCGGACGGCAAGGGCTGGGCTCTCCCGCTGCCGACGATCGATCCGCAGATCGTGCTCCGTTCGGCGCGGGCGCTTGAACGTTATGGGCCGGAGTTCACGTATTCGCACTTCGCCCAGTTCAAACGACTGCCGATGATGGTCGGCACCATCGCCGGCGGAGGTGTGCTGCTCGCTGGATCACAGCTCAAGCTCACTCGCGACCTGCTGCTCAAGCTCAAGGATCCCGGCGATGGTCCCGACGAGTCCAAGCGCGCCTCGTCGTGGTTCAAGCTACGACTGATCGGCGAGGGCGGTGGCAGGACCGTGACGACCCAGGTCAGTGGCGGAGACCCGGGCTACACCGAGACGTCCAAAATGCTCAGTGAGGCCGCAATGTGTCTGGCCTTCGATGAGCTCCCGAAGGTCTTGGGTCAGACGACGACAGCAGTGGCGATGGGCGATGCGCTGATCACCCGGCTACAACAGGCTGGCATCACCTTCGAAACGCTCTGATCTCAGTCCGCGAGGGTGACCTCGACCGAGAGGTGCTCGACCGGCTCAACGACCAACGAGAGCTCGCCGATGACCTTTCCGGCTGCACGCACGTCGTCCAGTGCAGGTCCGAGCGCATCCAGTTGGTCTTGGGGTCCGCGAACGGTGACTGCGGTGGCTTCGGTCTTCTGGCTGACCTTCGCGATTGACTTGGCGCCGCGAATGCTTGCGAGCACCGATGCCGCTGACGCGAGGAGTGCGGGATCGTGCGTGCCGGTCATCAGATCGGTGTCGTTCACCGGCCACGACGATCGGTGGATCGACCCTTGTTGCCACCACGACCAGACCTCTTCAGTGACGTAGGGCAGAAACGGCGCCAGCAGGCGAAGCTGCACGGAAAGGGCGAGCACGAACGCTGCTTTGGCCGACGTACCAGCGGTGTCGCCACGACGCGAGCGCTCCTTGACCAGCTCGAGATAGTCATCGCAGAACTCCCAGAAGAACCTCTCAGTGACCTCCAGCGCCGTTGCGTAGTCGAGCTCGTCGAACCGCGCAGTTGCCTCATCGACCACGCGGCGAAGCCGCTGGAGCATCGCGAGATCGAGCGACTCGGTGACGAGTGTGGCGTTAAGGAACCGCGCGTCGGCACCCAGTCCGTACTGTTCCTCGGGGGCGAGCACGAACTTGCTGGCGTTGAGGACCTTCATCGCCAGACGCCGGCCGACCTTCATCTGTGACTCATCGAACGGCGAGTCGGCGCCGGGCCTCGCGCCAGCAGCGCGCCAGCGCACCGCGTCTGCACCGTACTTGCTGAGGATCTCGTCTGGCACGACGACGTTTCCCTTGGACTTGCTCATCTTCTTGCGGTCGGGATCGACGACAAATCCGGAGATGGCGGCGTTGGCCCACGGTGCGACTCCGTGCTCGAGGTGCGAGCGGACCACCGTGGAGAAGAGCCACGTCCGGATGATGTCGTGGGCCTGCGGGCGCATGTCCATGGGGAAGGTGCGCTCGAACAGGTCGTTGTCCCGTTCCCACCCGCAGACGATCTGCGGAGACAGCGATGATGTTGCCCAGGTGTCGAGGACATCGGGGTCGGCGATGAATCCTCCGGGCTGGTTGCGCTGTGACTCATCGAATCCGGGCGGAGCTTGGGCTGCAGGGTCGACCGGGAGCGATGCCTCCTCGGCCAGCATCGGTGTGTCGTACTCCGGCTCCCCGTTGGCATCGAGTCGGTACCAGACGGGAAACGCGACACCGAAGAAGCGCTGACGCGAGATGAGCCAATCCCCGTTGAGCCCCTCGATCCAGTTGGTCAGGCGCGACTGCATGTACTTGGGAACCCAGTTGATCTCGTCGCCGCGGGCCACCAGGGCTTGACGCAGGTCGGCGTCGCGTCCGCCGTTCGTGATGTACCACTGGCGTGTGGACACGATCTCAAGCGGCTTGTCGCCGCGCTCGTAGAAGTTGGCCATGCGCTGTGTTGGCTTGGGCTCGCCGTCAAGGTCACCACTGTCCCGCAGCGCGGCGACCGTGAGCTCGCGAGCGGTGAACGTCGTCTTGCCGACGATCTCCGCGTAGCGCTCCTTGCCCTGCGGATCGGTGATCCAGTCGCCCGCGTCAGCAAGAATGCGACCGTCACGACCGATGATGGTGCGGTTGGCCAGCTGGAGCTCGCGCCACCAGATGACGTCGGTGAGGTCGCCAAACGTGCAGCACATCGCGATGCCCGCACCTTTGTCCATCTCGGCCGCAGGATGGGCGACAACGGGAATCTCGACGTCATAGAGAGGTGAGCGCACAGTTGTTCCGAACAATTGCTTGTACCGGTCGTCCTCGGGGTGCGCGATGAGCGCGACGCATGCGGCGATCAGCTCGGGACGCGTCGTCTCGATGAACACCGGCGCGTCGGCTCCGTGGAAAGCCACCCGGTGATAGGCGCCCGGGTACTCGCGGGCCTCGAGCTCGGCCTGCGCTACGGCGGTCTGGTCGGTCACGTCCCAGAGAGTAGGAGCGTCCTGCTGGTATGCCTCGCCGCGCGCCACGTTGCGCAGGAAGGCGCGCTGGGCGACGGTGCGGGACTCGTCGCCGATCGTCGTGTAGGTCTGAGCCCAGTCCACGCTGAGGCCGAGGGTGCGCCAGAGCTGTTCGAAGATCTTCTCGTCCTCGACGACGAGCTTGTTGCACAGCTCGATGAAGTTCTGCCGGCTGACGGGCACCTGACGCTTCGCATCTGGCTCAGCAGGGGGCGTGTAGTCAGCCTCGTACGCGAGCGAGGGGTCGCACCTGACACCGAAGTAGTTCTGCACGCGGCGTTCGGTAGGCAGGCCGTTGTCGTCCCACCCCATGGGATAAAACACTTCTTTGCCACGCATCCGCTGGTAGCGCGCCACGAGGTCCGTGTGGGTGAACGAGAAGACGTGACCGACGTGCAGGGAGCCGGAGACAGTCGGCGGGGGAGTGTCGATCGAGAAGACCTGGTCGCGCGTCTTGGAGCGATCGAAGGTGTAGGTGCCTTGGTCGGCCCAGCGCGCGGTCCAGGTGGCTTCCAGTCCCTCGAGGACGGGCTTCTCTGGAACGCCCAACGGCGAGGTCTGCGCGCTTTTCAAAACCGAGGTCACGACAGGCAAGTCTAGGCGGCGGCGTCGCGGGCCACCTGAGTGACCCGCGACGCCTCGCCGCCTAGTGGATGAATACGTCAGCCGACCGAGACGACTCCCTTCTTGGCCGAGCGCCGCGCACGCAGTCGGCCGCCAAGAACCACCAGCCCGACGCCCACGAGGAGAGCTACCAGATTCACCATTGCGTAGCCGGTCGGCTCCTCACTGAAGGCCATGTCGCGCTGGCCAGTGTTGGGGCCGAATGCGGCCTTCGATCCCATGACCCACTCCATCACGAGTGTGCAGGTCTGGTAGGTGAAGAGGAACGATGCGGCCACCAGGTACGCCAACACTGCTCGTGAGCGATCAGCGACGAAGTATCCAATGGGCAGGGTGGCGAGGATGGCGAACAAGATCATCATGTGAGGCTCCGATGTCGGTGGATGGTGCTCAAAGTCTCGCCACTCAATTCTCGGCTGACATCGGCACGAGCACGCAGCCAGGCTGCGTGTTCTGCGTACTTGCTGGCGCTGATGTCCTTGAGGCGGATGAGATGTCACCATTGACGGATGACGCCTGTCGCGGCCCGCATCCTGACCGCGTCCGCGACGTTCGTCGTGCTGGGCGAAACTGCGCTTGGTGTTGTTGCACGAGAGATCGGTGCGCTGAACAGTCCGCGGTGGGAAGTCGTCTTCTCGCTCGCTGGATTGGTCTGCGTGACTGGTGGCTGGATCGTCTTTCGGCATGATCACTCAAGTCCCGTGGCTCCCGCCCTGGCCTGGACAAGCGGAGCCATCAGTCTGACGGTTGGCATCGAGACCGTCGCGGCCTCCAGCTTCACAGATTCTCCGCTACCTCTGGCCGATGTGATCGCGCCGGTCTGGAACGGGGTCTGGACTCTTCAGCTCGCGGGAGTCACTGCCCTGCTCATCGTCTTTCCTGATGGAAAACCTGCGGGCTGGTTCTGGCGGTGTCTACCGGCGCTTGGGGTCGCGGGTGCGGTCATGGTGTGTGGCGGGATGTGGGGGACCGTCCGGAACGCCGACGGGCGCGCCACGCAGCCGGTCGGCGACGTGCCCGCCGCGTTGGCATCGCTGGGATCGATCTGTGTCGGTGTGACGCTGTTGAGCGCAATCGTCTGTGTGGTCATCGGCTACCGCCGCGGCGCCGAGCGCCGCCGGGCGCAGAGCCGCTGGCTCATCCTGGCAGGAATGGTCGTTCTCGTGCTCCTGGTCGGCGGATGGTTCGCCGAATCCGCCGGGGCGACCCTCAACGTCGCGTACACGCCTTTCATCGCTGCGATAGTGACCCTGGTGCCCTTGGCCGTCACCGTCGCGGTGGTGAGCCACGACCTGTACGACATCGATCGCCTGTTGAGTGCGACGACCGCGTGGATTGTCACAATCTTCCTGTCGGCGTTGGCGTACGCGGGGGTGGTGCTCGCCGTGAGCCGTTTCGTGACCGACCGATCCGGCGTCCAATCCTTCGCGGCGGCTTTCGCCACCGCGATTGTGCTTCTGCCCCTCCACCGGTTCGTCAATGAGGCGGTCGGACGCTTCGTGGACCGCGATCGCTGGGTCGCAGTGACGGCAATCCAGAGATTCGCAGCCGACGTGCGTGTCGGTCGGCGCGAGCCCGAGGAGGTGGAGGCCGTGCTTCGGTCGGCCCAAGGCGATCCGGGCCTGGCGATACTTCTGGCCGCGCCGCACGGAAGATGGGTTGATCTCGAAGGCGTTGCCGTGGAGTCCCGCACCGCACGAGCCGGATTTCTGCTGGAGAACCACGGCGATGTCGTCGCCCGCATCGAGCTGACCCGCGGATCAGCTCGTGACGTCCGTCGCGCCAAGGACATGGCGCAGGTCGCGTGGGTTGCCATAGAGGTGAGTCGCTTGCGTCTCGGGCTTCGCGAAGCACTCGGGGACGCACGGGCGAGTCGTGAGCGGCTCGTGGAAGCCTCGGATGCGGAACGACGCAGACTCGAGCGGGATCTGCACGACGGTGCGCAGCAGCAGATCGTCGCGGTCGGCATGCGTCTGCGATCGGTGCAACGAGATCTGCCGGCCGGCGCTTCCGAGGAGATCGATGTCGCTGTGCGTGAGCTCGAGGAGACAGTCGGAGACTTGCGAAGGCTCGCGAGTGGCGTGCGGCCGAGCAGGCTCGGCGACGGGCTGGGGGCGGCACTCGAGGGGCTGCGCGAGAGCAGCCCAATGCCATTCGGACTCGCGGTGGCCGATCTGCCGCCGCTCGACGAGACGCGAGCCATGACGGGTTATCTAGTGGTCACAGAGGCACTCGCGAACTCCTTCAAGCACGCCCGGTCCACCCGGGTGGACGTGAGGGTGAGCGCCGAGGGTGAGCGGCTCGTCCTTGAGATCAGCGATGACGGCATCGGCGGTGTCGAGGATGAGATGACCCTGACCGCACTCCGCGATCGTGTCCTCGCAGTCGGCGGCGAGCTGCACGTGGCCAGCCCGCGCGGCCATGGCACCACCATCAGGGCGGTCGTCTGATGAGAATTCTCCTCGCCGACGATTCTGTCCTCTTTCGTGAAGGCCTCGTCCGGCTGCTCGGCGACCTGGGCCATGAAGTGGTCGTCGCAGTCGCCGATGCGAACTTGATTCATGACGCGGTCGAGATCCATCAGCCTGATCTCGCGATCGTCGACATACGTATGCCACCTGATCACGACTCTGACGGTGCCCGCGCTGGGGTGGCGCTCCGTGAGTCTCATCCCGGTGTCGGGGTCCTGCTGCTGTCGCAACATGTCGAGCTGCGTCACAGCCTGACCGAGATCGGCAAGCCTGGATTCGGCTACCTGCTCAAGGACCGTGTGCTCCATCTGGACGAGTTTGACGCCGCACTGCATCGGATCGCGGCAGGAGGTTCGGCGCTTGATCCCGAGATCGTTCAGTCACTGGTCGGGTCGCAGGCAACCGCAACTCCGTTGCGCAGATTGACGCCTCGCGAGCTGGAGATTCTTGGGCTTGTCGCCCAAGGATTCTCCAACATCACGATCGCCGACCGACTTGCCGTGTCGGACCGCACCGTCGAGACTCATTTGCGATCGGTCTTCAACAAGCTGGATCTCGACGACGACGGTTCCACGCATCGGCGAGTTTTGGCTGTTGTCACCTATCTGGACTCGCGGACGCCTAGACCTTGACCCTGGGCTCGATGACGTCGTCGCCAGCCGCGCTCTCGGGTACGTCTTCCTTCTGGGCCAGCTTGCTTGGCCACCAGATCTTGCGCCCGATGTCGAGGTTGAGCGCTGTGACCACAACCGATCGCACGATGATCGTGTCGAGCAGCACGCCAACCGCGACCGCGAAGCCGAGCTCGGCGAGGAACACGATCGGCAGCGTGGCCAGAGCAGCGAACGTTCCGGCGAGCACGAAGCCGGCCGAGGTGATCACGCCTCCAGTCGCGGCGAGTCCGATCAGGGCGCCACGCCGGGTGCCAACCTTGAGTGCCTCCTCACGGACTCGCGTCATCAAGAAGATGTTGTAGTCGATGCCGAGTGCCACGAGGAAGACGAACACGAACAACGGGAATGACGAGTCGGCACCCTCAAAGCCGAACAGATACTTGAACACCATCCCGCTGATGCCGAGTGCTGCGGCGAACGAGACCACGACAGTCAGCAGCAGGATCACCGGTGCGGCGATCGAGCGCAACAACAGTGCAAGCACCAGCAGAACGACAATCAGGATGATCGGGATGATCAGCAGGTTGTCTGACGCGGATGCTTCCTGCACGTCCTTGTTGACTGCGGTGTAGCCACCCACGAGGGCATCGGCCCCATCGACGGCATGCGCAGCATCGCGCGCCCGGTCGATCGTCTTGAACGCCTCGGTGGAGTCGGGTGCAGATGTCAGCGTGGCCTCGAAGTAGGTCGTACCACCGGCCGCACCCTTCTCGACGACTGACGCCGGGTCGAGCCCGTCGACGCCGGTGAGGGCTTCCTTGACGGCGCCGGACTGCTGGGTGTTGGCGACAACTGCGACAGGGCTGCCCGCACCTCCGGGAAAGTGTTCGGCGAGCTTGGCCTCCGCGACGACGGACGGCTGCTCCTTGGTGAAACTGTCCTGGTTGCTGAGGCCGTTGGCACCCAGCTGGGTGATGCCCAACCCGAGCCCCATGAGCACCAGTGTCGTGGCGACCCAGACGAACCGGGGTCGCTTGGCAATGCGCTGCCCGACGCGAGACCACAAGCCCTTCTCGGCCTTGATCGGATCTCCGAAGCGCGGCACGAACGGCCAGAAAATCCATCGACCGACAATCACCAGCAGCGCTGGAAGCAACGTCATCATCACCAGAAGTGCGACTGCGATGCCAGCGGCTCCCACCGGACCGAGACCAGCAGTCGAGTTCATCTGGGCGAACATCAGGCACAGCAGACCGATGATCACGGTTGCACCACTGGCCAGGATCGCCGGGGCGGCGCGGTGCAGGGCGTGCGCCATCGCCTCGTGCCGGTCCTCGTAGTTGTGCAGCTCCTCTCGATAGCGAGCGACCAGCAGCAGGGCATAGTCCACGCCCGCACCGAGGACGAGGACGCTCAGGATGCCTGCGCTTTGGCCGTTGACGGTGAGGTTGGCGTATTTGGCCAGCAGGTAGACGACACCCTGCGCCGGGAGCACAGCTCCCATGACTCCCACGATCAAGAACAAGATGGCGAGCTGGAGGCTGCGGTAGGTGATCAGGAGGATGATGAACACGATCCCGACAGCCGAGAACAGTAGGACGCCGTCAATGCCGGAAAATGCCTTGGCCTGATCGGCGCCGAGAGCGGCGGGCCCCGCCAGGCTCACCTTGAGGTCGCCCGTGTCCTTGTTGGCGATCTTGCTGATGTCATCCATCAGGTCGGGAAGCTTTTCCCAACCGTCATCGCCCATGTTCAGCGTGGGTATGACCTGGAGTGCCTTGCCGTCCTCGGACGGAATCGGGCCGATGACTGGGCCAGTCACGGTGTCTACTGACTTGAATGCCGCGACGTCGGCAGTCGCCTTGGCCAGGTCGGCGGGGGTGATGCCCGCGTCGTTGACGTAGAGCACGACGGCTGGGATGGCATCGGGGTCGGAGAACGCCGCCGACGCGTTGATCACCTTGGTTGACTCGGCCTTGGCCGGCAGCCACGAGCTGATGTCGTTTTCCTGGATGCTGGTCAACTTGGGGCCGAGCGTGAAGCCCACACCACCGATGAACAGTAGGGAAAGGGCCAGGATCACCCATTTGGTCCAATGATGGGTGACCCAACCTGCGATGCTGCGGTTCATGTGAGAGTTCTCCTCAGGCGAACGATGTGTGACACGGAATCGGTGGCAACATCATGCCGGATCCGACCGACACTTTCGCTATTGGTGTCGACCCTGAGCCCTCCCCTGAGCGATGCGATACTTGCGGCAATGACACCCACGTACGCCGAGGTCGAGCGGGCACTCCTCGGTCGATGGCCCGAGACCCGGCTCGAACCCACCCTTGATCGGGTCGCCGCGCTGTGCCGCCTGCTCGGTGACCCCGAACGCGCCTATCCCGTCCTCCACCTCACCGGGACGAATGGGAAGACCTCGACGAGTCGCATGATCGACACACTGCTGCGAGCGCTGGAATTGCGTACGGGACGCTTCACCAGCCCTCATCTGCAGTCGATGACAGAGCGGATAGTGCTGGATGGTGAACCGTTGTCCGAGCAGTTGTTCGTCGATGCGTTTGCGGATGTTGCCGCGTACGCGCAGATCGTCGACGACTCGTCTGACCACCCGCTCTCGTACTTTGAGATGATGACGGCGATGGCGTTTGCCGCCTTCGCGGATGCTCCCGTCGACGCCGCCGTGGTCGAGGTCGGCATGGGCGGCTCGTGGGATGCGACCAACGTCGCCAACGGCCAGGTCGCCGTGATCACTCCGATCGGCGTCGACCATGCCAGCTACCTCGGCGATCGTCCAGAGATCATCGCCGTCGAGAAGGCCGGCATCATCAAGTCCGGATCACACGCAGTCATCGCCGAGCAGGAGCAAGCGGTGCTCGATGTCCTCATGCGTAGGGTGCTCGACGTCGGATCGATCGCGCTTCACGAGGGCGCCGATTTTGGAGTCAAGGGCCGTACGACGGCGCTCGGTGGTCAGCAGATCACGCTGCAAGGAATCTCCGCGGAATACGCCGACATCTTCCTACCGCTGCACGGAGCGCATCAGGCGCACAACGCGGCGTACGCGCTTGCGGCGGTCGAGGCGTTCACAGGCAGCAAGCAGCTTGACGATGAACTTGTACGCGAGGCTTTCTCCCAGGTCACGTCGCCCGGTCGACTCGAAGTCGTACGCCGTAGTCCGACGGTACTTCTCGACGCTGCCCACAACCCGCATGGTGCACGCGCGACGGTCGAGGCGGTGCAGGACGCATTCAGCTTCAGCCCCCTGATTGGTGTCGTCGGTGTCATGGCCGACA
>CAZWZC010000038.1:0-3710 GCA_964638755.1 uncultured Aeromicrobium sp. | reverse complement strand
CTTTGAGCCCGTGATGGCCGAGATCATCTGCACCCAGAACAGCACGCCCCGATCGATGCCGGCGCTTGACCTTGCTGAGATCGCTGAGGACATCTTCGGCGCAGAGCGGGTCACGGTGGTGACCAGACTCGACGATGCGCTCGAGCGCGCGGCGCTCATGGCCGATGGAGCCGAGGGATATGACGACGCGATTGGCAGCGGTGGGGTTCTGGTCACCGGCTCGGTGATCACAGTCGGTGAAGCGCGGGTGCTCTTCGGCGGCGAGGTCTCGTGAGGGGACTCTGCCGATGAGAGCAATGTGCGCCGCGATGCTGTCGCTCGAGGCGATCATCCTGGCCCTCGCGGTGCCGGTGATGATTGCGGTCGAGGACGTCTCCAAGCCCGTCGCGCTCTCACTCGGCCTGGGCTTGGCTGTGCTCTGTCTGCTGACGGCAGGTGCGTTGCGTCGTCGCGAGGCGTACTACGTCGGGCATCTCATCCAGGTCGGTGCGATCTGCCTCGGCTTCCTGGTACCCGTGATGTTCTTCGTCGGCGCGATGTTCGCTGCGCTGTGGCTGGGAGCGTTCTTCCTGGGTCGGCGCATCGAGTCAGACAAGGCCCGCTGGGCGGCCGAAGCCGATGACAGTGGATGATTCCCAGGAGGACCACGGAATCTTCGGACCGATGTCAGGTTTCTGACACCTCACCCTTGTTGCAACAGTTGCGCAGTGTC
This sequence comes from uncultured Aeromicrobium sp., assembly GCA_964638755.1. GTDB lineage: Bacteria > Actinomycetota > Actinomycetes > Propionibacteriales > Nocardioidaceae > Aeromicrobium. The sequence goes on along the minus strand of CAZWZC010000038.1, from coordinate 2,998 downwards.
AGATTCAAGGGACCTCCTGGGAATCAGACCACCGCCGACGGTGCGAGTCAGCTTCTCTGCCGTGCACGGATAAGGTTCAGACATGGCTCAACGCACTCTTGTCCTGATCAAGCCTGACGCCGTACGACGCGGTCTGGTCGGCGAGGTCCTGTCACGCTTTGAGTCAAAGGGGCTCAGCATCGTCGCGATGGAGCACCGCGCGATCGATGCCGCACAGGCCGATGCCCACTACGCCGAGCACACCGAACAACCGTGGTATCCGCCACTGCGTGAGTTCGCCACTTCCGGCCCACTGGTCGCGCTCGTGCTCGAGGGTGACGAGGCGATCGCCGTCGTACGCCAGATCAACGGCGCGACGGACGGCCGCCAGGCCGCACCCGGGACGATCCGCGGAGACCTCTCGCTGTCCAATCGCGAGAATCTCGTGCACGCATCTGACTCCGAGGAGTCGGCAACCCGCGAGATCGCTCTGTGGTTCCCGGAGCTGTCATGAGCTCGATAGGGGTCCTCGGAACAGGCATCGTCGGCCGCACGCTCGCAGCACGGCTCGCTGAGCTGGGCGTCGACGTGCTGGTCGGTGCCCGTACCGCAGACTCAGCCAGTCTCGAACCGTTTGGAGCCCTCGGGGTGAAGACTGGCTCATTTGCCGATGCGGCAAGCCACGCCGATGTCATCATCAATGCCACCAACGGCATCCACTCGCTTGCTGCGCTCGAGAGCGTCGGCGCGGCGGCACTTACCGGCAAGACGCTGGTCGACGTTTCCAACGAGCTGGAGCCGGTCGAGGGCGGATTTCCCAAACCGTTGGCGTCTGCAGATGACTCGTTGGGTCAGCGCATTCAGGCGGCATTTCCCCACCTGCACGTCGTCAAGTCACTCAACACCATGAACTGCACCGTGATGGCGGACCCGGCAATCGTGCCCGGAGACCACGTGGTTTTCCTCAGCGGTGACGACTCGGGAGCCAAAGAACGTACGCGTGAGCTCCTGACCCTGTTCGGCTGGCGGCCCGCTCAGATCGTCGACCTTGGAGGCATCGACACGGCCTCGGCCGTCGAGATGACGATGTCTTTGTGGATGCGTGTGACGATCGGTCGCGGCCAGGATGCGCCGCGATTCAACTGGGCGATCAACTCCGCCGACTAGCTGTAGCTGACTGGCCGAAGGTGGTGGCTGACCTCGTGGAACGTGCCGCGAACGTCCTCGGGCAGCCAGATCACGTGATTTGAGACAGAGGCGAGGTCAACGTCCTCCTGCAGCGTGACCACGTCGACGACCTGTCGCGGATAGTCACGCTCGCGCTCCTCGAACTCCAACAGCGAGATGCGAACCGATACGCCGAACGGATTGGGGTTGACCAGCCCGATACCCCAGAAATCGGCAGGTTCATCGGTCGCCTTCTGGTCGAGGTTGATCATTACGCTCTTGATGTCGGCCTCGAGCGCGGGGTGGTCGATCTCCTCGACCTCGGCCAGCGTGACGTCAATGACGCGTACGTCTCGAGCGCCCGGTCCGTCAAACCGCAGGATGTCACGCAGTGTTCCACTGGCCGGGAGCACAGGTCCGCCGCGATGTGACCCGTGCACCGTCTGGGTGACGACATGGGGCAGCTCGCGACCCCAGATGTCTCGGGTCGTGAAGGCCAAGGTTGGCAGCACGGAGACGTCCGTGTGATTCTCGATCGTCAGGACCTGATCGGGGCCGCCATCGGTTGCGACCGGCACATATCGGATCGAGAACGGCTGCTTGGTGCGAGATCGACGGGCCACGCTCAAAGCCTAGGGGAGCGGTGCTTGTGTCGACGGTGGCCGGTAGGGCCGAGCGTTTCAGCGCGGACCTGGGTGCACGAGTCCGTGGTCAAAGGCGCACACCACGGCGGCGGCCCGGTCGCGCAGCTGCAACTTGGCGAACAGGTGACCGATGTGGGTCTTGATCGTCCCTTCGCCGAGGGTCAAACGTTCAGCGATCTCGGCATTGGTCAGCCCCGTGCCGATCAGCTCGAGCACTTCGCGCTCTCGCGGTGTCAGCACATCGAGCGCGCTCGCGGGCAGGCGGGGGGTCCCCTCCCGGTATGCCGAGAGCACCCTGCCCGTCACCGCTGGGTCGAGCCACGAACCGCCCTCGGCGACCGTCCGCACGGCACGCTGCAGGTCGTCGGCGGGTACGCCCTTGAGCAGAAATCCCGCCGCCCCAGCGCGCAGCGCCGCGGCCAGCACCTCGTCGTCCTCAAATGTGGTCAGCACAAGCACGGGCGGCGCCTTGTCCTCGGCCCGAAGTCTTCGAGTTGCAGTGACGCCGTCGGTGCCGGGCATTCGGATGTCCATCACGACGATGTCGGGCCGCAGCTCTTCGACCACTGGGACGACCTCGGCGCCGTCGCCCAGCTCTCCGACGATCTCGAATCCGAATCGGCTGCGCAGGATCCCGCGCAACCCCGCTCTGATCAGCTCCTGGTCATCGACCAGTAGGACGCGGATCATCTGACCTCCAGACGCACAGCCGGAAGCACCGCCTGGACCCGCCATCCGCGCCCTGCCGGACCTGCTGTGAGTTGACCACCTGCAGTCTGAGCACGTTCGCGCATGTTGATGACGCCGAGCCCTGTCCCGTCGCCGACACGGGCCGGTGCGCCGCCACCGTCATCCTCGACTGTCACCCGGGTCTGCTTCGGCATGATTTCGATCCTGACCTGCGCAGTCGCAGACGGCGCGTGGCGGGCGACATTCGTGAGCGCTTCCTGGACGATCCGATAGACCGTCAGGCCGGCGGCGGCGGTCAAAGAACGCGGATCTCCGCCGACGTGAAGGGCCACGTCACAACCGGCTCGACGGAACGACTCCACGAGCTCAGGCACCTGCGGCAGGTCGGGTTTGGGAGCCGTGGGTTGTGTGTGATGCTCGCGCAACAGCCCCACCGCCTGACGTACCTCGGCAAGGCTCTGCTGGCCGAGCCGCTCGGCTTCGGCGAGTGCAGTACGTGCTTCGTCGGGGTTCTCGTC
>CAZWZC010000037.1:23232-23582 GCA_964638755.1 uncultured Aeromicrobium sp. | reverse complement strand
CGCTTGTACTTGCCGCAGTAGCACTCCCAGTCCCGGGTGGGACCGAAGATCTTCTCGCAGAACAGCCCGTCACGCTCCGGCTTGAGCGTGCGGTAGTTGATCGTCTCCGGCTTCTTGACCTCACCGTGCGACCAACGACGGATCTCATCTGCCGTGGCCAGGCCGATGCGGATCTCGTCGAAGAAGTTCACGTCGAGCACTTGGTTATCTCTTCTCTTTAGTCACTCGTTATTGCTTGTGATGCTCAGGACCGACCGCGGTCGGAGCCAGGGGTACGCGTACGGCCCCTGGCCCCGGCACGATCAGACTTCTTCGACGCCCAACGACTCGCCCGGCCGACGGGAGAGGTC
>CAZWZC010000037.1:0-23222 GCA_964638755.1 uncultured Aeromicrobium sp. | reverse complement strand
TAGCACTCCCAGTCCCGGGTGGGACCGAAGATCTTTTCGCAGAAGAGGCCGTCGCGCTCGGGCTTGAGCGTGCGGTAGTTGATCGTCTCCGGCTTCTTGACCTCGCCGAACGACCATCCGCGGATGTCGTCGGCGGTCGCGAGACCGATTCGGATTTGATCGAAGAAGTTCACGTCAAGCACGTTGGTCTTCTTTCCCTTTCAGAAATACATCTTTGAAATAGCGCAGTCTGGAGCGTTGAGGGGTCCGAGCGCGTGCTCAGACCTCCTCCACGCTGCTGGGCTCACGGCGGGACAGGTCGATGCCGAGTTCTTCGGCGGCGCGGAAGAGATCCTCTTCTGCGTCGCGCATCTCGACGGGTGAACCGTCGCTGGAGAGCACCTCTACGTTGAGACACAGCGACTGCATCTCCTTGACGAGAACCTTGAACGACTCCGGGATGCCGGGTTCGGGGACGTTCTCGCCCTTGACGATTGCTTCGTACACCTTGACGCGGCCGAGGATGTCATCTGACTTGATCGTCAAAAGCTCCTGCAGTGCGTATGCGGCGCCGTACGCCTCGAGTGCCCACACTTCCATCTCACCGAAGCGCTGGCCGCCGAACTGGGCCTTACCGCCGAGCGGCTGCTGGGTGATCATCGAGTAGGGACCCGTGGAGCGTGCGTGGATCTTGTCGTCGACGAGGTGGTGCAGCTTGAGGAGGTACATGTAGCCGACCGAGACAGGATCGGGGAACTTCTCGCCGGTACGACCGTCGAAGAGCACCGCCTTGCCATCACGCTTGACCATGCGCTCACCATCACGGTTGGGCAGGGTCGAGGCCAGGAGTCCCTGGATCTCGTCCTCGCGTGCACCGTCGAAGACCGGAGTGGCGATGTTGGTCGCCGGCTCAGCCTTCTCAGCACCGATCTTGCGCAGCGTCTGGGCCCACTCGTCCTTCTCACCCTCTGGGATCTGCCACCCGGTCTTGGCGACCCAACCGAGGTGGGTCTCCAGCACCTGGCCGATGTTCATTCGTCCAGGAACACCGAGCGGGTTGAGCACGATGTCGACGGGTGTGCCGTCCTCGAGGAACGGCATGTCCTCGACGGGCAGGATCTTGGAGATGACGCCCTTGTTGCCGTGACGGCCGGCAAGCTTGTCACCGTTGGAGATCTTGCGCTTCTGGGCGACGTAGACACGTACGAGCTGGTTGACACCAGGTGACAGCTCGTCACCCTCGGCCGAGTCGAAGACGCGAACGCCGATGACCGTGCCAGACTCGCCGTGCGGAACCTTGAGGGAGGTGTCGCGCACTTCGCGCGCCTTCTCGCCGAAGATGGCGCGCAGAAGGCGCTCCTCCGGAGTCAGCTCGGTCTCACCCTTGGGCGTGACCTTGCCGACGAGGATGTCGCCGTTGCCGACTTCGGCACCGATGCGGATGATTCCGCGCTCGTCCAGGTCAGCGAGCATCTCCTCGGAGACGTTCGGGATGTCGCGGGTGATCTCCTCGGGGCCGAGCTTGGTGTCACGGGCATCGACCTCGTGCTCCTCGATGTGGATCGAGGTGAGCAGGTCGTCCTGGACAACACGCTGCGACAAGATGATCGCGTCTTCGTAGTTGTGTCCCTGCCATGGCATGAATGCCACCAGCAGGTTGGTGCCGAGCGCCATCTCGCCCTCGTCGGTGCAGGGACCGTCGGCGAGCGGAGTGCCCACGACGACCTTCTGACCTTCGACGACCAGCGGGCGCTGGTTGGTGCACGTGCCCTGATTGGAGCGCTTGAACTTCGACAGGCGGTAGGTGAAGTTCGATCCGTCGTCCTGGGTGATCTCGATCGCGTCGGCCGAGACCTCCTTGACGATGCCCGCGACCTTGGCGACGGTGACGTCTCCGGCGTCGACGGCGGCACGGAACTCCATGCCGGTGCCGACGAGAGGCGCGTCGTTGCGGATCAACGGGACGGCCTGACGCTGCATGTTGGAACCCATGAGGGCACGGTTTGCATCGTCGTGCTCGAGGAACGGGATCAGTGCAGTTGCCACCGACACCATCTGTCGAGGCGACACGTCCATGTAGTCGACGTCGGCAGCGGGGCGAAGCTCGGCCTCGCCACCCTTCTGACGCACCAGGACCATGTCTTCGGCAAAGTTGTTCTTGTCGTCGAGCAGCGAGTTTGCCTGCGCGATGATGAAACGGTCTTCGTCGGTCGCGGTCAGGTAGTCGATCTGCGTCGTGACCTTGTTCTTGACGACCTTGCGGTAGGGCGTCTCGACGAAGCCGAACGAGTTGATTCGACCGTATGAGGCGAGCGAGCCGATCAGACCGATGTTGGGGCCTTCAGGCGTCTCGATCGGGCACATACGACCGTAGTGCGATGGGTGGACGTCACGGACTTCGTAGCCGGCACGCTCACGTGACAGACCTCCCGGCCCGAGGGCCGACAGACGACGCTTGTGCGTCAGGCCCGCGAGCGGGTTGTTCTGGTCCATGAACTGCGACAGCTGCGACGTTCCGAAGAACTCCTTGAGCGCAGCGACCACAGGGCGGATGTTGATCAGGGTCTGCGGCGTGATGGCCTCGACGTCCTGGGTCGTCATACGCTCACGTACGACGCGCTCCATACGCGCGAGACCGGTGCGAAGCTGGTTCTGGATCAGCTCGCCCACGGTGCGCATCCGGCGGTTGCCGAAGTGGTCGATGTCGTCAGCCTCGACGATGGTCTTGCCAGCCGGGGTGTCCAGCTCGGCATCGCCATTGTGCAGGGCGACGATGTACTTGATCGTCGAGACGATGTCGTCGATCGTCAGCGTCTGCTGGTCGAAGGCCTCATCGGCGCCGAGCTTCTTGTTGATCTTGTAGCGACCGACCTTGGCCGTGTCGTAGCGCTTCGCGTTGAAGTAGTAGTTGTCCAGCAACGTCTGCGCAGCTTCACGGCTCGGCGGTTCGCCCGGACGCAGCTTGCGATAGATGTCGAGGAGTGCCTCGTCCTGAGTGGTGGTGTTGTCCTTCTCCAGCGTCAGGCGGATCGACTCGTACTGGCCGAACTCCTCCAGGATCTGTGCTTCAGTCCAACCGAGCGCCTTCAGCAGGACGGTGACGCTCTGCTTGCGCTTGCGGTCGAGGCGGACGCCGACCATGTCACGCTTGTCGACCTCGAACTCAAGCCACGCACCACGCGAAGGAATGACCTTGGCGGTGTAGATGTCCTTGTCGGACGTCTTGTCAGGCGTGCGCTCGAAGTAGACACCGGGTGAGCGGACGAGCTGGGACACCACGACACGCTCGGTGCCGTTGATGATGAATGTGCCCTTGTCTGTCATCAACGGGAAGTCGCCCATGAAGACGGTCTGGCTCTTGATCTCGCCAGTCTCGTTGTTCATGAATTCCGCGGTGACGAACAAAGGTGCGGCGTACGTGACGTCGCGATCCTTGCAGTCCTCGACGGAGTATTTGGGTGGCTCGAAGCGGTGATCGCGGAACGACAGGCTCATCGTCTCGGAGAAGTCCTCGATCGGGGAGATCTCCTCGAAGATCTCCTCGAGTCCGGACTTGGTCGAGACGTCGGTGCGACCGGCAGCGAGCGCTTGCTCGACCCCGGCCTTCCATGAGTCATCGCCGATCAGCCATGCAAAACTGTCGGTCTGCAGAGCGAGAAGCTCTGGGACCTCGAGTGGTTCTGCAATTTTGGCGAACGAGATGCGACGGGGCTGAACTGGTGCGGCAGTGCGCGAGGCGGCCAAGAGGGGTCCTTCCAAGGGCTCGCAGGCGGGTGGCTCGGTGAGGAGTGCTCCGCGCACGCCAAACGACCCCGGTCAAGGGGCGCCTTCCAACCAGGATTTGAAGGAGGGCATAGCGAAGCGGGCGCGAAAGATTAGTGTAACCCTCTCGACACACCGAAAGCAAGGCCGGGTCTTGACAATCGTCTATCCGTAGGGGACGCTATTTGGCTTTTTGTCGCGGTGATGCTTGCTTTTCGCTGTGCCATCAGGGCTTTCGCTGTGCCATCAGGGTTCAATGAGCGCAGTGCACGCGAGAGGGTTGTCCTACCTAAACGGCGCGTATGTCGGCGACGAGCCATACTCCGCCGCGGTGGACCATCTTCATCGTGATCCGGTTGCCGATGACATCGGGCTGCTTCGACCCGTCGACGAGTCTGGCCTGATCGAGGAACACCAGGACGTTGACGGTGCCCGGAGAGCACTCGTCACCGCAGCTGAGGGCGGCAGCGTTGCGGCCCACCGCCTCGACCTGCACCCGGCGCTGGGGCGCGATCTCGTCGAGCGCGGGCGCGATCTTTTCAAAGTCCTTCGCGAAGCTCGCGGTCATGAGCTTCTTGGACTCGGTCAGATGTTCAGGCAGCTTGTCGAATGAGTAGGAAAAGATCGTTTCGGCTGCCGCAGTTGCCGCCGACGATGCCGCCTTCTCCGAGCTCTGACGGTCGCCGTCGTTCGAGCGAAGCTCCTCATAGCCCTGATAAGACGCCCATCCACCGAGAGCCAGAGCCATGATCGCCGCGACAAATAGTGGGACGAGCTTCTTGGCTGCAGGACGCGGCATCGCCGCACCATCTCGGCTCGACGTCGACGCGGTCTGGCTCTGCCGTACTGGCGCAGCAACCCGTTTGGTAGGTGTCGCGACCTTTTTGGGCAGCTTCGCCGCGGGCTTCACCGGAGAGGTGAACTTGGACCCAGTTGCCGTCGCCTTCTTGGCTGGAGCCTTCTTGCCTGGAGTCTTCTTGGCTGGAGTCTTCTTGGCTGGAGTCTTTTTGGCGGCCGGCGTGCTCTCGCCGGCGATGCGGCGTCGCTTGACGGGCCCGTTGGAATCGCTCATCAGCCGGTCCCTCCTTCGGTCGAGGACAGGGTGGGCGTGGGAGCTGTCGCACTCGGATCGCCGGTCGTCGCGGTGACCGCAGCGACGCTTTCAAAGTTCGACACCAGCCATTCCTTGCCATTTTTGGTGAACGACACCTTCCAGCGGAAGTGACGTACGACGGCGCCCTTGGTGTCGGTGTTGGTGATGGTCGAGTCGACCGCGACGATCGCCTCCGCCGAATCCTCGTCGATGCTCTCGATCCCCACCCCACGTACCTTTGCCTCACCGCTCTTCTGCTTCTTGTCCTTGAGCGCTGTGAACACTGCGTCGGTCACCTTCACGAACTGCGCGTCGTAGTCCGACGTCAGAAGTCCCTTGAGTCGCTTCTGGTAGTCAGCGAGGTCACCAACGTCATAGGTGTTGTAAGCCGTCGCGAAGTCCTGGGCGCGCGAGATGATCTTCTCGCGCTCGGCGCCGTTGTAGGTCTCGTCGTTCACCACGTACTTGCCGATGAGGAATGCGGCAGCGCCGAGCAGCGCAAGGACAAGACCGAGCGCCGTGGCGATGGCAAGAGCTCGAACGACTCTCGGGCGGCTCGACCATGAGGTCTTGGTGTCTGGCGTCAGCGTGTTGCTGGACCGAGCAGAAGCCACTTCCAGGAGTCCTTTCCTGATGCCGTGGGGCCCTCGGCTGCATACGAACCCGAGTCACTGGTCACGGCCGAGCGATTGAGGACAGTCTTGGACGCCTGCCTCACAATGTCGTTGTTGGGCACCTTACAGTCCACGCTGGTATCGAAGGCCCGGTCGCTGATGACCGCCTCGTCGCGGCGCTGGCGATAGCCCGATGCATCTCCGCCGTTCGCAGCGTAACTGCACACCTTCGTCGTGTCGGTGAGCACCAGGCCAAACGTTGCGTTGTAGACCTTTTTGCCGCCCTCCTGCTTGGGGTCGAGCGCGGTGAATGATCCCTCGATGAGGTACGGGTAAAGGATGAAGATCGCCTGGAGCCCGAGCACATTCCTCGACAGCGGCTTGTTTGCGGTGACCAGATCGTTGATCGCCTTGCCGAGGGTCTCGGCGTTCTCGTCGACCACCACTCGCAGGTTCTTGGCACTGACACTGCCCTTGTCCAGCAGACGACGCAGGTCCGGATCGGCGCCAACAAGGCTGTCTGAGAACAACGCGAGATTCTTGGAGAAGGTCGCCAGCGCACCCTGCTTGTCGATCTGCGTCTGAAGGACCGTGCCTGAGCCTCGGATCAACGCCCTGGTCACGTCGATGTTGTCGTCGGCGGCCTCAATGAACTCCGAAGATGTGTCGAGGATCGTTGCAAGATCGGGCCCGGTACTTTCGAACGCCTGACCCAGCTCGTCAACAACAGTACGCAGGTCGTCGGTGTTGACCGACGAGACGAGATCATTGGTGTCGACCAGCAAAGTCGTCGTGTCAATCGGGATGCGGGTGTTCTGCTGGCTGATCAGTGAACCCTTGGCGAGATAGGGCGCCTTCTTGCCGCGAGGTTGCAGGTCGACGAACTGCTCGCCGATCGCCGACTTGTTGGCCACAACTGCGAGCACGTCGGCCGAGATCTTTGGCGCGCTGTTCTCGATGTTGAGCGTCGCGCGCACACCGTTGTCCTTGAACTCCAGCTTGCCGACCTTGCCGACCGGGATACCGCGATAGGTCACCTGTGCGCCGGCGAAGATTCCTCCCGAGTCGGCAAACTGCGCCGAGACCGGAAAGCTCCGATCAATGAAGAGCCGGTCGATCTGGGCGTAGCGGCCACCCACGAAGGCGCCGCCGAGCACCGTCACGATCGCGAAGATGACGAGCTGGATCTTGGTCAGTCTGGTGATCATGACGTCACCACCGATCCGATCATGAGCTGTGCGAGCTCGTTGTCGTGTGCACTTGCGATGGGTGCGCGGCACTGACCGAGCAGCGAGCAGAATCCAGGTAGCTGAGGACCTGACGGTGTGGCACTCGGCTTCGGTGTTGGGTTGGGAGTCGACTTGGCCCCGGGAAGCCCCGGAATGGTCGGGATCGTGAGACCACCCAGATCGAGGCCGGGAACAAGGTCAACCAGGCCTTGAACGAGGTCCGTCGTCGACGGGATCGATGCGGCCGGGGCATACCCGTCGAGAATGTTGGTCAGCTGGACCGCGCTGAGGTCGAGGCCGAGCGAGAGGTTGGCGAAGTCACCGAAGCACGCGCCTTCCTTGGCTCCGCCGTCAACGCATCGGCCCTTTGCGGTGGCGTAGGTGCCGCCGACGAAACCATCAGTAAATGGATAGCTGAGTAGCGCCTTGGTGCCGTAGGCGAGGTCGTCACCGGCCTTCGCCAAGTTGGTCAGCGTTGGAACGAGCGCCTTGAAGTCGGCGACAGTGTCAGCCTTTGAACGACGGATGACGTCGGTTGCGACGTCGCCCAATCGCGACAGTGACTGCAAAAGCTTGACGAGATCGTCTCGCTGACCATTGATGACCGTCAGGGCAGCAGGAAGATCGTCGAGAGCGCCGGTGATTGCGGCCTTCTGCTTGTTGGTCTCGACTGCGAGGCGATTGACCTTCTCAAGAGACGTCAGCAACGCTGCCTTGTTGTTGTCGAGCTGGGTCAGGAACTTCGACGTGGAATCAATGAGCTCCTTGACCTCTGGCTCGTTGCCGCCGAGCGCGTTGTTGAGCTCCTTGACGATCGTGTTGGTCTTCTCAAGGCCTCCACCGTTGAACAGCAGCGACGCAGCGCCGAGGACTTCCTCGATCTCGGGGTTGCGGCCTGCCCGGTCAAGCGGGATGACGTCGCCGTTGCTGAGTGTGCCGGAGGCACCCGTCGTGGGAGGCGCCAGTGATACAAACTTCTCGCCAAGCAGGCTGGTCTGGCGGATGGTTGCCTCGGCATTGTCGGGCAGCTTGGTGTTCTTGTTGACCTTGACCGTCACCAGCGCGGTCCAGCCGTTGAGCTTGATGTCGGTGACCTTGCCAACTGCGATGTCATTGACGCGTACGGCACTTTGTGGCACGAGATCAAGGACATCGCGGAACTCGATCTTGACCGAGTAGGGGTCACCGCCAAGGTCGGCGCCGCCCGGAAGCGGCAGCTTGTAGGGCGAGAACCCGCACCCACTCACGGCCAAAAGACTTGCAACTGCAAGCGCAGATCCACGACGCTTTGCTCTCATGTCAGTTCACCGCCAACATCTCGGCCACCGTGGAGTTGTATCGGTCCGGTGAGTAGTTCGACGCGGCAGCTGTGCGCGGGAGGGGAAGACTCGGCGCGGCTGGCAGGCTTGGTGCAGCCGGCACGGCGGGGAGAGCCGCCAAGATACCGGTCAACGATGTACACAAACCGTCATCCTCGATGGTCTCGCCGAGCAGATTGCACACGAGGCCCGCTGGATTGTTGATCGAGCCGAACAGGACCTCGGACAGGTTGGCGCGCGTGTCGAGGGTTCCGGATGTGCTGTTGTAGGCGAGCGACACGTTGGTCAGTGCGGTCGGCGCGCTGATCGTGATGTCCGCAAGATCATCCTTGTGCTTGGCCAGCAGAGCTGCCAACGACCCGATGTTGTCGATATTGTTCTTGAGCGCGCCGCGGTTCTCCTTGACGAGCGAGTTGACGTCGACCAGCGCGAGGCTCAGCGCCTTGAGCGTGCCGGCAAGATCCTTGCGTTCACCCTCGAGCACGGTTGACACTCGCGCCGTGCTGTCGTTGAAGGCACGCACCGTGTCGTCGTTGTTGCGCAGCAGGGTCACAAACTGCTCAACCTCACGCAGGCTGCCGAACAGATCGTCCTTGTTGTTGGACAGAGTCGTGCTGAGCTTGCCGAAGTTCTGGATCGTCTGGTTGAGCTGGGCGCCCTGGCCGTCGAGCTGTTTGGCCGAGTCGCCAAGGAACCGGCTGAGGGCACCCTCCTTGTTGGCACCCTTGGGGCCGAGCGCCAAGGCCAGATCGTCGAGCGACTGGTAGACAGCGTCGAGCTCGATCGGCACGGCAGAGCGGTCAACGGACAAGAAGGCGTTGTCCTCGAGCACTGCACCACCGTTGTAAGCCGGAGCGAGCTGGATGAACCGGTCGCCGACGATCGACGGGGAGACGACGACTGCCTTGACGTCGTTGGGGAGCTTGACGTCACCGTCGTAGGAGATCTTGGCGCGCACCACATCGCCACGGGGAGTGAGCTCCTCCACCTGACCGACGGGTACGCCGAGGATCTTGACATCGGAGCCCTTGTAGACCGAGTTGGTCTGCTCGAAGTCGACCGTGAGGAAGTGCTTGCCGTCTCCCTTGTTGAGCACGAGCGCGGCCGCAGCAAGCAGGACCAGGACGACGAACGCCGTCAAGATCTTTGAGACTCCCGCGAATCGATGCGCAACTCCTGAAATGCTCATGGCGTGCACCCTCCCGTCGGCAGATTGAGCGCTGCCCTGAGCTGACTACAGACACCGGCACCTGAGGCGGTGCCGCCGAGGTAGGTGTCGAACCAAGGCCCGGTGCCGAGCGAGTTGGAGAACACCCGCAGGAATGCGGGGAATTGACGCAACGCCTCATCGAGGCTTGCCTCGTTCTTGCGGAGCATGCCTGTGACGACCAGCAGCTGGTCCAGAGCCGGCTTGAGGTCTGCCTTGGTCTGCTTGACGAGTGCGCTCAGCTGCGCGGAGATTGCTTGCGTCGACACCAGGAGTCGATGGATCGAGTCCCGACGATCACTGATCGCGCTGAAGAGCACGTCTGAGTCCTTGAACAACGTCACGAGCTCGTCGTTGCGCGAGTTGAGCACGCCGGTGACCTTCTTGAGGCTGACCAGAAGCGTGTTGATCTGACTGTCTCGCGCAGCCAGGTTGACCGAGAGGTCAGACACACCCTTGATGGCACCCCTGAACTCCTCAGGCGTCTCGGCCGCGATGTCTCCCAACGTGTTGAGCGCCTCCGCGAGCTGCGGCACGTCAAGCGCGTCGGTCGTCTTGCTGAGCTCAGAGAACGCCTGCACCACGTCATAGGGAGCGACGGTGCGCGCGATCGGGATCGTCGCACCCTTGGGCAGCTGCCCGGGGCCCTTTGGCGTCAGGGCGAGAAATTCGGCGCCAAGCAGTGTGCGCAAGCGGATGTCCGCACCGGTCTCCGTGCCGAAATCGGTGCCCTTGTCGATCTTGAACGTGACGAGCACCTTGTTGCCAGCGAGCTCGATCTTGTTGACCTTGCCGACTGAGACGCCAGCCACGCGCACCTCGTTGCCAGCCTTGAGTGCGCCGATCTCGGCGAATTCCGCGTGGTAGGTGTCGCCACTGCCGATGATCGGCAGCCGGTCTGCACGGAAGGCGGCCAGCATCATCAGGGCGATCAGAGCGATGCCGATCACCCCGATGACCACGGGGTTGCGCTCACGGAATGGTGTCATTTGGGGTACCCCGGCTGGTTGCATCGTTCGCCGCCGACGGCGAGACCACTGTCACCGGTGAGATCGAGCTTGGTCTCCGGCAGAAGGACCGCTGGACCGACCTTGACCTCGGGGATCGTGATGCTGCCCTGGACCTCACACAAGAAGAAGTTGAACTCAGCTCCCGAGGATGCCGCATTGCCCAACTTCTGGATCTTGATCGGAAAGATCTTGATTGAGCTCTCGATCGTGCTGAGATTCTTGCTTTTGCTGAGATTCTTGGTGAGCGCATTGAGCTGCTTGATGTCCTCGACCAGCGCCGGGCGGCCCTGCACGAGCAGATCGGACGTCTCGTCGGTCAGGTCGGAGATCGAGTCGACCGAGTTGAGGATCGCGTTGCGATCGTCCTTGAGTCCCGTCACGAACTGCTGCAGCGTGTCGATCGTGTCGGTCAGCTCCTGGTCTCTGCTGCCGACGGTGTCTAGAACCTCGCTCAGATTGGTGATCACGTCACCGATCAGCTGATCACGGCTGGCCAAGGTGTTGGTCACTGACGAGGTGCGCTCGAGAAGGTTCTGCACGTTGCCTGCTTCCCCCTGGAACGTCTGCACGATCTCGTACGCGAACTTGTTGGTGTCTCCCGGCGACAGCGCCTGGAACACCGGCTTGAAACCATTGAGCAGCACATTGAGGTCAAGCGCTTCCTGCGTGCGCTCCTCGGGAATGACGCTGCCCGGCTTGAGGGTCGACTTCGCGCCGTCGGCACCCTGGGTCAGGGCGATGTAGCGCTGCCCGACGAGGTTGCGGAACTTGATCGTGGCATTGGTGTTTGCCGTCAACGGGACATCGGAGTCCACACCGAACGTCACCAGTGCCTGATCACGGTTGACGATCTCGACCTTCTTGACCGAGCCGACGGCGACACCGGCGATGCGCACGTCGTCACCCTTTGCCATGCCCGTCACGTCGCTGAAGAGCGCCTTGTACTCGTTGCGGTCGCCGAAGGAGCCGTTGCTCAGCGTCAATGCAAGGATCAGCGTCGAGATGCCTGTGAAAGCGAAGAAGAATCCCAGCTTGACCAGGGCGCCGAGGGATTCGCGGTCGATCTGCTTCATGAAAACGACACCTCCGATCCTCGGAGCATCGGACCGATCAGCAATGATCCGATGTCGGGGACGCGAGAGGGATCCATACCGAGTCGTGCACCAAGCAGAATGTTGAGCTCGGAACGTTCGCTCTCCGAGTCGATGCCCTCGACGCTCGGCTGCACCAGGTCCTGGAGCGAGACGGCGGCCGGACGGTTGAACCCGTCACCGAACTTGGCGTGCTTGGTCTTCACACCGATCAGCTTGTAGACCGACGACGGAATCTCGAACGGATGCGCCTGCGAAGAGTACTGCGCCTCGTTGCCCTTGATGATCTCTTTCAGGTCGAAGCAGGACGGGACAGCTGCGTTGTCGGCGCGGATGTCCCTGCCGTTCTTGGCCGCGGCCCCGGTCGAGGCGGCATCGAACTTGCTCTTGTCGGCAACGAGGTTCTCGTTTGGCTTGTAGGCATCCGGCTGGGCAATGGTCTCGACGTTGATGTGCAACATCCCTTCGCGGAAAGCACTGTCGAGCCGCGGGATCAAGATGCGGAGTCCGCCGAGGAAACAGGGAAAGGTCTTGGAGTAGGTGCCGACGGTCTCAAGGATCGGTCGCCCGTCCTTGGCCAGTGTGACGAGATTTTCGCCGTTGGCCTTGGTGAACGACGTGAGGCTGTTGGAAAGCCTGGTGCCCTCGTCGAAGAACGCCGTCAGCTGCGACTTCTTGGCGACAACCGTGTTGCCCGTCGTGACGGTGTTGCGCAGCAGATCGCCAAGCGCAGGCATCGCATCGGCGTAGCCGTCGGCCACCGTGCCAAGCTTGATCAAGTCGTCGACGAGTTCAGGCACATCCGGGTTGGTCTTCTGCAAGAGGCTGTTGGCCTGCACCAGCGTGTCGCCGAGCTGTGTGCCGCGTCCTTCTAGTGCCGATGAGACCGCCGACAGCGTGTAGGACAAGTTGGCCGGATCGACTGCGTCAAGCAACGGGTAGAGGTCGTTGAGCAGAGTCTCGACCTCGATAGGGACATCGGCCTTCGTGATCGTGTCGCCTGCCTTGAGATGTTGGCCGCTCGGGTCAGTCGGCGGGATCAACGACACGTACTTCTCGCCGAACAGCGTCTTGGGGATCAGCTGCGCGGTGACTTCTTTCGGCACGTCCTTGATCAGCTTGGGGTTCATCGCCAGCAACAGCTTGACGTTGGAGCCGTCGGGCTCGACCTTGCGGACCTCACCGACGATGACGCCACGCAGCTTGATGTCGGCGTTCTGCGGAAGGTTGACGCCGGTCGTGTCGGTCTTGAGCGTCACGGCGTCATAGTCGACGAAGGCCTTGGTGAAGAACGCGTACGTGACCCACAGGACGAACAGCAGCAGAGCGATGAAGGCAGCGCCGAGCACCTTCAGAGACAGGCCGCGTTCGAGGACAGGAGTACGTGCCATGGGTCAGCCCGCCAATCTGACGGTCACGTTCGTGCCCCAGATCGCCATGGAGGCGAGCAGGTCGACGACGTTGATCGCGACGATCGACGTGCGGACAGCGAGGCCAACGGCAACGCCCACGCCGGCCGGTCCGCCGCTCGCGTAATAGCCGTAGTAGCAGTGGATCATGATGACGACGATCGCGAAGATCAGCACCTTGGCAAATGACCACAGCACATCGCCTGGCGGCAGAAATGTCGTGAAGTAGTGGTCGTAGGTGCCTGCGCTCTGCCCGTTGATCTTGGTGATCGTCAATCTGGTTGCGAAGTAAGACGACAGCAGCCCGACGATGTAGAGCGGCACGACGGCGATGAGACCGGCGATCACCCGGGTCGTGACGAGAAACGGCAGCGACGGGATCGCCATGACTTCGAGCGCGTCGACCTCTTCGCTGATCCGCATGGCGCCGAGCTGGGCGGTGAAGCCACAGCCAACCGTCGCCGCCAGCGCGATGCCGGCGACGATGGGCGCAATCTCGCGGGTGTTGAAGTAGGCGGAGACGAATCCGGTCAGCGCTGCAGTGCCAAGCTGGTCGAGGGCCGCATAGCCTTGGATACCGACCTCGGTGCCGGTGAAGAAGCACATCGCGGTGATGACGCCGACCGTTCCGCCGATGACCGCGAGCGAGCCAGAACCGAGGGCAACCTCGGCCAGGAGACGGACGATCTCCTTGCCGTAGTTGGCGATCGTACGAGGCACCGACTTGATGACGCGCAGGTAGAAGAGCATCTGCTGACCAAGACCGTCGATTGACGCGCCAATCTTGCCGGGCACGGCCGCGACTGCGGACAGAGCTGTCTTGTCAGACATCGTCACATCCCCTTGGGCGGGACGAGTTGGATGTAGATCGCCGAGATGAAGAAGTTGACGATGAAGAGCAAGGTGAACGTGATGACGACTGCCTCGTTGACCGCATCCCCGACACCCTTCGGGCCGCCCTTGGCGTTCATGCCCTTGTAGGAAGCCACGATCGCCGCGATGAATCCGAAGATGACGGCCTTGACCATGCCTTGATACATGTCAGGCAGCTGTGCAAGCGCGGTGAACGACGCCAGATAGGCGCCGGGGGTGCCGTCCTGCAGCACGACATTGAAGACATATCCGCCGGCAACGCCGACCACCGTGACCAGACCATTGAGGAAGACCGCCACGAGCATGACGGCAAGGACACGGGGTACGACGAGGCGTTGGATCGGATCGATGCCGAGCACCATCATCGCGTCGAGCTCTTCGCGGATGCGGCGAGCGCCGAAGTCGGCCGCGATCGCCGAACCGGCCGCGCCCGCGATGAGCAACGCCGTCGCGATCGGACCGGCCTCACGCACGACAGCGAGAACCGCCGCGGAGCCAGTGAAAGACTGGGCGCCGAACTGCTTGATCAGGCCGCCGACCTGCAGGGCAATGACGGCGCCGAACGGGATCGAGACGAAGGCCGTCGGCACAATCGTGACCTTGACGATGAACCAAGCCTGGAGGAGGAACTCCTTCAGCTGGAACGGTCGCCGAAACAGCGCCACGACAACATCCAGCGCGAACGCGAAGAGGTTGCCAGCAACTCGCGCGGGCCCAGCAACGACAGCAGAACTCACACCGCTACCCCTGCCGCTGGTTCGAACACTGGATCTGTGTCATGCAGCACCGCCGGCAGCCAACGGCACCTTCTTGCCGAAGGAGCCTGCGGGTGCGGTGACGCCGTTCTCACGGCACCAGGCTCCAGCCTCACGCTGCGCGCGGCGAGGACGGCCATCCGACGGCTCGAGCTGAAGCGGCACAGGCGGGAGCGGGGGCATTTCTATGCCCTTCTCTGAAGCCAGCTCGTCGGCGTCCTTCTCCTCAGACATGCCGATCGGACCAACCGTCTGCGCGTTGAGGAACTGGGCCACAACCGGCTCGTCTGAGGTCAGCAGCATCTCGCGCGGACCGAACATTGCCAGGTGGCGGTGGTAGAGCAGGCCGATGTTGTCGGGCACCGTACGAGCGGTGTTGACGTCGTGGGTCACGATCAGGAACGTCGCGTCGATCTGCGCGTTCAGGTCGATGAAGAGCTGGTTGATGTAGGACGTACGAACCGGGTCGAGTCCTGAGTCAGGCTCGTCGATCAGCAGGATCTCGGGATCAAGCACAAGTGCACGCGCGAGGCCGGCACGCTTGCGCATACCGCCGGAGATCTCGCCGGGAAGCTTGTTCTCGGCGCCGACCAGACCGGTCAGCTCCATCTTGTCCATGACGATCGTGCGGATCTCGGACTCCGACTTGCGGGTGTGCTCACGCAGCGGAAAGGCAACGTTGTCGTAAAGGTCCATCGAGCCGAACATGGCGCCGTCCTGGAACAGCACGCCGAAGAGCTTGCGGATCTCGTAGAGATCCTTCTCCGAGCAATTGGCGATATCGGTGCCCTCGATGAAGACGTGACCCGCGTTGGGCTTGAGCAGACCGATCAGCGTCTTGAGGAACACCGACTTGCCGGTGCCGGACGGGCCGAGCATGACGGAGATCTCACCCGCCGGAAGGGTCAATGAGACATCCGCCCAGATGGTCTGGCTGCCAAACTTCTTGGTCAAGCCTTCGACGACGACTTCAACGCCCACGGACGGCCCTCCTCGTACGCGTGGTTCGCCGGGTTGTTCCGGCGAGAACTGGTTCATCTTAGATCGGTGATCTCAGACACACTGCCTAACGAGAAATTGCACCCAAGGTTACGAATGGACCAGCGCAGGTGAACTACTCGTTACCGCCCGGTAGCCCGGCAGCCTGCCAAAGGTAACTCAGAGTCACAAGAGGCGACACCCGGAGTGCACCTCGGCTTTTGAACCGCAAAAAGACGCCCCCTCCGAAGAGGGGGCGTCCTTTGGTTTTGGTTCAGCTGAAGGTCACTTGACAGTGACGCTGGCGCCGGCGGCCTCGAGGGCCTCCTTGGCCTTGTCGGCAGCTTCCTTGTTGGCCTTCTCGAGAACGGGCTTGGGGGCAGCCTCGACGAGGTCCTTGGCCTCCTTGAGACCGAGACCGGTGATCGTACGAACTTCCTTGATGACCTGGATCTTCTTGTCGCCAGCAGCCTCGAGGATGACGTCGAACTCATCCTGGTCGGCAGCAGCCTCGCCACCTGCAGCAGCGCCGGCAGCAGCCGGTGCAGCAGCAGCGGCAGCCGGAGCGGCCGCAGTGACGTCGAAGGTGTCCTCGAATTCCTTCACGAACTCAGAGAGCTCGATGAGGGTCATTTCCTTGAATGCATCCAGCAGGTCGCCGGTGCTGAGCTTCGCCATGGTGGCGTCCTTTCGTTGGAGACCCCGAGGGGGTCCCGATGTGAATCGGGCTTTCAGCCCTCGGTTCCCGCGTCGGCAGACGCAGAAATTTGTACGGAGGCATCGTCAGACGCCTCGACTGCGGCCTCAGCGGGTGCCTCGGCTTGGGGTGCCTCGGTGGCCGCGGGGGCGTCTTCGGCAGGTATTTCTTCGGCAGATACAGCCTCGGCCACGGGGGCGTCGGCAGCGGGGGCGGCAGGCGCGGGGCCTGCAGCCAGGATCGACGGATCGCTGGCAGCCTTCGCCTGCAGGGCGCCAAGAACTCGGGCGGCCTGCGACAGTGGGGCGTTGAACAGCGATGCGGCGTTCGACAGGCTGGCCTTCATGCCACCTGCGAGCTTGGCGAGGAGAACCTCGCGCGACTCGAGGTCGGCCAGCTTGTTGATCTCAGCAGCAGTGATGGACTTCCCGTCGAGGAAGCCACCCTTGATGATGAGGGGTTTGTTTTCCTTCGCGAAGTCGCGCAGACCCTTGGCCGCCAGCACCGGGTCACCGGTGATGAAGGCGATCGCCGTGGGGCCGGTGAGCAGACTCGTGTCGAGGTCCACTCCCGCGTCCTTGGCGGCAATCTTGGTCAGCGTGTTCTTGGCGACGGCATAGCTCACGTTGTCACCGAGTGTGCGCCGCAGTTCCTGCAGCTGCTTCACGGTGAGACCGCGGTAGTCGGTCAGAACGGCACCGTTCGACTCACGAAAGCTTGTCGCGAGTTCGGCTACGGCGGCTGTTTTCTCCGGGTTTGCCATGTGTCTCCTTCCAACACCAGTGGTCGTACGAGGACTGCGACCCCATGACTGGCATGGAACCGACACGAAAAAACGTCCCGGCGCAAGGCACGGGACGCTGAACTATCTGCGATTCGCAACCTGCGCGGGCCACCCGTTCGGGCACTTCGAGCAGCTCGTGAGAACTGCCAACCTGCGGTCTTCGGTAGTCAAAGGATAGGGCACGTCTCCACGCCCCACCAAATCGCCGAGACCGAGGCCGCCCGCGGCCGAGCGTCGAGGCGGGTTGAGCGTCCCGCGCCGAAGGCGCCAGGAACGTCGAAACCACGTGAGATCACTCCCCAAAGCCGAGACCGAGGCCGCCCGCGGCCGAGCGTTGAGGCGCGCCAACGAATTGGAGCGCCCCGCGCCGAAGGCGCCAAAGCTCAGATTCCGAGTGGTAGACGCGCCTCGACGCGGCCACCTTGTCCCACTGGAGCTGCCGTCAGGGTCCCACCGACCTGTTCGGCGCGTTCCCGCATGGACGAGATTCCCACCCCGGGGATCCACGAGGCCTTTGAGCCGCCATCATCGGTTATGAAAAGAAGGAGCTCATCGTCCTCGGCCGCGATGTCCACGCGCACCCGAGTTGCCATCGCATGACGCGCGACATTGGTCAGCGCCTCGACGACGATGCGATAGGCGGCGACCTCCACGGCAGCCGTCAGGTTCGTCAAGGCGTCCGGAGCCTTCACGGTCGTTGCAAGCAGCGCCCCGCCGTCAGTGTGCAGGCCGGACGCATATTGGCGGACCGCACCGACGAGCCCGAGCTCATCGAGCGCAGGTGGACGCAGACCTTCGACGAGCCGCCGGATCTCTGCTATCGCGCCAGCCGTGTCGGCGCGCAGGCTCACCAGCAGTGCATCGGCCCGGTCTGGAGCGCTCTGAATCTGGTTGCGTGCGGCGTCGGCCGAGAAAGCGACCCCGGTGAGCGTCGGACCGAGCCCGTCGTGGAGATCGCGCCTCAGTCGAAGCCGTTCCTCCTCGATCGCGATGATCGCTGCCCCGCGCGATTCCTTCAGGTCACGCGCAAGGGCACGCGCCCGAAGCGTCTGGGCCAATAGCGGAGCCACGATACGAAGCACATCCTCGTCGGCCGGAGACAGACCGAGATCCCCCGGACGCAGTCCGACTGTCATCTCGCCGAGGACGTCGCCGCCCAACCGAAGCGGCAGGACGCGGGTATGGGTGACCTCCGACCCTGAATTTGCCAGCAACTCGTTCTCCACCTGCAGGCTGGCGTACGGAAGAACCAGCGCTTCACGGATCGCGTCGAGCGCGAGAACGGGGTCGTCACCAATCCGGTCAGCGAGATTCGTGGCGGCCGTGAGGGCGTCTGGCCGATCGCCGAACAGAAGCTGGTCCACCACCCCGCGCAGCATGACCTCCAACGGCCGCACCCCGAATGCCAGCAGTGCGCACAGAACTGCCACCGGAGCTGTGCCGAGTGGACGCCCGCGCAAGTCCTCAACGACGGAACTGAGCCCAATCGCAACGGCAAGAAATGTGGTCAGGACGGTGCCGGCCACGACCGCGCGCGTAACAAGTCCACGTACATCGACGAGCTCTGGGCGTAGAACACCGATCACCATCGCGGGAGGTCCGATGATGGCGGCCAGAACGGCCATGGCCGAGATGTCGAACGTGTCATTGTGACTGACGGACTCCCACACGAAGCCCACAAAGGTGGTCAGCAGTCCACCCCCGATCCAGACGAGCGAGGACCACGTCAGCGCTCGACGCTCGCGCTCGTCACCGCGTTCAAGTCCCCACCAGACCCCCACGAGCAGGGCGCTCACAATCACGAAACCCATCGCTTCGACAGCATCCGGCCACACCACGCACAACGCGCCAGCCGCCAGGACAACCACCGCCACCACGAAGCTCAGTGGATCATTCGAACGCAGCCGCGGATAGACCGCCAGAGCGGCCGGGATGGCGAAGCACCCTGCAGAACGGAAGAGCCCTGCAGCAGTCCCGTCGAGGTCCAGCTCGGCGGCAGCGCATCCGGCCAGTGCCAAGGCTCCGCCGAGCATCATAAGCGCGCCCGAGAGGCGTCCGTTGGACCCCTGCACGATGAACCAACCCGAGACTGCGGCAGACATACCGAAGAGGGCGGCAGCCACCAGGAGGATGCTCACGGCCCACCAAGTCCGCCCTTGCGGGCCCGCACTATCGCCTCGGAACGGTCAGCGACCGCCAGCTTCACGAAGATCGCGGAAATGTGGTTCGCGACCGTCTTCGGCGACAGGTTCAGCGCCTCAGCGATGGCCTGGTTGCGGTGACCGGCAGCGACGAGGTCCAGGACCTCCCGCTCGCGGACGGTGAGCTCTGGGAACGGGTCGGCCCCGACGGGCGACGCAGCGAAGAAACCGAGCACCCGTTGCGCGACGCCCGGGCTGAAGATCGCCTCTCCCGCGACGACCGCGCGGATTCCTCGATCGATCTCGTCCTGCTCTGCGCCCTTGAGCAGATACCCCTGAGCGCCAGCTCGCATCGCCGCGAAAACCGTGTCGTCGTCATCGAACATCGTGAGTACGAGGATCGCGGTGTCAGGCACGGCGGCGCATACGCGGCGGGTGGCCTCGATGCCGTCGATCCCCGGCATACGGATGTCCATCAACACGACATCCGGCCGGGTCAGCTGGGCCTCTCGGACGGCGCTCTCCCCGTCGATGGCTTCAGCCACGACCTCGTAGCCAGTCAGCGAGTCCAACAGCGCGCGAAGCCCGCTCCTCACCACCGGGTGGTCGTCTGCGAGCAGCACGCGGATGGGATCCATCTCTCGATTGTCATGCCTTGGAGCCCTGGTGACCCGGGATCTGACACCTATACCTACCGGGAAATCTCCCGGACAATGAGGGTCAGCAGTCCGATGTGGTGACCGCGGGCGCCGACGAATGTGGTCTCACCACCCATCGAAGGAGTCATCATGGACACCACCAACACCACATGGTCCACCAGGAACAAGGTCGGCCTCGGACTTGCCATCTTCTACGGCGTCACCAACATCCCCAGCTTCCTGTTCTCAGCAGGCGACGGTGAAGAAGGTCCGCCACTCGCGGTCATGATCGTCTCCTCGGTGCTGGCCGTCGTGGCCGTCATCGGCGGAGTCATGGCGTGGCGCAAGCGCAGCAGGCCGGCGGCCCGACTGACAGCTGCCAGCGTCATCGTGATCACCCTGACCTCGTTGCCGGCATTCTTCGTTGACGTACCAGCCGGCGTGAAGGCATTCGTTGCGTTGGGCGTCGTGTACACCGTTGCGACCGTCGTCCTGATGTTCTCCACATCGCGGCGACCCGCCACGGTTCAGGCCTGAGGTGCAGAGATGATTCTCATCGTCACGATCTTGAGCGCATTCCCGCTTGGCTTCTACCTCCGCTCGCACTTGGCGGCCAACACGGCGTACGCCATCGCCTACCTCTGGGCGTTCGTCTTCCAGGGCGTCTATCTCACCCGTATGTGGGTGGGCGGCGACCACTCCGCATTTCCCAAGGATCCGGACACCCTGCCAATCGGCTACGGGGTCGTCTGCGCGGCGATCTTTGCGGCCGGCTTCGGACTTGTCGCGATCGGTCACACAATCGCCGCCCGACGCCGGACCCGCTCGCCCGCGCTCGTCTGACGCACTCGCCTAACACGCAGTGGCCTGCACCGACCATCGCGGTCGGCGCAGGCCACTTGCGGACCGCTGTGAGGCTCAGACCTCGTCGTCGGCCAAGTAGTTCTTGGTACGGCTCGGGTCCACCGGCACACCGGGGCCATTGGTCGTCGAGACGGTGATCTTCTTGACGTAGCGACCCTTGGAGCTGGCCGGCTTGAGACGCAGGACCTCGTCGAGTGCTGCACCGTAGTTCTCGGCGAGCTGCTCGGCGCTGAATGACGCCTTACCGATGACGAACTGCAGGTTGGCATGACGATCGACGCGGAACTCAATCTTGCCGCCCTTGATGTCGCCCACTGCCTTGGCAACGTCAGTCGTGACGGTCCCGGTCTTGGGGTTGGGCATCAGGTTACGCGGACCGAGCACGCGGCCAAGTCGACCGACCTTGCCCATCATGTCCGGCGTCGCGACAACGGCGTCGAAGTCGAGCCATCCCTCGTTGACCTTGTCGACCAGCTCGTCGGCACCGACGTGATCGGCTCCGGCCTCACGTGCGGCGTCGGCGTTCGCGCCAGTGGCGAAGACCAGGACCCTGGAGGTCTTGCCGGTGCCGTGGGGAAGGTTGACGGTGCCGCGCACCATCTGATCAGCCTTGCGGGGATCGACGCCAAGACGCATCGAGACGTCCACGGTCGAGTCGTACTTCTTGCTACCCGACTCCTTGGCCAGGGTGGTGGCCTGGAGAGGTGTGTAGAGGTTGTCCTTGTCAATCTTGTCGGCTACCGCGCGGTATGCCTTGGAGTGCTGTGTCATCTTCTGGTTCTTCTTCCTGTGTTGACCAGTCGTGGTCTGAACGGGCCCAGCCGGCCCTGCCACACGTTCTCTTGAAAAGTGATTGGTCTGGGTTTGGGTGTTCGGTGTTGCTAGTCCGTCGTGACGCCCATCGAGCGCGCTGTGCCCTCGACGATCTTCATGGCGGCATCGATGTCGGTCGCGTTCAGGTCAGGCATCTTGGTCGTCGCAATCTCGCGGATCTGGTCCTTGGAGATCTTGCCGACCTTCTCCTTGTGTGGGACGCCTGAACCCTTCTGCAGACCGGCAGCCTTCTTGATCAGTTCGGCCGCCGGCGGCGTCTTGGTGATGAACGTGAAGCTGCGGTCTTCGTAGATCGTGATCTCGACCGGGACGACGTTGCCACGCATGGCTTCGGTGGCCGAGTTGTAGGCCTTGCAGAACTCCATGATGTTGACGCCGTGGGGGCCGAGCGCGGTGCCGACGGGCGGCGCCGGGTTGGCCATACCGGCCTGCAGCTGCACCTTGACGATGGCTGCAACTTTTTTCTTGGGAGGCATTTCTTCGGTCCTTTTGGTTTAGGTGGTGCGGTGTTCGATCAAGCTCGGTGGGTCTCGGTACACCGCCTCGTTCCTCGGCGGCACTCGACCTCTGACAACTGCGTCGTCAGACCTTCTGTATCTGGGTGAAGCTCAGCTCAACTGGTGTTTCGCGACCGAAGATCTCGACCAGGGCCTTGACCCGCTGTGCGTCGATGTTGATCTCGGTGATGGTCGCGTGCAGCGTTGCGAACGGTCCATCGACGACCATGACCGAGTCGCCGACGATGAAGTCGGTGAACTCGACCTTGGAGGCCTTGGCCTGCTGCTTTTCGGGGGTGTCGGTTGCCGTGGCAACCTCGGCCTCCACTGCCGGGGCGAGCATGCTCTCGACCTCGGCAAGACTGAGGGGAACCGGCTGGTGGGAGTTGCCCACGAACCCGGTGACGGACGGAGTGTGGCGAACGACGCCCCACGACTCGTCGGTGAGGTCCATACGAACCAGGACGTAACCGGGTAGGACGGTGCGCTTGACGAGCTTGCGCTGACCGTTCTTGATCTCGGCAACCTCTTCGGTCGGTACGACGACCTCGAAGATGAAGTCTTCTGCATTGAGTGACGTGGTGCGGTTCTCGAGGTTGGTCTTCACCCGCTTCTCCATGCCGGAGTACGTGTGCACGACGTACCAGTCGCCGATCTGACTGTGCAGGCGCTCGCGGAACTCAGCGAGCGCATCAGCGACCGGCTCGGCGATTGTGTCGTCGGCCTCAGCGGCCGGTTCCCCTGCGCCATCGCTGATGTCCGTGGGCTCGACCGGAGTCTCGTCGACTGGAGTCTCGTCGACGGGTGCTGCGTCCTCGGCCACCTCCTCGACGGGTGCGTCAGGCGCAACCGTGTCGGTGTCCGGGTTCGCTGAGTCCGCCCGAGAGACCTCGTCGGTCTCAGGGCTGGTCTGCGGGTCGATGCCTTGAGTCACAAATGATCCTTTGATGTCTTACGCGAAAATCCAGAACATGGCCTTGCCGAACCCGTAGTCGAGTCCCGCCACGATGGCCATCATGATGAGCACGAACACAAGCACGACCCAGAAGTAGTTGACGACCTGCGGACGGGTCGGCCACACAACCTTCTTGAGCTCAGCAATGACCTGCCGGTAGAACGTGGTCGGCGACGTGCGACCGGGCTTGTTGCCAGTCACGTCATGACGTTCACTCACGCCGTTCTCCTTCGTCGTTCGTCGTTGTCATCTCTAGCAGGGCACGAGGGACTTGAACCCCCAACCTTCGGTTTTGGAGACCGGAGCTCTACCAATTGAGCTAGTGCCCTAGGCCAATTTCACTCCCGGGCCAAACCTGGTGAGGGCATGACGATCTAGAGTGAAGATTCACCGGTGGGTCAAGTGTACGTGGTTGGTACGGTCGCCGTCGAACTGACTCCGGGCGGTTCAGAGTGCCAATGGCAAGATGACAACCATGAGCAGCCGGTCCGTC
>CAZWZC010000036.1:0-23882 GCA_964638755.1 uncultured Aeromicrobium sp. | reverse complement strand
TAGAGCACCGGCTTGTGGTGCCGGTGGCCGCGGGTTCAAGTCCCGTCGTCCACCCCCATTTCGGATGGTCCAAGATCCTCGTGATCTTGGACCATCTTGCTTTCTAGTTCTAGCCGGTATGCAGGTCGATGTCGCCGCTGCTGGTCGTGGCGCGGACGAATCCCGCTCCATCCTCGTCCGACTCGATCGTTGAGTTCACGTCACCGGACTTCGACTCGGCGGTGACGGCGTACGCACGGTCGCCAGGGGGGATCGATGCCGAGATGTCACCAGACTTCGTGAGCGCCTTGAACGCGAAAGGCTGTTTGGCGAACGACGCCTTGACGTCGCCCGAGCTCGACTCGGCGGAGAACTCATCGACCGTCAGTCCGCCGACTTTTATGTCACCGCTCGCAGTGGCGACAGTGAGGACGCCCTGTTCCAGACCATTGGCGGCCACGTCACCTGATGTGGTGTTGATGACGACCGGGATGCCCTTGGGCACAGAGACTGTCAGGGACACACCGCAGCCAGGGGAGAGCCAGCTCGTGCAGCCGGAGATGACCTTGATCTCGTCGCCCTTGCGGCCGATCAGGAAGTCCGTCTTTCGCAGTCCGCTCGTGACGCGGGATGTCACCTTGACGACATCATCGGCTCCCTCGATGACCTTGATGTCGGCAGTCGTCGCATTGACGACGACCTGGGCGGAGTCGCCAAGCTCGATGATGCTGGTCGACACCTTGGTGTCCTTCAGCAGGATCGATACTCCGAGAACTGCTCCGACAAGCAGGGCCACGGCCAGCAGAGTGCCGATGACCGTGAGAAGCGTGCGTGAGGCAGGCGAGCGTACGTCGTAGTCGGCCACCACCTCCTTGGCCATCAGCCGGCCGCTTTCGCACGAGTCGTCGAGATGGGCACGACGTCTTCGGCGCCCATGCGAGCGGCGTCGGCGGTCTCGTCGTCGGGCATGGTCTGGCTCTCGAGCTCGGCCTCTACGCGCTTGAGGTAGTGATTGACCTCATTCGCGCGCTGCGCCTTGCTCCAACCGAGCACGTCACCCATGAGTTCGGCGACCTCGTCGGCAACTTCGGTACCGCGGTCAAATGTCTCTATCGAGATGCGCGTACGGCGAGCGATGGCATCGTCGAGGTGGCGGGCACCTTCATGGCTTGCGGCATAGACGATCTCGGCCCGCAGGTAGTCGTCGGCGCCGGTCAGGGGTTTGCCGAGGTCGGGCCGGCCAGCAATCAGCTCGAGCACCTCACTGATCAGCGAGCCGTAACGGTGCAGCAAGTGCTCGATGCGGCCAACGCCGAGCCCGTTAGATGCGGCAAGCATCTGGCGTTGGTTCCACACGGCCTCAAAACCGTCCGCGCCGAGCAGGGGTACGTCCTCGGTGCAACACGGCGGTGTGATGCGATCGAGATTGCTGGCCATGCCGTGCACGGCGGCATCGATCGCGTCCTTGGCCATGATCCGGTAGGTCGTGTATTTGCCTCCCGCAATCACGACGAGGCCCTTGACACTGGTTCCGACCGCATGTTCGCGCGACAACTTGCTGGTGGCTTCGTCCTCGCCAGCAAGCAGCGGCCGTAGGCCGGCATACACGCCAACAATGTCCTCATGTGTGAGAGGCGTCACGAGCACCTTGTTGACGTGCTTGAGGAGGTAGTCGATGTCGCTGCGGCTCGCCGCCGGGTGGTCCTTCGACAGTGACCAGTCGGTGTCGGTGGTGCCGATGATCCAATGGCGTCCCCACGGGATCACGAAGAGCACGGACTTCTCGGTACGCAGGATCAGTCCGGACTCGCCACGTATGCGGTCGCGCGGAATGACGATGTGAATGCCTTTGCTGGCGCGCACGTGGAACTGCCCGCGCTCACCGGCGAACGACTGCGTCTCGTCGGTCCACACCCCGGTGGCGTTGACGACCTCCTTTGCAAGCACGTCGAACTCCTTGCCGGACTCCAGGTCCTTGACCTTGGCGCCGGTGACCCGATCACCCTCACGCAGCAGTCCGATGACGCGGGTGCGGCTGGCGACGTGTGCGCCGTATGCGGCTGCGGTGCGTGACAAGAACATCGTGTGGCGCGCGTCGTCGACCTGCCCGTCGTAGTAGTGCAGGGCACCGATCAAGGCATCTTTCCTGAGGGCCGGCATCATCCTCAGCGCGCCTCGACGCGTCATGTGGCGGTGGTGCGGGACGCCGCGCGACCGGCCGGACAGCAGCGCCATGGAGTCATAGAGCGCGACACCCGAGCCTGCGTACACGCGCTCCCAGATGCGACGCGTCAGCGGATAGAGGAATGGCACGGGGTGTACGAGGTGCGGGGCGAGCTTGTCAAGGAGCAGGCTGCGCTCACCGAGCGCTTCGGCGACAAGCCTGAAGTCGAGCATCTCGAGATAGCGCAAGCCGCCGTGGATCAGCTTGCTGGAACGGCTCGAAGTCCCCGATGCGAAGTCACGGGCGTCAACAAGTCCGACGGAGAGGCCACGGGTTGCAGCGTCGAGCGCGGCACCACCGCCGACCACACCCGCACCGATGACCAAGATGTCGAGCGGTTCAGCGGCCATGGCGTCGAGCGCGGCTTGGCGATTGGCGGGAGACAGTGCAACGGAACGCATGGCGTCAGTCAATCAGGTCGACGAATCAGCCACTGGTGTCGACCCAATTGAGAGTGCGGTCCACAGCCTTCTTCCATTGGGCGTGTCCGCCGTCGCGCTGCTCCTGCGTCGAGTCTGGCTCCCAGCGCTTCGACTCGCTCCAGTTGGCGACGAGCTCATCGGTGTTGGCCCAGAAGCCGACAGCAAGGCCCGCTGCGTATGCTGCGCCGAGCGCCGTGGTCTCCGCGACGACGGGTCGGCTCACGGCGACGCCGAGAACATCTGCCTGGATCTGCATGCAGAGCTCATTCATGGTGACTCCACCGTCGACGCGCAGAGTCTGCAGGTCGAGGTCTGCATCGGCCACCATCGCGTCAACGACGTCTCGGCTCTGGTAGCAGATTGCCTCGAGCGCCGCCCGGGCAATGTGGGCGACGGTGTTGAACCGTGACAGGCCCACGATCACACCCCGCGCATCGGAGCGCCAATAGGGGGCGAACAGGCCCGAGAATGCGGGGACGAAATAGACGCCGCCGTTGTCATCGACGCTCGCCGCAAGCCCCTCGGAATCAGCAGCAGCCTTGATGATGCCAAGCTGGTCACGCAACCACTGGATCGCCGAACCGGTGACGGCGATGGACCCTTCCAGTGCATACACGGCAGGGGCGTCACCGAACTTGTAGCCGACGGTGGTGATCAGCCCGTGCGTGGACTTCACGATCTCGGTTCCCGTGTTGAGCACCAGGAAGTTGCCGGTGCCGTAGGTGTTCTTGAGCTCGCCGGGCTTGAAGCAGACCTGGCCGACGAGGGCGGCATGCTGATCACCGAGATCGCCCGCGAGCGGGACTTCGCCGCCAAACGGGCCATCGGCGAGGGTGTGTCCATAGACCTCCGATGACGACTTGACCTGCGGCAGCATCGACCGCGGGATGTCGAACAGCGCGAGAAGCTCGTCGTCCCAGTCGAGGGTCTCAAGGTTCATCAGCATCGTGCGACTCGCGTTGGTGACGTCGGTGATGTGCTCACCACCTGCTGGACCGCCGGTGAGCCACCAGAGCAGCCAACCGTCGGTGTTGCTGAAAATCGCATGACCTGCGTCAGCATCGGCGCGTACGCCGTCGACGTTCTCGAGAATCCACTGGATCTTGCCGCCTGAGAAGTACGGCGCTGGCGGGAGCCCTGCCTTGGCCCGGATCAGGTCGCCCTTCCCGCTGGCATCCAGTGCCGATGCGATCCTGTCAGTCCGAGTGTCCTGCCAGACGATCGCGTTGTAGTAGGGCTCACCCGTGCGCCTGTCCCAGACGACAGTCGTCTCGCGCTGGTTGGTCACACCGACTGCCGCGAGATTCTCAGCTGTGATCCCAGCCTTGTCCATGGCGGCGGTGATGACCTCTTGCGTGCACTCCCAGATCTCGCTCGCATCGTGCTCGACCCAACCGGCCTGCGGCAGGATCTGCTCATGCTCAAGCTGATGCTTGGCGACCTCGTGACCGTCGTGGTCAAAGATCATGAAGCGTGTGCTGGTCGTCCCTTGATCGATCGCGCCGACATACTGCTTGCTCTCCGCCATGCGGCGAGCCTAGCGAGAGGTCAGAGGATCTCGCCGTGGACGTCGGCGTGCGGGACTGTCGGGATCGTGCCGAGCTTGCCCTTCTGGAAGTCCTCGAACGCCTGCATGACCTCGGCCTTGGTGTTCATGACGAACGGACCCGCCCACGCGACCGGTTCACGGATCGGCAATCCGCCGAGCAACACGACTTCGAGCGCGGGGTGGCGTGAATCCTGGTGCTGATCGGCACCAACCGTGATGGTCTCGCCGTGGCCCAGCACAGCCAGCTGGCCCGACGAGACGGGTCGGCGACCGCGACCGACGTACCCGCTCCCACCAAGCACATAGACGAGGGCGTTGAAGTCGGTACGCCACGGCACCGTCATCTCAGCTCCCGGCAAGACGGTGGCATGCACCATCGTCATCGGCGTGTGCGTGCTGCCTGGACCCTTGACGGAGTTGACCTCGCCGGCGATGACGCGGATCAACGCGCCGGCGTCGGGTGTGGAGGCAAGACCGACGTCGTCTCGGCCGATGTCCTGGTAGTGCGGCGGCAGCCACTTGTCGGCCTTGGGCAGGTTGACCCAGAGCTGCAGTCCATGGAACAGACCGCCCTTGACGACGAGCCACTCCGGAGGCGTCTCGATGTGCAACAGCCCGCTGCCGGCGGTCATCCACTGGGTGTCCCCGTCGGTGATGGACCCGCCGCCACCGTGCGTGTCCTGGTGGTCCATGACACCGTCGATCATGTAGGTAACGGTCTCGAAGCCACGGTGCGGATGCCACGGCGTGCCCTTGGGCTCACCGGGTGCGTACTCGACCTCGCCCATCTGATCCATGTGGATGAAGGGGTCGAGAAGTGTCGGATCAACGCCCGCGAATGCGCGATGGACCGGGAAACCCTCGCCCTCAAAGCCACGCGGAGCGGTCGTCACGCTGATGGGTGAACGGTCTTCATCTTGGGTCGGCGCAGCGATCACGCGTGGCAATAAGGTCCAGTCGGCAACTGTCACAGCGGGCATCGGTGCTCCTTGGTCTCGTTACCTCCAACATACCGAACAATAGTCAAACTTTCAATTAGTTCTTTTGACTTTTGACGACTGCATTTCGTCTGCGGTGCTGGATAGGCTCCGAGCCATGACTCAACAACCTGCGATCCAGGCTCGCGGTCTGGTCAAGAAGTATGGGGACGTGACGGCGCTGGACGGCGTCGACCTCTCCGTACCGACCGGTTCGGTGCTGGGCCTACTGGGCCCCAACGGCGCCGGCAAGACGACCATCGTGCGCATCCTCACAACGTTGCTCCAACCCGACGCCGGCACGGCCGAGGTCGCCGGCATCGACGTGCTCAAGAATCCACGGGAGGTGCGCCGCAACCTTGGTTTGTCGGGTCAGTATGCCGCGGTCGACGAATACCTCACCGGTTTTGAGAACCTCGACATGATCGGCCGGCTCTACCACCTCGGCCGCAACAAGAGCCGTCAGAGGGCGCGCGAATTGCTCGCGCAGTTCAATCTCGACGACGCGGCCGACCGACCCGCCAAGACCTATTCGGGCGGTATGCGCCGGCGCCTCGACCTCGCTGGCGCACTTGTTGCCGCTCCCCCGGTGCTCTTCCTCGACGAGCCGACGACCGGCCTCGACCCCCGCAGTCGCACCGAGATGTGGGCCGTTCTGCAAGGACTCGTGTCCGGCGGCACGACGCTGCTGCTCACCACGCAATACCTCGAAGAGGCAGACCTGCTGGCTGATGACATCGTGGTCATCGACCACGGCAAGATCATCGCGCAAGGAACCGCCGACCAGCTCAAGGCCCAGGTCGGTGGCGAGCGCGTCGAGGTCACCGTCACCGATGGCGCTGATCTCGACCGCACTGCCAAGCTGCTCAGCCCGCTCGGAGTCTCCGCCCCCGTGCTCTCCGAGCACCAAAAGAGCCTGCTGATGCCTGTGTCCGGTGGCGTTGCCGTATTGCGAGAAACCCTCAAGCAGCTCGACGACGAGGGCATCGCCGTGGACGACGCCGGCCTGCGCCGCCCAACCCTGGATGACGTGTTCCTGACCCTGACGGGTCACGCGATCGCCGAAGAAGCAACGACCGACAAGGAAGTGAAGGCATGAGCGCGCTCGACGTACTCGGCGACGCAACGATCGTCGCCAAGCGCAACCTGATCAAGATCAAGCGAGTTCCGGACCTACTTGTCTTCACGACACTTTCGCCCATCATGTTCGTGCTGCTGTTCGCATACGTGTTCGGCGGCGCGATCGACCAACAAGGAGGCGGCAGCGGTTATCGCGAGTTCCTGATCGCCGGCATCTTCGCCCAAACCGTCATCTTCGGTGCCACGATCACCGGCGCCGGGCTTGCCGACGACGTCCAAAAAGGCATCATCGACCGATTCCGATCGTTGCCGATGTCCCCGTCAGCAGTGCTCACCGGGCGCACGCTCTCCGACGTTGTCAACAACATCATCGTGCTGGTCGTGATGAGCCTGACTGGCCTTCTGGTCGGCTGGCGGATCCGCACCTCATTCTTCGAGGCGGCCTGGGGATTCATCCTGCTGTTGATCTTTGCCTACGCGATCTCCTGGGTCATGGCGTGGGTCGGCCTGCTGGTGCCGAGCCCGGAGGTGGTCAACAACGCATCGTTCGTCATCATCTTCCCGCTGACGTTCATCGCCAACACATTCGTACCGCTCGACACCTTGCCGGGACCTCTCAAGGCCTTCGCGGAGTGGAATCCCGTCTCAGCGGTGACACAGGCGGCTCGCAATCTGTTTGGCAACGGTGATCCAAACCCCAATGCTCCAGATCCCACGGCCTGGCCACTTGTTCATCCAGAGCTCTATACGTTGATCTGGGCCGCCGCCGTACTGCTGATCTTCGTTCCGCTGGCCAACGCGCAATACCGGCGCTCCACCAGCCGCTGACCGATGGACCAACTCGCCTCGTCAATTCGCACCGCGTTGCGCGAGGCGGCAGATCCCACCCGTGCGCCGGGAATGCAGGCCTACATGAAGTCGGCCATGCCCTTCCTCGGCGTCCGGGTGCCCGAGGTTCGCAAGGTGACTCGCGCGCTGACCAGAAGCCATCCCATCGTCAACCTCGACACACTAGAGGCCGCGGTGCTCGAGCTCTGGGACGGCGCCACCCACCGCGAGGAGCGCTACGCCGCTGCCTGTCTGATGGGTCTGCCCCTGGCCAAGGGGCGGCTCTCACTGATCCCGCTGCACGAGCACATGGCAGTCACGGGCGCGTGGTGGGACCACGTCGATGAGATCGCTCATCGCATCGCCGATCTCCATGATGCCCACCCCATCGAGACGGCGCACGATGTCCGGCGCTGGTGCACCTGCGATGACATGTGGTTGCGGCGGTTGTCGATCATCAGCCAGCTCGGTCGCAAGGAGCGGCTCGACCCCGAGCTGTTGACCGAGACGATCGAACCCAACATGCGCGACACTGAGTTCTTCATCCGCAAGGCGATCGGGTGGGCGCTGCGCGAGCACGCCAAGGTCGAGCCAGACTGGGTGCGTGCCTTTGTCGCGGACCGCCAGGATCAGCTGAGCGGGCTGTCGAAGCGAGAGGCGTTGAAACATGTCCGATGAGAACCGCACCAATGAAGGTGCGGATGTGGTGATCGTCGGAGGCGGTCACAACGCCCTCGTGGCCTCGATCTACCTCGCGCGCTCTGGCAAGTCCGTCGTCGTGCTCGAACGACTCCCTCACGTCGGTGGTGCCGCGATCAGCGCGCAGCCGTGGAGTGGGATCGACGCCCGATTGTCCCGATTCTCCTATCTGGTGAGCCTGATGCCCGAGCAGATCATCGCAGAGCTGGGCCTCCAGCTTGAGCTGCGATCACGCGACACCGCATCCTTCACACCCTATGACGGTGGAGGGCTGCTGATCGAGACCGCCGAAGGCAAAGCGACACGTGAGTCCTTCCGCACGTTGACTGGCAACGACGATGAGTATGACCACTGGCTGGCCTTCTACGACGAAGTGGCCTCTGTCGCCGCCGCGATCTCGCCGACGCTGCTGTCACCCCTCCCCCACGTCGGCGACCTGCGCGACCAGGTGGAGATGGCGATCTGGACTGACCTCGTCGACGAGCCGATCGGGACAGCGATCGAGCGCCGCTTCGCCCACGACCTCGTCCGCGGAGTGGTGGCCACCGACGCCCTCATCGGCACCTTCGCGTCGCTGCACGATCAGACCTTGATCCAGAACCGGTGCTTCCTCTATCACCTGATCGGCAACGGCACGGGTGAGTGGCGCGTACCCGTCGGCGGCATGGGCGCCCTGACCGGTGAGCTGGAACGCGTCGCCCGTGAGTCAGGCGTCGCGATACGCACCAACACCGAGGTGGAGGGAATCGCCGCTCACGCAGACGGTGCAACGGTCACCGGCGACGGGTTTGTGATCGATGCCGACTGGGTGCTGAGCGGAGTCGCACCGTATGTCCTCGCCCGACTGCTCGATGAGTCGCTCCCCGTCAAGCCGTCCGGCTCGCAGTTCAAGCTCAATCTGTTGGTGTCACGTCTCCCCATGTTGAAGGCCGACATCGACCCCGCGATCGCATTCGCCGGGACCTTCCACGTCGGCGAGTCGATGACCGAGCTCGAGTCGGCATGGGCGACTGCTGCTGGTGGCAACCTTCCCGATCCTGCGGTCGGAGAGCTCTATTGCCACACGCTGACGGACCCGTCGATCCTCGGCGACGAACTGGCTGCCTCCGGAGCACACACCTTGACGTACTTCGGTTTGCACACCCCGTACGACGTGCTCGCTGACGAGGCTGCGGCAGCGCGCGCGTACCAGCAGTTCCTTGCTGCGATGGACGAGCACCTTGCCGAGCCGATCGAGCCGTTGATCATGGCAGTCGAGCACAAGACGCCGGCCCAGATCGAGGACGCCCTCGGTATGCCCGGCGGCCACATATTCCATGGGGATCTTGCGTGGCCCTGGCTGGAAGAGGACGAAAAGCCGCGCAATTCCGCCGAGCGCTGGGGGGTTGCAACGACCCATCCGCGGGTGTTGCTGTGCGGCAGTGGAGCGCGTCGCGGTGGTGCCGTCAGTGGCATCGGTGGCCACAATGCTGCCCACGCAATCCTCGACGATCAGCCGATTATGGAGCGGACCTGATCGGCTGATAACGTTGCACCCGCTTCGCGGCATTAGCTCAATTGGCAGAGCAGCTGACTCTTAATCAGCGGGTTCGGGGTTCGAGTCCCTGATGCCGCACTGCAAAGGCCTCGTTCCTCGCCGAACGGGGCCTTTGCTCCGCTGTAACCGCCGGGCGGAGCGCATAGGGTCTGACGCATGACCGCCGCCGGAAAGCTGCCAGACCACCTCGCACGACTCGGCATCGAGCAGCGGGCTGCTGCGGGACAGCTGGAAGCGCTGCGCGGTGACTTCGACGGCATCGTTGCCGCGTCGGCCGACTCAAATGCAGACGACGAGCATGATCCGGAAGGCTCGACGATTGCGTTCGAGAGATCACAGGTCGCTGCCCTGATCGCGCAGGTTGAGCATCGACTCACGGAGATCGAGGCTGCCCGCGCTCGCATCCGGGCAGGGACATACGGCACATGCGAAATGTGCCTCGACCCGATCGCTGCCGATCGCCTGCAAGCGAGGGCAGTCGCACGAACGTGCGTGGAGTGTGTTCCGAACTCCAGGTAGGAGTCAGCCTTCGGCTTCATCGAGCGCCGCCGCCACCCGGCGATGCGCCTCCCAGATCTCCTCAGGCATGTTGTCGAACTGCTTGAGGTGCTCCTCGCGATGACCCATCTCCTGACGCCAGCGCGCGACGTCAATCGAAAGGATCGTCTCAAGGTCCTCCGGCTTGGTGCTCATGCCCTCGAGGTTGAGCTCATCTGCGGTCGGGATGATGCCGACCGGGGTCTGTCGACCTTTGACCTCGCCGTTCTTGAGCTGCAGCAACCACAGGAGTGGGCGCAGGTTGTCGCGGTATCCATGCCAGAGGAAGTGACCGTCATCGGGATCGCGCTGGAACCAGTTGACGTGCGCAAAGATCGGCTGATCCTTCGCCGCGCCGACGATCTTGAGGTAGTGCGCTGCATAGTCACCTTCGCCATACGCCATGAACGGACGATTCGACATCGGGTCATAGCGCAGGACGCCCTCCTTGCCTTCGGCCGCCGATGTGGCTTCGGCTCCCAATGTCAGGCCGTCGTACACACCCTCGGCCAGGTCGTGGATCGCGCGGATCAGCGGCTCACGATCGCGGGTGCGACCGCCGAAGATGATCGCGTCGATCGGCACACCGGCCGCGGCGTTGTAGTCGGCCGCGATATTCGGGACGTTGTCGAGCGTCGTCGTGAAGCGACTGTTGGGGTGCGCCCAAGGGCTGTCATTGCCGGGCTCACGATCGGCGATGGGGGCGCCAGTCCAGTCAAGCCAGCCCTGCGTGTCAGCCGGCGGCTCGGGCGTCCGGCCTTCCCACCAGACCTCATGGGTTGTCGGGTTGTACGCGATGTTGGTGAAGATCGCCCTGGTACCCGGTGCGATCGACGCGAGCGCCGTCGGGTTGGTGACCTCGTTGGTGTCCTTAGCGACACCGAACACACCATATTCGGGGTTCATGCCATAAAGCTTGCCGCTGGCCTCGTCGACCCAGAGCCACGCGATATCGTCACCGTAGAACGACACGTGGTAGCGATCGCCAAGCGCGTCGGGCGCAAGCATCATCGCGAGGTTCGTCTTGCCTGAGGCGCTCGGGAAACCACCACAGATGTGGTAGTCCTTGCCGGTCTCTTCGTCGTGGATGCCGATCAACATGTACTGCTCGGCAAGGAACTTGCCCGAGGCCCAGCCGTCGTATGCTGCCTGTCGCAGACCGTGCGCGATCTTGCCGAGCAGGGCGTTGCCGCCGTATGACGAGCCGAAGTGCAAGATCGTGCGCTGGTCAGCGACCGTCACGAAGTAGCGCTGATCGTCCGGCGTTCCCTGACCCAGGTTTTCCAGGTCACCGCTGACGTGAACAGCACGCACAAATTGGTTGGGGTCGTCAAGATTCTCAACGAAGTCTGGTCCCACGCGCGACATCCGGATCATGTGCAGCACCACGGTCCGGGTGTCGGTGAGCTGTACGCCGGTCGCGTAGGGAGCGAGCGCGTTGCCGGGTGGGGCCATCAGGTACGGGATGACGTACATCGTCTTGCCTGCGGAAGCTCCCCGCATGCGCTCCTCGAGCAGTGGCGTCATCTCCGAGGACGGGCGCCAGTTGTTGTAGACACCCTTGTCCTTGGGATCGCTCGTTGCCACGATCGTGCGCTCCTCGGAGCGAGCGGTGTCCTTGTGGTAGCTGCGCGAGTAGTACAGACCGTCTCCTGCAGGCTCGAGATCGCCAGCTTCGAGAGCCTCTGCGATGAGTCGCGCGTCATCCTCCGCGCTCACGACTTCGACGCGCTCCGCGCCCGTCAGGTCCGCCCAGTAGCGCACGTACTCATGCACATGCGGGTTGCTCACGCCTGCGTTGTCCAAAGCTGCCTTAACATCTGCCATGCCCTTGATCATGCCCTCTCTGGTGCGCTCACACGGAGCCGGGGATACTTGAAGAGTTCTTCAAGTAATGTATTCTATAAGTACAGACCAGCGACGGGACGGGGCGCATGACGGCGAACGTCCCGCTCTACCAAGCGAAGGCCGAGCTGTTCCGGACGCTGGGCCACCCAGTTCGAATCAGAGTGCTCGAGCTCCTGCAGGACGGCCCACGGCCCGTGAGAGAACTGCTCGCAGAGATCGAGGTCGAGTCCTCGAATCTGTCACAACAGCTTTCAGTGCTCCGCAGAGCTGGGCTCGTCAGCTCGTCACGAGAAGGATCGACCGTTCTCTACACGCTTGCCACGCCTGACGTGGCCCAGCTACTTCTCGTCGGCCGCCGCATCCTTGCTTCGATGTGGTCCGACCAATCGGGGCTCCTCGCCGAGCTCCGCAGCTCAGCAGATCCAATGTGAAGGTCCAACTCTTCCACGTCGTTGCCGCCTCGCTGCGTTCGACCCGTTCTCGCGTCGCACCGCTACTTCCGGTACGTGGCGATCTGACAGCCATGCGCAGGAGCCCCCGACGAGACTTGTTCGCCGGGCTCACTGTCGCGATCGTGGCTCTCCCACTTGCCCTGGCTTTCGGGGTCGCCTCGGGCCTGGGTGCGCAGGCCGGTTTGGCGACCGCTGTCATCGCCGGCATCGTGGCCGCAGTCTTTGGAGGGTCGAACCTCCAGGTGTCGGGGCCGACGGGCGCGATGACAGTCGTACTCGTCCCGGTGGTGCATCATCACGGCGCCGCAGGCGTGTTGATGGTCGGGGTGATGGCCGGACTCGCTCTCATCGCCATGGCTGTTGCCCGGCTGGGCCGATACGTGCGGTATCTGCCGGTGTCGGTTGTCGAGGGTTTCACCGCCGGCATCGCCGTGGTCATCGCCCTGCAGCAGGTGCCTGCGGCGCTCGGCGTGACGGGCGCCTCCGGCGACAGGGTGTGGCTGACCGCCGCTGACGCGGTGGCGACCTACGCGCACGACCCCAATGTGACACCCGTGCTCGTCGCGGTGGGTGTTGCTGCGTTGATGCTCGGCGGCGCTCGCTGGCGGCCAAGCATGCCCTTCTCCCTGATCGGTGTAGCGCTCGCGACGGTTTTGACGCGAGTGTTCGAACTCAACCTGTCCCAGATTGGCCAGCTGCCCAAGGGTCTGCCAGCACCTTCGTTCGCATTTGTTGACGTGGGTGCGGCAGGCTCGCTCCTGACAGCAGCGTTCGCAGTAGCGGCTCTCGCCGCCCTCGAAAGCCTTTTGTGTGCCACGGTCGCTGATGGTATGAGCGTCAACGAGCATCACGACCCGGATCGCGAGCTCTTCGGTCAGGGACTGGCCAACATCGCAGCACCCATGTTTGGCGGGGTGCCAGCGACCGCCGCGATCGCACGCACAGCTGTCAACGTACGTGCCGGTGCCTCCTCGCGGCTGGCAGCGGTGAGTCACTCGCTCATTCTGCTCGGCGTGATCCTCATTGCGGCCCGTCTGGTCTCCAACATCCCTCTGGCTGCCCTCGCAGGAGTGCTGTTCGCCACTTGCGTGCGGATGGTCGAGACCGGTTCGATCCTTGCCCTGCTTCACTCCACCAGGGCAGACGCCCTGATCGTCACCCTCACCTTCTTCGTCACCGTCGCGCTCGATCTCGTCACCGCGGTCGGGGTCGGGGTCGCGATGGCCGTCATCCTCGCCTTGCGGACCGTCGCCCAGAGCGCCCGCGTCGAGGTGGTCCCGTTCGAGGCTGGTGACCATTCGGCCGAGGAACACTCGCTCTTCAGTGAGCACATCGTCGCGTATCGCATCGACGGTCCGCTCTTTTTCGCCGCGGCGCATCGACTGCTGCTTGAGCTCGCCGAGGTCGCCGACGTCAAGATCGTCATTCTGCGTATGTCCAGGGTCAGCTCGGTCGATGCCACCGGGGCTCGACTCCTCGGCGACACCATCGCAAAGCTCGAGCGCCGCGGCATCACCGTCATGCTTTCCGGCATCGCGGCCGGCCACCACGATGTTCTGACATCACTCGGCGTCGGCGACAAACTGCGCCGAGAAGGGCTCGTCTTCGCCGAAACACCTGCTGCGATCGCTCGCGCGCGACAACTGCTCGTGACGAGTGGCGACCTCGACCACCCAACACCCAGCGCGAACCGCGCGCACAAACATCAGACTTCAGAAACGGCGGAGCAGAAGTGATCGAACGCAGAAAGCGCGAGATGTCGATTGAGCAGGTCCAGAAGTGGGTCATCACAGCGCTTATCTGCGCCGTCTCATCATTCCCTATCGGTGCACTCGTCATCGTCACTCACCAGGCCCGACCTCAAGACCCAACGGGCGCCATCATGTTGTGCGTAATGACGGCCGCCATAGGAATCAGCGCCATGGTCGCGATCCGATTGGTGCACCGAGCGTCCCCTTACACCTTCCTCATCGCGCTGGGCCTCCTACCGGCCCTTGGCTCGGCCATCTGGACCTGGGGTTTGTGACCCCGGGCCCACTTCCATCGCGGGTCCGCACGCTGCGTGACAAAAGGCCGCACCTCGTGGCGGACACGTCACGAGTTCGTCGCAAACGCGGGTCAGACGA
Source organism: uncultured Aeromicrobium sp. (assembly GCA_964638755.1). Classification (GTDB taxonomy): domain Bacteria; phylum Actinomycetota; class Actinomycetes; order Propionibacteriales; family Nocardioidaceae; genus Aeromicrobium. The sequence continues at coordinate 9,624 of CAZWZC010000036.1, read as the reverse complement.
CGAGTCGATAGCCGATACCCGGATCGGTGAGGAACAACGTCGGGCGTGACGGATCTTGCTCGAGCTTGCGCCGCAGCTGCGCCATGTAGACCCGCAGATAGTTCGTCTCCCGGTCGTAGCCCGGACCCCACACTTCGTGCAGCAGGTCAGCTTGGCGGACCAGCCGACCTTCGCGACGAGCAAGCACCTCGACGATGTGCCACTCGGTTGGCGTCAGCCTCACCTCGATTCCGGCGCGCGTTGCCCTGCGCTCGGTGATGTCCAGGAGGACGTCACCCACGTCAACGATGAACGGCGCGCCGTCGCCACCGCTGCGCCGGATCGCAGCTCGTACGCGTGCCAACAGCTCCTCGATGTCGAACGGCTTCGTGACGTAGTCGTCGGCACCTTCATCGAGCGCCTCGACCTTGTCATCGGACTCGTGACGTGCCGACAGCACGACGACCGGCACCTGCCCGTACGCTCGTAGACGCTTGAGGACGGTGACCCCGTCAAGATCGGGCAGACCGAGGTCGAGGATCACGACATCCGGCATCCGCTCATCGACGATCTGAAGTGCCGACCGGCCGTCGCCGGCCGTTTCGACGTCATAGCCGCGGGCGCGCAGGTTGATCGAGAGTGTGCGCAGGATCGCGGGATCGTCATCGACCGCGAGAACAAACGTCATTCGTCATCTCCATCCAAGGCACGCAGCGGTAGGTCGGCGACGAATGTCAGACCTCCGCCGGGTGTGTCCTCGGCCGTCAACGTACCGCCCATCGCTTCCGTCAACCCGCGTGCGACGGCGAGCCCAAGCCCGACACCCTCACCGCTAGGGATGTCGCCGAGTCGCTGGAAGGGCTCGAACAGCCGATTTCGCTCGGCGATCGGGACTCCGGGACCGGTATCGACGACGCGTAGGAGCGCTCTCCCGGCCGATGCCGACACGTCAATGTGCACGCGGGTGCTTTCGGGTGCATAGCTAAGAGCGTTGGCGACCAGGTTCGCCACCACCCGTTCGAGCAGTCCTGCATCAGCTGCGATGAGTGCAGCAGCGGAATCGACGTCGACGTCGACGCGCTCGCTGCCCGGCAACGAGGTCACAGCGCTGCGAATGACACCGTCGACCTCGACCTCGTCGACGTGAGCCTTCACCGCTCCCATCTGCAGGCGGCTCATGTCGAGAAGGTTGGCGACGAGGTCGTCGAGTCGGTCTGCTGATTCCTCGACCGTTGCCAGCAGCGCCTCTTCGTCCTCCGGCGACCAGTCGATCTCGGTGTTGCGCAGGCTGCTGATCGCTGCCTTCACCGCCGCCAATGGCGAACGAAGATCGTGTGACACGGCAGCAAGCAGAGCCGTACGAGTGCGGTCTGCCTCCGCGAGGTTGCGTCGTTCACCGCTCTCAGCTGCCGCCCGGCGTCGCTCACCGATGATCCCCGCATGTGCCGCATACGCCTTGAGGAGTCGCAGGTCCGCGGCCGGCAGGGGACGCCCGACGAGCGCGAGACTCGACTCGTCGTCGATCTTGACGCTGACATCGGCCTCGGCAAGCGCGGTGATGGGAGCGCCATACGCTTTCCGGACCTCGTCGTTTGGGCCGACGATCGCCGCGCCACGCATGCCGAACAGCTCACAGGCGCTGGCCAACAGTTCCGGGAAGTCGTTGGCATGGAGCAGGCTGTGTGACAGAACTGTGAGCGCATCTGCCTCGGCCGTCGCCTTCTCGGCTTGGGCTGTACGCCGCGCGGCAAGGTCCACCACCGACGACACCGCGATTGCCACGACAACGAACAGCCCCAGCGCGAACGCGTTCTCCGGGCTCGCGATGGTGATGCTGTGAACTGGTGGGGTGAAGAAGAAGTTGAGCGTGAATCCACTGACAAACGACGTAACGATGGCGGGACGAAGACCGCCCGTCAGCGCGGTGGCCACAACAAGCGCCATGAACAGCATCGCCTCGGTCGGCAGTCCATGAAAGTCCGGCGTCACCAACAGCAAACCGGCGAGCGCGAACGGTCCAACGACACCAAGCGCATGGCCCAGCACGCGGCGACGACGTCCCAGATCGGGTGCAGCACGTACGTTGCCCTTGCGTCGACGGGCTTCGTCGTGCGTCACGATATGCACGTCGATGTCCCCCGACTCGGCGATCACGATCTCGCCAATGCCCGGATTGACCAGTGTTGACAGCCGGCTGCGACGACTCGCTCCGATGATGACCTGGGTGGCGTTCTCGGCTCGAGCGAAGTCGAGGATCGCGGTCGCCGCATCATCGCCGACCACGCCATGGAAGCTGCCGCCCATGTCCTCGGTCATGGCGTGCAGCTTGTGCAGACGAGCGGGATCCATCTGGACGAGCCCGTCGCCGCGAGTGACGTACAACGCCATCCACTGCCCGCCGCCGGTACGCGAGGCGATGCGTGCCGCCCTTCGCAGCAGCACCTCGGACTCCGGTCCTCCGGTGACCGCGACGACCAGGCGTTCGCGCGCCGCCCAGGTCGAGTCGATCTGGTGTTGGTCGCGGTAGCGATCCATGCCCTCGTCGACCCGGTCGGCGAGCCACAGCAGAGCCAGCTCGCGCAGTGCCGTGAGGTTGCCTTCGCGGAAGAACTGCGCCATCGCGGCGTCAATCTTGTCGGCCGCGTAGATGTTGCCGTGTGCCATCCGGCGCCGCAGTGACTGTGGACTCATGTCGACCAGCTCAATGGCGTCGGCTTGCCGCACGATCTTGTCGGGCACGGTCTCGCGCTGCCGAATGCCGGTGATGGCTTCCACGACGTCGTTGAGCGACTCGAGGTGCTGGATGTTGACCGTGGTGATCACGCAGATGCCGGCGTCGAGCAGCACTTCGATGTCCTGCCAGCGCTTCTCGTTCTCGGTGCCAGGGACGTTGGTGTGTGCGAGCTCGTCGACCAGGGCGACCTCGGGATTGCGGACCAGGATCGCTGCGAGGTCCATCTCCTCGTGGCTGGTCCCGCGGTAGTCGAGCCGGCGGCGGGGAACCACCTCGAGGTCAGCGATCTGCTCGGCGGTGTGCTTGCGGCCGTGGGTCTCGACGAAGCCGACGACGACGTCGGTGCCGCGTGAGGCGCGCCGCTGCCCCTCATCGAGCATCGCGAACGTCTTGCCGACGCCGGGCGAGGCACCGAGGTACACCCGGAGGATGCCTCGCTGCCTCGCCTCGGTCGTCACGTTCTCAGTTTGCACCGCCGCCTAACTCACTGTCGCTCGAGAGCCAGGTTAAGCTCCAGCACGTTGACCTTGGCCTCGCCGAGGAAGCCGAGCTGGCGTCCGTACGTGTGGTCGTAGACCAGCTTGCGGACGACCTTGACCGACAGGCCGCGCTCCCGTGCGACCCGCTCGACCTGCAGGGCGGCGTACGCAGGCGAGATGTACGCGTCGAGACCCGATCCCGAGGCGGTGACGGCGTCGGCGGGCACGTCACGCGTCGTGACGCCCTCGGCTCCGGCGACTGCCTCCTGGCGCTCCTTGATGGCAGCGAGGAGGTCAGGGTTGGACGGGCCGAGGTTGGAGGCCGCCGAGGCGAGCCCGTCGTACTCGGGCGCGGACGGCCGACCGTGGAACCACTGCGGGTCCTCGACCTTGAAGTCCTGGCCGATGATCGACGAACCGACATCCTTGCCCTTGTGGGTGATGACTTGACCGTTCGCCTTGTCGTTGAACGCGACCTGACCGACCCCCCACACGACTGTCGGGTAGGCGACGCCGAGCACGACCGTCATGACAACGAGGGTCTTGAGACCGACAAGGCACTGGCGCAAAAAATCTTGTGACATGGGTTATCCGATTCCTGGGATGGTCGAGACGATGAGATCGAGGAGCTTGATCCCGATGAACGGTGCGATGACGCCACCGACGCCGTAGACCAGGATGTTGCGACGCAGCACCGACTCGGCCGAGGCCGGGCGGAACTTGACACCCCTCAGTGCGAGCGGAATCAGCGCCACGATGATCAGGGCGTTGAAGATCACCGCCGAGACGATCGCCGACTTCGGCGTCGCCAGCTGCATGATGTTGAGCGAGTCCAGTGACGGGTAGGCCACCAAGAACATCGCGGGGATGATCGCGAAGTACTTCGCAACATCATTGGCGATCGAGAACGTCGTCAGCGCACCGCGCGTGATGAGCAGCTGCTTGCCGATCTCGACGATGTCGATGAGCTTGGTCGGGTCGGAATCGAGGTCGACCATGTTGCCGGCCTCCTTGGCCGCCGACGTGCCCGAGTTCATCGCGACACCCACGTCGGCTGCGGCGAGGGCGGGCGCGTCATTCGTACCGTCACCGGTCATCGCGACGAGGTGACCACCCTCCTGCTCCTTGTGGATCAGTGCCATCTTGTCCTCAGGCGTTGCCTCGGCGAGGAAGTCGTCGACTCCCGCCTCCTTGGCGATCGAAGCAGCCGTGAGCGGATTGTCGCCCGTGATCATGACGGTGCGGATGCCCATGCGGCGCAGCTCGGCGAAGCGCTCGACCATGCCCTCCTTGACGACGTCCTTGAGGTGGACGACGCCAAGCACCTTGGAGCCCTCGGACGTGGATTCGGCGACGACCAGCGGGGTTCCACCGCTGCTGGCGATCGTGTCGATGGACGCACGCATGCTCGGCTCCATGTCGCGACCGACCCACGCGGACACCGACGAACCGGCACCCTTGCGGACAGCGCGACCATCGGTGAGATCGACGCCAGACATACGGGTCTGGGCGGTGAACTCGACGAACTCCGAACCAGCGGGCAGATCCGAGTCATCGGCACCTTCGGCAAGGGCGAGCTCGACGATCGAGCGACCCTCTGGCGTCTGGTCGGCGAGGCTCGAGAGCCGCGCCGCATCGCGCAGCTGGTTGGCGGTCACGCCTTCAGCCGGTACGAACTCCGACGCGCGGCGGTTGCCGTACGTGATGGTGCCGGTCTTGTCGAGGAGCAGCGTGCTGACATCTCCGGCAGCCTCGACAGCACGGCCTGACATGGCGAGCACGTTGACGCGTACGAGCCGGTCCATGCCGGCGATGCCGATCGCGCTGAGCAGCGCGCCGATCGTCGTCGGGATGAGGCACACCAGCAGGGCGACGAGCACCAGGGTCTTCTGCGGCGCTCCGGCGTAGTCCGCGATCGGTCGCAGGGTCACCACGGTGAGCAGGAAAACGATCGTCAGGCTCACCAGCAGGATCGACAGGGCGATCTCGTTGGGGGTTTTGCGACGCGTCGCGCCTTCGACGAGGGCGATCATCCGGTCGAGGAACGTCTCGCCCGGCGCCGAGGTGATCTGGACGACGATCCGGTCGGACAGCACCTTGGTGCCACCCGTGACGGCCGAGCGGTCGCCTCCGGCCTCGCGGATGACGGGTGCCGACTCGCCGGTGATGGCCGACTCGTCGACCGAGGCGACTCCCTCGACGACGTCACCGTCGCCCGGGATGGTCTCGCCAGCTGTGACGACGACACGGTCGCCCTTGCGCAGCTGGGTACCGGGAACGGACTCCTCGACCCCGGCGGAGTTGATCCGCCTGGCGGTGACATCCGTACGTGCGGCACGCAACGATGCTGCCTGCGCCTTGCCGCGGCCCTCGGCGACGGCTTCGGCGAGGTTGCCGAAGATCACGGTGAGCCACAGCCATACCGCGACGACCCAGGCGAAGACCGAGGGGTCGGAGATCGCGATGACCGTGGTCATCACCGAGCCGATCCACACGATGAACATCACCGGGCTGCGCCACAGGTGGCGTGGATCCAGCTTCCGCAGTGCTGCGGGCAGCTGCGACAGGAGGGTGGACAGGGTCATGGATGTGTCCTTCATGAGAGGGCCTCCGCAAGAGGTCCGAGTGCGAGTGCCGGGAAGAACGTCAGTCCGGTGATCAGGAGGATCACGCCGACGAGCAGTCCGGCAAACAGTGGGGTGTGGGTGGGCAGCGTGCCGGCAGTGGCCGGGACCTTGCCCTGCTTGGCCAGCGACCCGGCAAGCGCGAGGACGAGCGCGATCGGGATGAACCGACCGAGCAGCATCGCGAGCGCCAAGGCGATCTGGAAGAACGTCGACGTCACCGTGATGCCGCCGAACGCGCTGCCGTTGTTGTTGGCAGCCGAGGTGAACGCGTAGACGACCTCACTGAAGCCGTGGCCCCCCGGATTGCCCATGTAGCCGGGAGTTCCGTCCAGGGCAATCGCGATGCCTACGCCGATCAGGACCAGCGCAGGCGTGGTGAGCGTGTAGAGCGCGACGTAGGTCATCTCCCTGGCGCCGATCTTCTTGCCGAGGATCTCAGGCGTGCGGCCGACCATGAGGCCGGCGATGAACACCGTGAGGATCGCCATGATGAGGATGCCGTAGATGCCGGCTCCCACACCGCCCGGTGAGACCTCGCCGAGCATCATGTTGACCAGAACTGTTCCGCCACCTGTCGGCGTGAACGAGTCGTGCGTAGAGTTGACTGCACCCGTCGAGGTGCCGGTCGTGAGCACGGCGAACAGCGACGACGCCCACTCGCCGAACTGGGTCTCCTTGCCCTCCATCGCAGCGCCGGCGAGCTTGCCCGCCTGCGACCGTGCTCCCGCCTCGGCCCACGTCGTGATCGTCACCGACGCGGCAATGAGGAAGGTCATTGCGCCGAGGATCGACAGACCCTGCTTGCGGTTGCCGACCATCGTCCCGAGCGTCCGGGTGAGCGAGATCGGTATGACCATGATCAGGAACATCTCGATCAGGTTGGAGAACGGGTTGGGGTTCTCGAACGGGTGCGCCGAGTTGGCGTTGAAGAAGCCACCACCGTTCGTGCCGAGCTCCTTGATCACCTCCTGGCTGGCCACCGGACCACCCGGGATGACCTGCGAGCCGCCGGTGATCGTCTGCACCGTGTGATCGGCGAAGTTCTGGATGACACCCTGCGAGATGAGCAGGATCGCGCCGACGAAGGCGATCGGCAGCAGGATGCGCAGCGTGCCGCGTACGAGGTCGACCCAGAAGTTGCCCAGCTCGCCGCTGCGTGAGCGGACGAAGCCACGGATCAGGGCCACTGCGACGGCGATGCCAACCGCGGCGGACAGGAAGTTCTGGATCGCGAGTCCGCCCATCTGGGCGCTGAAGCCCAGCGTTGACTCACCGCCGTACGACTGCCAGTTGGTGTTGGTCACGAACGAGACGGCGGTGTTGAGGCCCATGTCCCACGGCATGCCGGGCAGATCGCGGTCGAACGGCAGCGCCTGCTGACCGATCAGGATCGCGAAAAGGGCGACGATGCTGACGAGGGAGAAGCCCAACACGCTGTACGTGTAGGAGCGGGCTGTCTGCTCTGCGTCGGGATTGACCCCGAGCAGGCGGTAGACGCGCTTCTCCACACCCCAGTGCTTGGGGCTGGTGAAGACGCGCGCCATGTAGTCGCCGAACGGTACGTAGACCGCGGCGAGCAGAGCGATGAGGGCTGCAATCGTGAGCAGCCCGGCTGCGCCATCCGAAACTGAAATAGTGGACATCTGCGCCTCAGAACCGATGAGGGAAGATCAGGGCCGCCACGAGGTAGGCGAGGAGGCCGATCACGATCACCAGTGAGATGGCTGAATCGAAGGTCATGCCTCCATGCCACACCCGCCAACGCCCGATTCCACGGGCGTTGACGGGCTCCTAGCGGCTCTTGACGCGTTCTTTACGCGGTGATCGTCAGCTCGTCGGCGTCAGCCTCGCGGTCAACTGTGACGGTGTCGCCGTCGAGTACGTCTCCCGCCAGCAACTTGCGGGCAAGCTGGTCACCGATCGACTGCTGTACCAGGCGTCGCAGCGGTCGCGCACCATACGCCGGGTCCCACCCCGTGAGAGCAAGCCACTCTCGCGCCGCAGGTGTCACCTCGAGGATGATTCGCCGCGCATCGAGACGCTTTGCCAATGATGCGACTTGAAGGTCGACTATGTGTGAAAGCTCGTCGGTGCCGAGCGCATCGAACATCACGATCTCGTCGAGCCGGTTGAGGAACTCCGGCTTGAACGATGCCTTGACGACGTCCATCACAGCGTCACGCTTCGTGTCGTCGTCCAGTTCCGTGTCCGCCAGGAACGTGGAGCCAAGGTTGGAGGTGAGGATCAAGATGACGTTGCGGAAGTCGACCGTGCGGCCCTGACCGTCGGTCAGCCGACCGTCGTCGAGTACCTGCAGGAGAATGTCGAAGACTTCAGGGTGGGCCTTCTCGACCTCGTCGAGGAGCACGACTGAGTACGGTCGCCGACGTACGGCCTCGGTCAGCTGGCCACCCTCGTCATACCCGACGTAGCCAGGGGGAGCACCGACAAGCCGGCTCACGGTGTGCTTCTCGGCGTACTCGCTCATGTCGATGCGTACGATCGCACGCTCGTCATCGAACAGGAACTCCGCCAAGGTCTTCGCCAGCTCGGTCTTGCCGACGCCCGTCGGGCCGAGGAACAGGAATGACCCCATCGGGCGATCGGGGTCGGAGATACCGGCCCGCGAGCGACGTACGGCGTCCGACACCGCGGCGACTGCTGTCTTCTGCCCGATCAGCCGCTTCCCGAGCTCGTCCTCCATCCGCAGGAGCTTGCCGGTCTCGCCCTCGAGAAGGCGACCCGTCGGAATGCCGGTCCACGCGGCGACAACTTCGGCGATGTCGTCAGCGCCGACCTCCTCGTGCACCATCGATTCGCCATCGTGGGCCGCCTCTGCGGCCTGGGCATCCTCAAGCTGACGTTCCATGGCGGGGATCTCGCTGTAGAACAGCCGGCTCGACGTCTCGAGGTCGCCATCACGCTGCGCACGCTCAGCCGCGATGCGGACCTCGTCAATTCGTTCCTTGATCTCACCCACGGCGTTCAGGGCGTTCTTTTCGCGCTCCCACCGTGTCTCCAAGGCGCGGAGGGCCTCCTGCTTGTCGGCAAGCTCCACCCTTAGCTTCTCGAGCCGCTCCTTGCTTGCGACATCGGACTCCTTGTCCAGATGCAGCTCCTCCATGCGAAGGCGATCAACAGCTCGGCGGAGCTCATCGATCTCGACCGGGCTCGAGTCGATCTCCATCCGCAGGCGACTGCTCGCCTCGTCGATAAGATCGATGGCCTTGTCGGGAAGCTGTCGCCCGGGGATGTAGCGGTCTGACAACATGGCCGCTGCGACGAGCGCCGCATCCGAGATCGACACCTTGTGGTGCGCCTCGTAGCGTTCCTTCAGCCCTCGCAGGATGGCGATGGTGTCCTCAGGACTCGGCTCGCCGACGAACACCTGCTGGAAGCGACGCTCGAGAGCAGGGTCCTTCTCGATGCGTTGGCGATACTCGTCGAGCGTCGTCGCTCCGATCATGCGAAGCTCGCCGCGCGCGAGCATCGGCTTGAGCATGTTTCCGGCATCCATGGCGCCGTCGCCTCCTGCGCCAGCGCCGACCACCGTGTGGAGCTCGTCGATGAAGGTGATGATCTGACCATCCGATTCCTGTATCTCGGTCAGGACAGCCTTGAGGCGCTCCTCAAACTCGCCTCTGTACTTCGCGCCGGCAACCATCGCCGCAAGATCGAGCGAGATCAGGCGCCTCCCGCGCAACGACTCGGGCACATCTCCGGCCACGATGCGCTGGGCGAGTCCCTCGACGACGGCGGTCTTGCCGACACCGGGCTCACCGATGAGAACCGGGTTGTTCTTGGT
>CAZWZC010000035.1:0-24070 GCA_964638755.1 uncultured Aeromicrobium sp. | reverse complement strand
GACCCACTGTCCGGCGGCCCACCGGCACGCCACCGGGTGAACACAGGCGGGCTTGCCCGCTGTCTAGCCGCCGGAGGTCGGGTCTTCGGCGCCGGCATCCAGAGGTGCGGTAATCTCACGTGAGTCGAGCCAACCGTCGGGCACCGACACCTTCTTGGGCGTGCCCTGCCGTCCACGCGGTGTGCCGAGCTCGGCCAGCGGATAAGCCTCGGTCGGATCGAGGCGGCTGAGAAGATCGTCGAGCTGGACGTACGAGGACACCATGCCGAGCTGGCCGCGTACGTCCTTGCCTGCGGCGAAGCCCTTGAGGTACCAGGCGATGTGCTTGCGGAACTCGATACACCCGCGCTCCTCGCCGAGCAGCTCACCGAGTAGCTCGGCATGCCGGCGCATGACGCCAGCGACCTCGCCGAGCGACGGCAGCTCGAGGACGTCCTCGTCTTTGAAGGCAGCAGCGAGGTCGCGAAACAGCCACGGACGACCGAGGCAACCTCGGCCCACCACGACGCCGTCGACGCCGGTCTCCTCGACCATCCGAATGGCGTCCCTGGCTTCCCAGATGTCGCCGTTGCCTAGTACGGGGATCTCGACGGCAGCCTTGAGCTCGGCGATCGAGTCCCAGTCGGAGCGACCGGAGTAGTGCTGGACCGCGGTGCGGCCGTGCAGGGCAATCGCGGCGCAACCGGCGTCCTGGGCAATGCGGCCTGCATCGAGGTACGTCAGGTGCTCCTCGTCGATGCCCTTGCGGGTCTTCATCGTGACGGGGATGCCGTACGGCTTGGCAGCACCGACTGCGGCGTTGAGGATCTCGCCGAGCAACGTCCGTTTCCACGGCAAGGCTGCTCCGCCGCCCTTGCGGGTCACCTTTGGCACGGGGCAGCCGAAGTTGAGGTCGACGTGATCGACGCCATGCTCAGTACTCAGGATCTATGCCATAGAGCTGGACAGATCGCACCGTCTCGTTGGGTGCGAACGTCAGCATCGCCATGCTCGTCTTGTCACCCTCGACGATTCCGCGGGACGTGATCATCTCGCACACGTACAGGCCGGCTCCCTGCTCAGCGCAGAGCTGTCGGAACGCCGCGTTGGTCACCCCTGCCATCGGCGCGAGCACGACCGGCGTCGCGACCGCGAGGTCGCCGAGACGCAAGGTGCGCGGCAACGTGGCAATGGACATGAGTCCAGTGTCCCAGACCGGCGAGCGGTGAATTTTCAACGCTCTGCCGCTCGAAAAGGTTGCAGAGTCACCGCTCACTCGTCAGTGCGGCAGGAGCCAACCGTTGTCGACGGCGACGCGTACGGCCTCGGCCCTCGTACGCGCGCCGGTCTTCCCGATGGCACTCGACAGGTGGTTACGAACCGTGCCCTCCGACAGAAACAGCATTCCGGCGATGTCGGCGACCGTCCCGCCGTCGCGGGCTGCCTGCAGGACATCGGACTCACGATCGGTCAGCGGTGAGTCACCCTGGGTGAGCGACTCGGCGGCGAGGGTGGGATCGACGACGCGGAGCCCGTCGTGGACCCGGCGTACGGCGTCTGCCAGTGCACGCGCTGGCGTGTCCTTGACGACAAAGCCACTCGCACCCGCTGCCATGGCTTTTTTCAGATAGCCCGGACGGCCGAAGGTCGTCACCATCAGCACCCGACAACTGGGCAGCGCCTTCTTGAGCAGACGGGCCGCAGCAAGTCCGTCGATTCCGGGCATCTCGACATCGAGCAGCGCGACATCCGGTACGTGTCGAAGGGCCGCGTCGACGACCTCGTCACCACGTGACACTTCTGCCACGACCTCGAGGTCGTCCTCCATCTGCAACAGGGCCGCAAGCGCACCGCGTACGAGCGCCTGATCGTCGGCGATCAGCAGCCGGATCATGAGGGGACCGAGACAGTCAGGGAAAATCCGCGCTCATCCCGGCCGGCTCCGGTCGTGACGGTGGCACCGGCGAGGCGCGCGCGCTGCCTGAGCCCTTCGAGACCGTTGCCGCTCCCGTCATCGGCGCCGAGTCCACGTCCGTCATCGGTGACCCGGATGCTGTCGGCATCGATCCTGACCTCACACTTCGTGGCTTCGCTGTGCCGAATGACGTTGGTGACTCCCTCGCGCAGCACCCAGGCAAACAGCTCCCGCCATCGCGAAGGTACCTCATCCGCGACAGTCGGCAGCTGCGGCCGGATGCCGGCAGACTCCAACGCCATACGAGCTGATGCGATCTCTCCGGGCAACGAGATGCCGCGGATGCCCTGCGCGGTGGAACGGACGTCGGCAAGAGCGTCGCGCGCGAGCCTCTGAAGGTCGACCAGCTCCGACCGGGCCTTGTCGGGGTCGGTGTCAAGGAGCCGCTCGGCGAGCTCGGCCTTCACCGAGATGACGGTCAACGAGTGACCAAGGATGTCGTGCAGGTCGCGGGCGATACGAGCGCGTTCCTCCTCAACTGCAAGCTCGGACAGGTCCCGCTCAGCCAGCATCAACTTGGCTTGCCGTTGCCACGCCAGACGGAACGAGTAGACCGCCGCTGCCGCGAGGAGCACAGCGAAGTTGTTGCCGTGGGCCATCCACCCATCGATCACGTAGCCCGCGACAGTGATCCCCGCGAACAGGACCACGACGACAACAAGTGCCTGCCACTTCGGCAGGATTGCCACCGCAAGCGCGGCGACGAACACCAAGCACGTCATTGATTGGTCGCCGGCACCTGGCACGACGACGCCAAAACACGCCAGCAGGATTGCGATGTAGGTCCAGGCCAGGGCAATCTGCCGATGCATGTGAAACTCTGGGATCCGGCTCAGCCCGTGCAGGTAGACCGGCACAAACACCACCAGGGCAACAACGCCACTCCATCGCGTCGAGGCGTCGTTGGGATCAAACAGCGCACCCAACGGATTGCCGAGGAAGAACAGCCAGACGCCGGCTCCCAGGAGGCGCCCAAAGCGGGCCCGATCCTGGGGGTCGGCCTGGGGGTCCAGCCGGGGCAAGGTCACGGGAGCAACGTTAGTCATCTGGCTCTGGCATTCATACGCGCTTCGTGTCCTTGCTCATGCGCCATGCCGAGCCGGCAACGAAGATCGCTGTCCAGGCCACGACATTGATCACGGCGAGGGCGAGGCTGCCATCGTGCCCGAACGGTGCGCGGGCGAGGACGCCGACGCCGTATGCCGGGGTGAACTTCGCAACGTTCGCGAACACGTCGCTCATCTGGTCCAGCGGTATGAACAGACCGCCGGCAAAGGACAACAACGCAAGAGCGGGGCCGAGGAGCTGCATGACGTTCTCGCTCGGCAGCAGGTAGCCCATGAACAGGCCGAATGCGGCGAACACCAACGTGCAAACCCAGCCGATGACCCCGCACGCCACGAGCCGGACGAAGGAGAGCTCAGCTCCGACCAGATTGCCCACGATGAAGACCATGACAATCGCCACAGCGCCCATCGACATGGCGACGAACATCTTGATGGCGACGTACGCGACCGGATTCAGAGGCGTTAGTCGGAGCTGGCGACTCCAGCCCAATGCGCGTTCAGTGGCAACCATCGCGCCTCCGCTGGTCGCGGCGATCATGGCTCCGTAAACGGCCATGCTGACCATCACGTACGCCGTGACATTGCCGTGACCAGCTGAGTCCGTCTTGTACGACGAGTCCGTACCGAACAGGAGGAAGAACGCGCTCGGCATGATCAGGGTGAAGATCATCGCGCGCTTGTTGCGCATGAGACGGCGCATCTCCAGGCCGACGAACTTCAGGGAGAACCCTCCGTACGGGGGAATTCTGCGGACATCAACTTGGGTGCTCATACGGGTACTCCTTCGGGACTGGTCATGGAGGGGATCGTGGCATCGTCGCCTGTCAGTGCGACGAATGCCTCTTCGAGGTTGCGCGACGTGATCTCCAGATCGCGCGCGTGGGTGTGATTGAGGAGGAAGCGGGCGATTGCGTCGCTGTCGGATCCATGGATGAGAACCGAGTCGCCGCGAACGTCGACCGAGTCGACGCCATCAACCCTCGCAATCGCTGCCCTGTCCGGCGCCTCGAGCCGGGCGCGCACGGTTCGTCCTGCCGACAGCGCCTTGATCTCCGCAGCTGTTCCATCAGCAACGATCTTGCCCTTGCGCACCAGCACGATGCGGTCGGCGTAGGCGTCGGCCTCCTCGAGATAGTGCGTGGCAAACAGGGTGGTACGACCGCGTGCGGCGTCGGACCGAATGGCGTCCCAGAAGTCACGGCGACCCTGCACGTCCATGCCGGTCGTCGGCTCGTCGAGGATCAGCAGATCAGGGTCGGACAGCAGCGCCAGGGCGAACCGCAGGCGCTGCTGCTGGCCGCCCGACGCCTTGCCGACGAGCCGGTCACCGATGTCGATGATGCCAGCTCGAGCGAGCACCTCATCGACGGGCCGCGAGGGCCTGAACAGCGATGAGGTGAGCTCGACGGTCTCGCGGACCGTGAAGTCCTTGAGGAGACCACCGGTCTGCATCACGGCTGCCACGCGGCCGAGGGCGATCGCACGACGAGGATCTCCACCGAACACCTCGACGGTGCCGGAGGTGGGCTGTGACAAGCCTAGGATAATGTCGACCGTCGTGGTCTTGCCGGCACCGTTTGGGCCGAGGAACGCGACGACCTCGCCTGGGTGGATCTCGAGGCTTAGCCCGTCGACCGCTTTCACGGTGCCGAAGGTCTTGACGACGCCGTCAATGCTGACGGCAGGAGTGAATGAGTTCATACCCTCACTGTCCTGCTCAGCAGCAGGTGAGCCCTCGTCGTCCCGTCACGACTCCCCCATGACAGGTGTCACCGTCGCGTTTCAGGGAGTCCAGGTGATGGCGTCCTTGGCGGAGCCGGTCTGCAGATCGACGGACTGGAGTGCCTTCCCCTTGGGGACGAGATAGACCAGGCAGAGCTTGGCTGAGGCCCCCGGCAGGAACGTGGCAGGGAGGGCCGGGGTCGGACACGGCGGGAAATTGCCGACCAGCTCGTTGGGGGGAAAGATCGTGTTGCTGGAGTCGTGTGCATAGATCGGCAAGGCCGCTCCCCCCAACCCGGCCGGTCCCTCGTTCTTGACCGTCACGCTCACGTAGAACGGCGAGGACTGCTTGGATTCGGCGTCAAGCGTGAAGAACTTGAAATCCTCGATCTTCCCCTTGGCCACAGAGGTCACGGTGACGGTGATCGCGCTGGTCGCCGAGGTGCCGACCTGGTAGATCACACTGGCCGAATCATCTTCGGTCAGAACCGTGCCACCCTTGGTCAACGTCACCCCGGCAGGCACGTCAAAGCCCTTGGGCACTGGCACAGCTCCGTCCTTGGGGTCAGACGAGCCGCACGCAGCGACCGTGAAGATCGCCACCAGTACGGCGCCGATCAGGGCAGAGCGATTGAGTGACGACACGTGCCGATTGTCACTCACCGCCGGGTCAGCACCCAGGCAGGCGCGCCGCGAGCCAGCTGGTCACCTGGTCCAGAGCAATGCGATCCTGCGCCATCGTGTCGCGGGCACGGATCGTCACAGCAAGATCGTCGAGGGTCTCAAAATCCACCGTGATGCAGTACGGCGTACCGATCTCGTCCTGGCGGCGGTAACGCTTGCCGATCGCCTGCGCATCGTCGAATTCGACGTTCCAGAACCCACGAAGCTCCTCGGCGAGCGCCCGCGCCTTGGGCGAGAGATCCTCATTCCGCGACAGCGGCAGGACAGCCGCCTTGACCGGAGCGAGCCGCTTGTCGAGCTTGAGCACGGTACGTGTGTCGGTGCCGCCCTTGGCATTGGGCACCTGCTCCTCTGAGTAGGCGTCGACCAGGAACGCCATCATCGACCGGTTCACACCTGCAGCAGGCTCGATGACGTAGGGAGTCCAACGCTCATTCTTGGCCTGGTCGAAGTACTGCAGATCCTTGCCGGAGTGCTCGCTGTGGGTCTTGAGGTCAAAATCCGTACGGTTGGCAATTCCCTCGAGCTCGCCCCACTCCGAGCCCTGGAACTCAAACCGGTACTCAATGTCCACGGTCCGCTTGGAGTAGTGCGAGAGCTTCTCCTGCGCGTGCTCGTAGAGTCGCAGGTTGTCGGGACTGATACCGAGACCTACGTACCAATCCATGCGGGTCTTGATCCAGGTCTCGTGCCATTCCTCGTCGGTGCCCGGCTCGACGAAGAACTCCAGCTCCATCTGTTCGAACTCACGCGTACGGAAGATGAAGTTGCCCGGGGTGATCTCGTTGCGGAAGCTTTTGCCGATCTGGCCGATGCCGAAGGGCGGCTTCTTGCGCGCCGTCGTCATCACCTGGGCGAAGTTGATGAAGATGCCCTGAGCTGTCTCGGGGCGTAGGTAGTGCATGCCCTCTGCGGACTCGACCGGTCCGAGATAGGTCTTGAGCAGCCCGTTGAACATCTTGGGCTCGGTCCACTCACCACGCGTGCCGCAGTTGGCGCAGACGATCAGCTCCATGCCGACGGCGTCGGGGTCGGCACTAGACCCTTCCTTTTTGGCCTTCTTCTCGGCATACGCCTCCTGAAGATGGTCCTGCCGGTATCGCTTGTGGCAGCTTTGGCACTCGACCAGCGGGTCGACGAATGCTGCGAGGTGGCCGGAGGCCGTCCAGACCGCCGTCGGAAGGATGACCGAGGAGTCGAGTCCGACCACGTCATCGCGACTCTGGACCATCGAGCGCCACCACTGGCGCTTGATGTTGTCCTTGAGCTCGACGCCAAGTGGGCCATAGTCCCAGGCGGACTTCGTGCCGCCATAGATCTCACCGCACTGATATACGAATCCGCGGCGCTTGCTGAGGCTGATGACGTTGTCGACGGTCGATGCCATGGTGTTCCATTCCGGCTGGGTGTCGGCGGGCCTTGTACGTCGTCGTGACCACGTACTCCCGAGGTTTGAACAACCACGGTATCTGTCGTCTGGTCGCTCGGCCCCGGCTGGGTGAAGTCGCCGGATCAGGCACGCGGCGCGGATTGGCGTGTTGACAATGATTCTCACTTAATTGAGAATCATTGTCATGAAGAAGCTGCTCGCCCTGTTCACGATCACCGCATTGGTTGGCCTCCTTGCCGCTTGCGGCGGGAACGCCAAGAGCGACGGAAAGGCCCTGGTCGTCGCCTCGTTCTATCCGTACGCCTACATCGCCGAGCAGGTGGGGGGCTCCTTCGTCACCGTGCAGAACCTCACTGCTCCCGGAGCCGAGCCACACGATCTCGAGCTCAAGCCCAAGCAGGTCGCTGCGGTTCAGGACGCTGAGCTGGTGATCTACCAAAAGCACTTCCAGGCCGCCGTGGACACCGCCGTCGAACGGGCAAAACGACCCAAACAAGAAACTGTTGACGTCGCTGCTCTCATCACCCTTGTCGCGGCGACAGGCGGGCACCGAGCCGAGGGCGGTCACGACCACGGCGAGAAAACCGATCCACACGTGTGGCTCGATCCGCACAACATGGGGGTCATCACCAACGCCGTCGCAGTCCAGCTCTCCCACGCCGACCCGGCTCATACCGACGCCTACCGCTCCAACGCCGACCGTCTCCTGGCCAAGCTGGACGCCTTGGGTACCGAGTA
This sequence comes from uncultured Aeromicrobium sp., assembly GCA_964638755.1. Lineage (GTDB taxonomy): Bacteria > Actinomycetota > Actinomycetes > Propionibacteriales > Nocardioidaceae > Aeromicrobium. The sequence continues at coordinate 16,515 of CAZWZC010000035.1, read as the reverse complement.
TCAGCAGGGCCTCGCAACCTGCCGCACCCGCACGATCGTCACCAGCCACGCGGCATTTCACTACCTTGCTGCTCAGTTCAACCTGAAACAGATTCCGATCGCTGGAATCGACCCGAGCAACGAGCCGTCGCCGTCGCAGCTCGGCGACATCACCAAGCTTGTCCGCAAGGAAGGCATCACGACGATCTTCACCGAGGAGCTGGTGAGTCCCGCGATCGCCGAGACGATTGCCCGCGAGACGGGCACGACAGTGGATACGCTCGACCCGATCGAGGGATTGTCAGACGCCACGAAGGACGAGACCTATGTGACGTTGATGCAAAAGAACCTCAAAGCTCTCCAGAAGGCGAACTCGTGCTCGTGAAACCACTGGTCGCGCATGGCGTCACCGTGTCGATCGATGGACGCGATGTGCTGCGTGGGGTCGACTTCGAGGTCGGCGAGGGTGAGTTTGTCGCGCTGCTCGGATCCAATGGCTCGGGCAAGTCGACACTGGTACGTGCCACGATCGGACTGGTGCCGATGACCGCGGGCACAGTTGAGCTGTTCGGCACGCCCTTGGCCGACTTTCGCGAACGGTGGCGGCTTGGCTACGTGCCGCAGCGATCTCGCGCAGTTGCCGGCGTGCCAGCGACCGTGCGCGAAGTCGTGGCGAGTGGCCGTCTGGCCTATCGTCCCTACGTCGGACGCAGCTCGTCGACTGACGCCGTCGCGGTGTCCGCTGCCATCGCCCGCGTCGGGCTCGCAGACCGTAGCCGCTCGGCGCTCAATGAGCTGTCGGGAGGCATGCAGCAACGTGCTCTGATCGCGCGGGCCCTGGCGACCGAGGCAGACCTGCTCGTCATGGATGAGCCCACCGCCGGAGTCGACCACGAGAACCAGCAGGTGCTCGCCGAGCTGCTGGGTGGACTCGTCAAGGAAGGCGCATCGATTCTGCTTGTCGCCCACGAGCTCGGGCCGCTTCGACAGCTGGTTGATCGGGCTGTCGTGCTCGACGCCGGTGCGGTCACCTACGACGGACCCGTGGACGGCGTGGTGCACGAGGACCACGCCCATGTGCACCACCACGCAGAACCTGAACGACATCCAGGTGTGCCCGGCGAAGGGGTGATCTGATGTTCGAACTTCTCGACTACGACTTCATGCGCCGCGCGTTGGTCGCCGCGGTGTTCACCGGTCTTGCGGCTCCCGCGATCGGCACGTTCCTGGTGCAACGACGGCTCGCACTCCTCGGTGATGGTCTCGGACATGTTGCCCTGACCGGCGTCGCCTTCGGCCTGCTGACGGGTATCGCTCCCGTCATCACTGCCGTGATTGTGGCGGCCATTGGCGCGGTCGTGATCGAGCTGCTCCGGATGTATGCCCGGACCAGCGCGGACGTGGCCCTCGCGATGTTGTTCTACGGCGGCATTGCCGGCGGAGTGCTGCTCATCAACCTGGCAGACGAAAGCGCATCAACACTCACGAGTTACCTCTTCGGGTCGATCCTGACCGTGTCCAACACCGACCTCACGATCGTTGCGGTCCTCGGTCTGATCGTGATCGCACTCTCGATCGGGCTGTCGCCCCAGCTGTTCGCGGTGTGCCAGGACGAGGAGCACGCCAGGGTCAGCGGCGTGCCAGTTCGTACCTACAGCATCCTCATCGCGATCCTCGCCGCGGTCACGATCACAGTCGCCATGCGTACGGTCGGCCTCCTCCTCGTGTCAGCACTGATGGTGGTGCCGGTTGCCGCCTCACAGCAGCTCACCCGGAGCTTTCGCACCACCCATCTTGCCGCGATGGCGATCGGTTTGATTGCCGCTCTGGGTGGGCTGGTCACGAGTTACCAGATCGACACCCAACCCGGACCCACCATCGTGCTGATCGCACTCACCATCTTTGCCGTCGCCGCATTGGTCGGCACGCTCCTGAGACGTACCCGCAGTCGACGACCCCACGTCGATTCCATCTAGGAGGATCACCCATGGTCGACGCTCCACGGAACACCCGTCAACGACGTGCTGTCGTTGCGATCCTCAATGATCTCGATGGGTTCGCCAGCACCCAGGAGATCCATGATGCGTTGACCAAGCGCGGCGAGTCAGTCGGGCTGTCGACCGTCTACCGCAGCCTGCAGGTTCTCGCAGAGTCCGCCGAGATCGACGCCCTGCGCAATGACGACGGCGAAGTTCTCTATCGCCAGTGCAGCGCGGGGCACCACCATCACCTGGTGTGCCGTTCGTGCGGCCGTACAGTCGAGGTGGAGGGGCTCACTGTTGAGCGCTGGGCTGACAAGATCGCCGAGGAAAACGGCTTCACGGGTGTCTCGCACACCCTCGAGATCTTCGGTACGTGTAACCGATGCTCGTCCTAGGCTCGTCTTAGCCGCTGCGCCAGTCTCCACTTCAATGACGTGAGCCTTCCTAGCTTTGGGGCAGGTTCGTAGCGCTCCTGCGGCACGTAGCCGATCAGGTCACGCGCCTCGTCGAGACTCCACCTCGGCACTGGATTGTCCGAGACCAGATTGACGACAGCCACACCTTCAACCGCTGCATCGAGTGCACAGTCGACGCCGCGCAGGAAGTCCTGCCAACCGAGCCAGCAGGTGTCTTCCCAGTCATCGAGCTGATGCGGCCTGCCGTCGCCGGGGGCACGACCGCCGATGCGCAGCACGACGGTCGAAAGACCGCCCGCGAGCACGCCGCGTGCGGCCGCGGCCTCAGCGGCCGCCTTTGAGCGGCCGTAGGGGTGGTCGCCGGGTGCGGCGGGCCCAGCTTCGACGACTGCGTCGGTCAACCATCTTGCACGCATCGCCCACACCGAGCTGGCCAGGACCAGACGTTCGATGCCGTACCACTTCGCGGCGTTGACGATCTCGTACGTAGACGTCACGTTTGCGGCTTCAACTGCCTCCCACGAAGCCGTTGAATCGGCCAATCCAGCGAGGTGCACCACCGCCTGGACACCCGACATCCAAGCCCGGTCATCACGAGGTTGCCTCAGGTCGTCGACGACTGACAGCGGATGGTCGATCTCGACGATGTCGACCGGACGTACCTCGCGCCCCTGGGACTCAAGCCACGGCACGAGCCGCGATCCGAGATTGCCGGCAGCGCCGGTGACAACCACGGGGCTACGGAGTGTGCTCACGGTCCCTCTTGCGGTCGAGGGCCTTCTTGACGGCCCGTACGACGTGCAGCTCGACCAGATCACGTCCTTCGGTCATGTTCTGGCCATGGCGACGCACGACCAGCGTGACGGCGGACAGCCGGCGAAGCGCGGTGCCGGACTCGGCGAGACGGGTGAACCAGTCGGTGTCCTCGCCGAACATCATCTGTGCGTCGAAGGTCCCCACTCGATCGAACACCCGCCGGTCGTACACCGCAGAGCCGATGTAGTGCGGGAACGCCGTGTCGGGGGTACCGACTGGAAGTTCGACGGCAGTTGTCGGATCGATCTCAACCACTTGGGCCCGACCAATGACCACATCGGCACCACCCACCGCCCACTCGCGCACGAGTGTCAACAGCATTCCGTGGGGCCAGAGGTCGTCGACATCGAGAAACGCGATGAGGTCGCTGGTCGCGAGGGCGATCCCGGCGTTGCGCGCTGCCGCTGGACCGGCGCAGGGTTGGTGATGGACCCGTACGTCGACCGGGAGCGCCGCAAGCGCTCCAAGCAGGTCGTCCTCTGAGCCGTCGTCGATCACGACGATCTCAAGCTTCGGGTATTGCTGCGACAGAATGCTGTCAATTGCATCAGCGAGAAAGTGCGCCCCGTTGTGAACTGGCACCACGACCGTCACAGAGGGCAGGTCTTCGCCGTCGCCGATCGTGGTCGCGGGCGACACAATCGTCGGATCGGCGGCCAGCCGCCGAATCGCATCCACGACACCGTCGCGGTCGCTGCCCAAGCGGAGGAGGCCGCAAGGAACTTCGTCGAGCAGACGGCCGATGCGGGCACGGGCATTCGCCCCGGCGTGAGGGAGTTGTGCCAGCGTGGTGAATGTCGCGGCGTGCTCAAGCCGAGCTCGATCGACCTGAACGATGTCGGATGTCGAACGGTCGACGATCTCCGGCGTCACGACCGCCCGCAACAGAGCGGAACGCCGCATTTGCGCTGCGCGCTTCGGATGGAGCCGGAGCACGAGCTTCTCGTCGTCCATCGATGCCGGCATGGCAGGGATCTGGCGGGCCGCAGGATGCCCAGCATCGGCAATCTTCGCGGTCGCGTACAAACTGTGAACGGTCGGCGGATCGAAGGACACTGCGATGTAGTCGTCACCCAAGAATTCCAGGCCGCGCTCGAGACAGGTCAACGCGGTTGTGGACTTGCCCCTCCCACCGCCGCCCACGACCACAACTGCACCGTCGTCGGTGGCGACAGCGGCTGCATGCAGAAGCTGCACGCCGCGATCTGCCAGCAGCCACCCGAACACAGTGCGAAGTGGTGACGATCGCGACCAGTAGGGCAGGTTGCCCGGGTCGTCGACCCAGTACGCGGCGAGCCCACGAGCCACGTCGAGCACACAGACCGAGTACTCGCTCCAATGGAACGCCGTCCGAAACCCCGGGGCGTCAAGACCGAGCAGGTCGCCGCGATCGGTGAAACGGTCACGAGGGACCGGTGGCGGAGGAGCCGGAACCCCCGTGCTCTGGCTGTCCCAGAGTCGGATGACGACAGGATCCCCGTCCGGGTCGGGGAAGACTTCGAGGTGAGCCAAGGCCGGTGAGAACTGCTCGTGAAGGACTGGACCGGCGTAGTGCAGGTCCATCCTGATCCCGGCGACATCGATGTGCTGCATGACTGGATCCGTCGCTGAGTTGGCCTCCGCAGCGGCGTACAGGACCCCGGCAACGAAGATGGCGTCGACCGATCTGTCAGTCATCGAGCACCTCCACCTTCAACCGCCCAGCCACCAAGCGCACCGTCACGTCGGCGACTCCGGCAGCGAGGTGCCCGTGACCGATCGTGAGCAGTGCCACGTCGGGCCGGTCGCGACGGATGCGCTCGATGATCCTGGCGACCGCATCGAGGGGCAGGTGGTTGCCAGGCTCGTCGAGAATCACCAGGTCGGGGTTGCCGATCAGGGCCCGCGCGATCGCCAGCCGCTGCCCCTCTCCTCCGGACAACCGCACACCATCTTCGCCGAGAGGGGCATCCATCCCACCATCGAGCTCCTCGACGCGCTCGGCGATGCCGGCCAGGTCAATCGCCCGTGCAGCATCTCGTCGGGTGGCTCCGGGCCGGCCATACAGGAGGTTGTCGAGAACTGACCCCGTGAAGAAGGTCGGCCGTTGAGGCGAGTAGCCGATTCGACGGCGAACCTCCTCACCGTCGAGATCGGACACGTCGACACCGGCTGCGGTCAGTGAGCCGCTCTCTGGTCGCTCGAGTCCGAGGACGAGTCGAACCAGTGTGCTCTTGCCAGCGCCATTGGCCCCCGTAAGGTCGACATGCCGCCCCGCGCTCAGCTCGAGGTCCACCGCGGTCAGCACTGGACGCGTGCCATAGCGGAAGGCGACGCCGTCGATCCGCATCGGCAAGACCCCGATCGGGACCTCAGTGCCGTCCGCCACCGAATGCACTGAGCCGGATGCATCAGTCAGCTCGCGAAGGCGCTGCGCTGCGATGAGCCCTCCCATCAGCTCAGGCACCGCCGAGCCGACCTGGCCAGCCGCGTTGCCACAAGCCAGTGCAGACACGTAAAACGCCGCCAGTCCTCCGACGGTCAAGCTCCCGTCGATCACGAGGATCGAGCCCAGTGCGAGGACCGCCACCGCGACCGTCGTGACGGTCAGTGACTGTCGTCGCCCCATTCGGGCGTGCGCAACTGCCATCGTGACGCCGCGATCCCGCAGGTCATTGACCGCCACATCCTGCAATTGCAGCTCGTACACCACGTGACCCCGCGAGCGCACGAGGAGGAGGTGGCGGACCACGAACTGCACCGAGGTGGTGAACCGCTCGAAGGACTGCTGAAACTCGTGGGTCGCCGTCGCTGCGTTCCGACCGCCACGGGCGGCCAGCCACGACGCCGGGACGCCCAGCACGAGGGTCACCAGTGTCAGCTGCCAGTTGAGCACCGTCATCGCGCCAAGCGCCAGTACGGCCGCAACGACCGACGGTACCGCTTGAGACATTGCACGGTTGAGCATCACGTCGAGCCGCTCGGTCTCGTGCACCAGACGAGATTGGAGCCGGGCCGGGTCTTCGTCTTCGAGCCGCGCCACATCGGCCTCGAGGAGCCACCTGAGCAACTGTCGTCGGCGGTGGGCCGCGGCCCCCTTGGCTGCCCTCATCGCCATGGTCCGTTGGGCGAGCGCGATCTCACCGGCAGCCAGTCGGGTCACCAGGATCGCTGTGCACACGAGCACGGCCCGGCCGGCGTGCCCGTCGGGAATGACCGAGTCGAACAGCTCGCGCAGCAGAAACAAGGTTGGATACAGCATGAGGCCCTGCACGATCCCCAGGATCGCCGAGACGACCACCCGGCGGCGCTCTGGTCGGATCAGCTCGAGGAGATCGTCCCGCCTCATGACGGCAACCAATTTCGACGCAGCCAGCGAACCAGGGCCCTCAAGCCCGCCACCGGCACGTGACGAACTCGACGTACATCCCACCGTCCTGCGAGATAGGAAGGGAGCCCAGTCACCACGTGACGGAGTCCCCGGTCGCCGCCTGCGTAGCCCGCGACGACCTGCAGCAGACGCCCGCGAATCGAGTCTTCCGGCACGGCTGAAATGCGGCGATCAACGCGCTCGACTGCGGTCGTGGGCAGCGTGGCAAGTGCCGCAGTGACGCCGTCGGGTGCGGTATGGCCGGTGGTCTCCGCCAGCAGCTGCAATCCCGCCTGGAGCCTGCGGGCAAGTCGGAACTGTCGAGCGAATTCCACCACGTCGTCCCACGCGACTTTGTCGGCATCGCGCTCAAGGATCATTGACACGTCGACAATCCACCGCACCGATGGCTCCGGGTTCGGAACCATCCCGTGCACGAGTGTGCCGATCAACAGGCCGGTGGCACCGGGGACGCGTACGGGCACATCGTTGAGGTCAACTGTCGTCGACGTTTTCGTCAGAAGGCGGTCGGCCGCCTCGTAGCGCACGTCGTGCAGGTGGTGCCAGTGCAGGTCCAACGTGTTGCCGGCGCCGTCCACGAACGGGGCTGCATGCAGGTGCACCATCTGATGGTCAGCCTTCTGCAAAACGTAACCTGCGCCACGCAGGGCCACCATTGACTCGTGTCGCAACCTCGAGTCGACGACGACATCCACGTCTTGCATCGGGCGAGAAGCCAGCGTTGGGTAGTAGCCGGTCTGGACCAGGCCTGCCCCCTTGACGATCCACGGCATGATGTGCGCGTCGCGCAGCGCTTGGAGTGCCGGTGTCACAGCGTGCGCGACTTGCGCCCCGTCGACCATTGATCTGCGGTAGACGCCCTTGAACATGGCTCGATTGGGGTCGTCAATGTCGAAAGCCTGCATCCGGTGGTAGACGGTAGGGATCAGACGGTACGAGCCGCCGTCGATTGGGCCAGCGAGGTCCACCAGCGATCGCCACTCACGCAGAGCTGTCGAGATCGACGCCGGGTCACCAGTCGAGGCATGGATGAGGCAGAGCTGCTCCGGTGTCGGACGTACCCCTCCAGCGACCGTCAGCGAGCTTCCGCCGCGGTGGATCGTGAACTCGGCCTCGGCTGCCCTCATCGTTGCAACCGGTGTCGCTGCAGGCGTGCCACCTCGAGCAGGCCCGCGGCGACGGCCGAACCTGCCTGCCGCGTCGTGTTGGCGGCGTGGATCCGGCGCCGAAGCACGATCTCGTCGACGGCCGCTGCTCGCAACCCGGCGACATCGAAGCGGCCCATCCAGTCGACGAACTCGCCGGCCGAAAGATTCTCGTTCATCTCGCCAACCACCGACCAAGCGGACCGGGTCACCAGCACCGAGCCGGCTATCCGGGTTGGCCCGACGATGCGTGGCTCCGGAGACGGTCCTTCGAGATCGTCGTCGACGAATTCCTCCACCCCGCCGTAGGCTGCGTCGTTTCCCGCCAGAGCGGCCATGCGACGTTGGAGACTGTCGTGCGGCCACAGGTCGTCGGCATCAAGGAACGCGATGATTTCACCGCTTGTCGCGTCCGCACCGGTGTTGCGGGCAGCGGCTGCACCGCGGCCACGACTCGGTACGACGCGTGCTCCCCCAGCAATGGCGATGGCAACGGTCTCGTCACTGGATGCGTCATCGACGACCAGCACCTCGACGTTGGTCAACCCCTGCTCGGCAATGCTGTCGAGGGCATCACCCAGCAGGTGGCCATGATCGCGACACGGCACGACCACGCTGACGTGCTCGGTCATGCGTTGTGGTCGGCAGACCGCGCAGGCCAACCCGTTGCATCGGTGTCGTGGATCGGGTCGAGCTGCATCATGTCCTGCAGATCCTCGTGTCGTTCGAGGATCGGTGTGGCGTACTGCTTCGGCCAGGCGAGGCCCTCGACGTCGCGTTTGCCGGTCTCGGCCGCGGAGGTCAACAGACCTGCCTCGACGAATTGGTCCAAGACGGCTGCGACCTCCTCACCAGCGGCAGTGCCGGGAAAGAACGCCACCGCGGAGGCCACCACGTCTTCGGTGGTCCAGCCGTCGATCACTGCCGACCAGGCCACGGCCCCGACGCCGTCGGTGGCAAAGTATGTGCCTGCGTGCAGATCCAGAATGATGGCCTCGCCATCGATGACTTCGGCGACCACCTTCGGTGACGACGCAGACAACCGGGGCACGACGACTCCTGAACTGTTGTGAACTCAAAGACGATCCTAGGGCCGAGCGCACCCATGGTCGCCGAAACCTCAAAACGTCATGGCGGAAGTCATGCACGGCTCCCGGTCTACGCTGCATCCGTGAGTGACTCTCCCATCGTGCGTCGCCGAGGCGATGAGCTGAGTGCGACCAACGTCTACGACATCTGGAAGATCCGCGACCAGGTCTTCGCATTCGAGCAACACGTGGAGGACACCGATGTCGACGGCCGCGACCTCTTGTCGACGACGACTCACCTGTGGCTCGCCGACGACAATGGTCTGACCTGCTATGCGCGGGTCTATGACGATGGCGAGGTGCACGTCGGCCGCGTCTGCACGCGCAGGGACCGCCGCCGTCGAGGGCTGTCAGGTCAGCTCATGGTCGAGGTGTCACGCCTGTGGAGCGATCGCGAGTTGGTGCTCAACGCACAGTCACACCTCGAGCAGTGGTATGAGGGGTTCGGCTACGCGCGGTCCGGTGCCGACTTCAATGAGGCCGGGATTCAGCACACTCCCATGCGTCGCCCTAGGTAACGCCGATCACAGTGTTGACCGCCTCGGTGACGTCGCCCTCCACCTTCGTGGCGTAGTCATTGAGCGCGTCGGCTGCCGCCTGGAACTGCGTGGAATAGCTGAACGAGAAGTTCTGCCTGGCATCTATCTTGTCGGCCAGCGTCGTCGCTTGGTTGATGACGTACTGCGCGGCATCGTGCACCTTCGCCGCGAGCGTCTCCTGACCGTGGGGCACCGGAACGGCATCGAACGCGCTGCGCGCGGTGACGAACGCGGGGATCAGCCTCGCTCGAACCGCTGCGCTGTCGGTGATGGTGCTTGCGCCGACGAAGTCCGTCGCCCGCAGCTCCAGCACGTTGCGGGCTGCCGCGATGAACGTCTCGGCGACCTTCGCCCGTTTGAGCTGGCTGCTGAGACGCTCGTACGGGCCGAGCAGCGTCGACTGCACGTCGACGGCTTCGCGGTAGGCCGGAGCGTTCTGCCGTCCGTACCTGGGTGCCGAAGGAAGGTTCGGCGGCGACGAGATCTGCCGGTCGAGGGCGCTCTGGATCTCGGCGAGCTTGGTCGAGTCAGCGGCCTTCACCGCCTTGGCGACCCGCTTGCGGAACGTCGCCGCCGCAGAGAGATAGTCCTTGCCCACTTCCTCGGCCTGGGCGACCTGATCAGCCTGTCGCTGGTTCTGCACGACAACCAATCCACCAACTGTCGCCCCAACCAGCAGCGTGATCAGCACAGGTAGCACCAGGGCTGCCTTGCGTGCACTCATCACTCCACGCTTGCAGGCGCGTCGCGGGGCGTCAATCCGCAATCAGTGGTCGATGCGCGGAGCCACGCCGTGCTTGCGCAAACCGTAGGTGAACGCATCTGCCAGTGCCTCCCAAGAGGCCTCGATGATGTTGGCACCGACACCGACTGTCACCCACGCGTCCTTACCGTCCGTGGTCTCGATCAGAACTCGGGTGATTGCATCTGTGCCGTGGCCCTGATCGAGAATGCGCACGCGGAAGTCGATCAGGTGAAACTGGGCGACGTCGGGATAGACCTGCTCGATTGCTTGACGAAGCGCGTGGTCGAGGGCGTTGACCGGGCCGTTGCCCTCGCCGATGACCGCAAGTCGTACGCCACCCGCGATGAGTTTCACGGTTGCCTCGGAGAAGGCCTCCTCGCCTCGACTCGACTCGGCGAGCACCCGCCAGGACTCGACGTCGAAGTAGGACGGGCGGGCGCCCTCCATCTCCTCGGCGAGGAGCAATTCAAACGACGCATCGGCCGCCTCAAACGTGTAGCCGCCCTGCTCCATTGCCTTGACCCGATCAGTTACCCGAGCGAGGCGCTTTGCGTCGTTTGCCAGGTCGTAACCCAGCTCTTTGCCCTTGAGCTCGATCGTCGCACGTCCGGCCATCTCCGAGACGAGGAGGCGCATGTCGTTGCCGACGAGTGCCGGGTCGATGTGCTGATAGAGGTTCGGGTCGACCCGAATGGCGCTGGCGTGCAGGCCAGCCTTGTGCGCGAATGATGAGACACCCGTATACGGCTGGCGCGCTGAAGGCGGGTAGTTCGTGATCTCCGCGATCGCATGTGCGATACGGGAAGCCTCGACAAGCTTGCCCTCGGGAAGCACCGGCATGCTGAGCTTGAGCTCGAGGTTGGCGACACAGGTGATCAGGTCTGCATTGCCAGTGCGCTCGCCATAGCCGTTGATGCAGCCTTGCAGGTGCGTCGCACCTGCAAGCACAGCCGCCATGGAGTTCGCGACCGCACATCCGGTGTCATTGTGCGCGTGGATTCCGAGCCGCGCACCTGTCGTGGCGACGTCGGAGACGATCTCGGTGACCCAGTGCGGGAGCATGCCGCCATTCGTGTCACAAAGGATGACAACCTCGGCGCCCGCATCGGCCGCCGTTGCGGCGACCTCGAGTGCGTAGTCACGGTTGGCGCGATAGCCGTCGAAGAAGTGTTCAAGGTCCACGAACACCCGCTGGCCCTCCTCGCGAAGGTGGCTGACAGTGTCTCGAACCATCGCAAGGTTCTCGGCGAGACTTGTGCGTAAGGCGAGCTCTACGTGGCGGTCGTGACTCTTCGCGACCAACGTCACCACGGACGCACCTGACTCGCGCAGGGCGGTGACCAACTCGTCGTCGGCAGCGGCACCATCGGCGCGGCGAGTCGCGCCGAAGGCTGCAAGGGTGGCGTGCTTGAGATCGAGCTCCTTGGCAGCGAGAGCAAAGAACTCTGTGTCCTTGGGGTTGGAGCCTGGCCAACCACCTTCGATGTAGCCGACGCCGAGGTCGTCGAGGTGACGCGCGATGTGCATCTTGTCCTGCACCGAGAGGTTGAGCCCCTCCTGCTGGGCACCGTCGCGCATCGTGGTGTCGTAGACGTGAAAGTCACTCACGTGCTGTTTTCCTGCAGCCACTGATCAGTCCTTCGTTGTGTCATCGCGCCATACCAACAACCAGTTCCAAAAAAGAATGCCCCCCATGGCAATGGGAGGCAGCGCGTCGGGAGTAGTTCTAGAGCCCGGCGCGCCTGTCGATAATGATCGAGATGATCGTCATGTCGGTCAGTCTAGACTGAGCGATCTATGAGCGCCAGACCCGTACCGGTGCCAGCCGCGGTGACGATTGCGTACGTCGTGCTGACGGCCGAACCGCTCGATCGCGATGACTTGGTGCCGCTCCCCGAGCGTTCACTTCTGCGTCTGCGTGGCAGCAGCGTGCGAGATCTCAACCAGATGACCAAGCTTCCCCATCAACGGCTGGTGTCCCGCAGCGTCGGTCCCGGCGCGGCACGCCTGGCTGCCGAAGAGGCGCTGCGCGAGGCGTTGTCGATCGCCGAGAAGCACGACGGCCTGGTCATCGATCTCCAGACACCCAGGGTCGTCGAGGCGCCAGAGATCACGCCGCGGCCCGCCTCAGCACTCTTCACATTTGAGTACGACCTCGACGACATCGCGACGATTCGCACGCACGGGCTCAACGTGCTCGGCCTGCCCGAAATCCTCCTGCGAGGTGTGCCGAAGGACGAGCGGGGGATGTATGACATGGTCGTCGTCGGTCTCGTGCACCGCCTGCTCGAGGAATGGCCCACACACGACCCAGTTGGCCCGGCCCGCGTCACTCTCGGTGACATTGCGGCGGGCTACGACGGCGGTGAGGCCGCCCCCGACCAGAACGGTGTCGACCTATTGATCGACTACGACCCTGAGGTCCAGGCGCTGACCGTCGAGGTCATGACCAATCCCGGCCAAGCACTGTTCTGACACACCTGCGGGATCAGGCAAGCGACAGAAAGAGTCTCTCCATCTTCTTGGTGTCAAGACTGTCGGCGCCTCCGTCGGCAAGGCACTGCTGAAGTCCGGTGGAGACGATCGCGAAGCCGGCCCTGTCCAGGGCTTTTGAGGCCGCCGCCAGCTGTGTGATGACCTCGTCACACTCTCGACCATCCTCCAACATCCGCACCACACCGGCGAGCTGCCCTTGCGCTCGCTTGATCCGGTTCACCACAGGCTTCATCGCCTCAGAGTCGAGTTGCACGTTCAGGCCTCCTTCGACAGCGATGTGAGCATGTTCATGAGTCGTTCGTGGCCGTCCGTTGCCACGGTCCGAAAGGCCTCGTTGTCGACAAGACCTGCCATGAAGTCAGGATCGAAGGTCTCCACCGCTGTGGTCTCTTCGTCAACCGCGCGAACGACGACGTTGCACGGAAGCAGCGCAGCGATGGAAGGATCGGCGAGAAGAGCCTGATGAGCCAGCGCCGGGCGGCACGCTCCGAGGATGACCTGTGGCGGCACATCGACTTCGAGCTTCGCCTTGAGTGTGGCTTGCATGTCGATCTCCGTGAGGATACCGAAACCCTGATCGGCCAGTGCCGTTCGTACCATCTCGACAGTGTCGGCGAATGGGCGTGGCACGCTTGTGGACAATGTGTACGTGCTCATCAGACTGTCTCCTCGTCGTTGATCCAATTTGTGCTTCTGGTCCACCATCAAGCACACCCACATCATACCCCAGGGGGTGTTTTGACTATGATGACCGGTACCCCCTAGGGTATCCAGCGTACGCCCCACCACAACACTCAAGCCGGTCGATGAGATCGTTCACAATCGCCGTCTGATGAAAAGGAGATCGCCATGTCCACGATGACCCATTCAGAGCACGGAAAGGACGTGCTGCAGGACCTCGCCCCATTGCATCGCGAGCTTCGACGCGCCATCCCCGACGTCTACAAAGGATTTGGCGATCTGCACAAAGCGGCCTTCGCCGCCGGCGAGCTCGACGTCAAGACCAAGGAACTCATCGCGCTGGCGATCGGCGTTGCCGAGGGTTGTGACGGCTGCATTGCTTCCCATGCCCAGGGCGCTGCCCGCGCCGGTGCGACAACACAAGAAGCCGCCGAAGCCATCGGCGTCACCTTCTTGATGAAGGGCGGACCGGCCACGATCTACGGGCCGCGGGCGTACGACGCGTTCTGCGCCTTCGCTGACGACGTCACCGCCGGGTCTTCACCGGCCTGAAGGGAGACTCATGTGCAGTCCCGTTCGTTGCCGAAAGTGCGGAAAGACCACATGGTCTGGATGCGGGTCCCACGTGGCTCAGGTGCGCGCGCGGGTGCCGGCTGACCAGTGGTGCGCCGGCCACCCCAACGCCTCCAGCACGTCCACCTCTTGGAGCCGCCGACTGCTTGGGCGCACGGGCGAATAGCCATGACCTCAGCAGAGCACCCCTCGCGCTCGCAGCCGTCATGATGCATGCTCGCGCTATGCGCGACAACATCGACCGACCCCGAGACACGGCCCTACTGTGCCGCATTCGAGAGTCGGTCATTGGTGACGACCACGTCATGCTCGGACCGTTTGGACCACGCCGCGTAACGTACGCCGACTACACAGCCTCCGGCCGCGCTCTGGGATTCATCGAAGATTTCATCCGCGACAAAGTTCTGCCGAGCTACGCCAACACCCACACCGAGTCGAGCGGAACCGGACTACAGACAACCCGGTTGCGATCAGATGCTCGAGCGATCATCCGAGACGCGGTCGGAGGCGACGATGAGACGACCGTGATATTCGCTGGATCAGGATGCACTGGAGCGATCAACAAGCTGATCGGCATTCTCGGACTTCGACTTCCTTCGAATCTCGATGATCGCCACCACTTCGACTCGTCGATTCCGACCGCGGAGCGTCCCGTCGTGTTCACCGGACCCTTCGAGCACCACTCGAACGAGATCCCTTGGCGCGAGTCCATCGCCGATGTGGTCGCCATCCCGGCCGATCCAGACGGTCACATCGATCTGGACGAACTCGAATCTCAACTTCAGGCACATGCAGATCGGGCGTTGAAGATCGGGACATTCTCAGCGGCGAGCAACGTCACCGGGATCCTCAGCGACACTGCGTCGATCTCAACGTTGTTGCACCGTCACGGCGCCCTGTCATTCTGGGACTTCGCAGCGGCTGGACCGTACGTCAACATCGAGATGTACGGGCCGGATCAGCAGGATCCGCTGTGCTACAAGGACGCCATCTTTCTGAGCCCGCACAAGTTCATCGGTGGACCCAGTACCCCCGGAGTGCTGGTGGTCCGCCGTGAGCTGCTCACGAATCGCGTCCCCGACTCACCAGGGGGCGGCACTGTCGCCTACGTCAACCCCGATGAACACCGCTATCTGACCGATCCTGCTCAGCGCGAGGAGGGTGGAACTCCAGCGATCATCGAATCGATACGCGCGGGTCTGGTGTTCCAGCTCAAGGAGGCTGTCGGCATCGAGGTGATCCGCGAGCACGAGGAGTACTTCCTGAAACGCGCGCTGAAGATCTGGTTGGAAGAACCCACCATGGAAATTTTGGGAAACCCCGACGCGGAGCGGCTATCGATCATCTCGTTCGTGATCAGATCGCCGACCGGAAAATACCTGCACCACAACTACGTTGTCGCCCTGCTCAACGACCTGTTCGGTATCCAGTCTCGCGGCGGGTGTTCGTGCGCTGGCCCGTACGGTCACCGGCTCCTCGGCATCGATGTTGACCGCTCCCATGAGTTCGAGCGCGAAATCACCCGCGGTTGCGAGGGGATCAAGCCGGGCTGGGTACGGATCAGCTTCAACTACTTCATTTCCGAGGACGTGTTCGAGTACATCGTCGAGGCGGTCCGCCTCGTCGCCCGGCACGGCTGGAGAATGCTCGGGCAATACCAGTTCGACCCGGCTACCGGCATCTGGATCCACCGCGAAGGTCTGCTCGATCCTCCATTGCGCCTCGCCCAGATCACCTATACCGACGATGGGAAAATGCATTATCCCCTCGGTGCCCAAACCTCGCCGGAATCAACGTTGGCCACGCACATCGCCGAAGGTTCCCGACTGTTGAGCGCAGCGTCGCCACCGGAACTCGGCGGGTCCGTCGAGAGAGTGTCTGCTGACTTTGATCATCTGCTCTGGTTCGACCTGCCGGAAGGTTCAATTGCTCAGCCGCCGTCGGGTGCGGCGGCGGCTATCTCCGGCGGCTGACCTCTGTAGGTCACTCATCCTCGAGCCAGTCACCTGACCGGTCTCACTCAAGTTTCAGTTCACCCGCCAACGCCTGCTCCATTTTCGTGCGATCTTCCTGCGCGAGTGACTCGATCGGCTCGTCTGCAGTGCTACCTGCGAACTTGCCCACGAGCACGGGACATCGACTGTGGCGAACGACCTGTTCGCTGACCGATCCCATCAAAAGTCCTGCAAAACCGCCGAGTCCACGGCGTCCAACGACGATCAGCTCGACCCGGTCGGACGCCTCGATGAGTTTCGCGGCAGGGCTCCCCTGGACCGCGGTGGACGCGATCACCAGCTCTGGATAGTCACGTCGGACCTCAACGAGGTCACGATCCAGTTCAACCAGAGCCTGAGACTCGAACTCTTCGAGCGGTGGCATGTATCCGAAGGTGGCACTGTCGGGCCGCGACGCGGTCCTCAAGGTCCACATACGCGCGACCGTGACGGGAACCTCCAGCGCCGCCGCAATCCTCACAGCCATCCGCAAGGCTCCCGCCGCATCACGCGATCCGTCATGCGCGACCAGCACCCCACCGTCAACGTCAATCATCTTCGGGATGACCATTACGTCAGGCCTAGCGCTTCTTGGCCTTGGGCGCGAGGTTGGCCAATGTCTCCGGACGTAGGATCAACTCGAGCTTCTCACGCGGCAGCAGTCCCCGCTCTAGGACGAGTTCGGCGACTC
>CAZWZC010000034.1:0-24323 GCA_964638755.1 uncultured Aeromicrobium sp. | reverse complement strand
GCGTTCCAACGGAGCGTGGAAGCCCAGCCCCGGATCGATCTACCCCGTGCTTCAGCAGCTCGAGGACGAAGGTCTCATCTCGTTCGATCGCGTCGACGGTCGCAAGACCGCCACACTGACCGACGACGGCACCTCGTACGTCGAGGAGAACCGCGAACAGCTCGGCACCCCGTGGGAGGCCGCCGCAGGCGACCCGACCGACGAGATGCGGGAGTTCGCAGGTTCGCTCAAGACCTTCATCCAGGCCTGGAAACAGGTCGCGCAGGCCGGCAATCCCGGACAGCGCGAACAGGCCACCAAGGTCGTCGACGATGCCCGAAAGGCCATGTACCACATTCTTGCGAATGACTAGTCGTGCCAATGACTAGTCGTGCCAATGACTAGTCTTGCAGCCGATGAGTCACAACGGACGTCAGTCCCTGCCCGAGAGCGAGATGACCTGGCGGTTTTCTCGCTCTTCGGGCGCCGGCGGCCAGCACGTCAACACGACCGATACTCGCGTCGAGCTGATCTGGTCACTCACCGACACCACCGTGCTCTCCCCCGCCCAGAAGGAGCTCGCCTCGGAGAGGCTGAGCAACCGGCTGGTCAGCGGGACGATCACGGTGGTGTCGTCGCACTATCGTTCGCAGCACCGCAACCGCGAGGCGGCCCGCGTACGCCTCGAAGACCTCGTGTCTCACGCAATCATCCCGCCCAAGCCGCGACGGGCCACCAAGCCAAGCCGAGCTGCCAAGCAGCGCCGGCTCGACTCCAAGAAGAAGCGCAGCATCGTCAAACAGGGTCGCTCAGGCTCGTGGGAACGGGGCTAGGGCGTGTCTCCCAATTGGCCGTCGATGAGCGAGGGCGGCATCCGCGCCCGGCCGGCAAGGCAGAGGAGGGAGACGCACCGGGGTTGTGCGGCGACCGACGATAACGCCGCCAGGCGGGATGCGGGGCTGTGCGAGCCGGCGGTGAATTGGGAGACACGCCCTAGTCTCTGCTGCATGACCGTGCGTGGGATTCGCATCATGTTGCTCGTGGCGATCGTCATCGACATCGCCTACTGGACGATCTGGTTCACCCAACGTTCGTGGGTCGAGAGCGACACCACCGCGGCATACATCGCCTTCGAGAATGCGTTCCCACTCGCCGATGCGTGGCTCGGGCTCACCTGCGTGCTCGCTTTCATCGCCCTGGGGCGCAAGACGCCGTCGGCGCTGCTCTGGCTGATCGCCGCAGGCTCGGCCGGTATGTATCTGTTCGGCATGGACGTGCTCTACGACCTGCAGAATGACATCTACGGCAAGGGCGCTGGAGGGATCATCGAGGCCGGCATCAACCTGATCACGTTCGTATTCTCTGTCATCGCACTCCGCTGGGCCTGGACGAGGCGCGACGCCTTGCTGACCGGTACTGCCACCTGACCGATTTCACGCGGGCGCATTCGACCGATAATCTGGACGGGCGCTGCCGGCACACTCCCACTCGCCGAGGCGCATGAGGAGCGCTCCATGTCCAAGAAGCCGTTGCCCCGCATCATCACTGGCGCCGTGATCACAACGATTGCCGCTGCCGCGGTGCTGACGTTCACCCGCGGTGAAGTACCAAACCCCGACACCGCGTCGGCGTTGCTGCCAGGAGTGAGCGGCACTTCCGGGCCATCAGTGGCGGGATCCACCGCGACGCCCAGCTCGCCCGCATCCGCCGACGCTGCCGAGCGCGATGCCAAGGCAGCGGTTGCCGACCCGTCAAAGGCGCCCGGCGGCACGTCGGCGAATGGCGGAGATACGACCAAGCCACCTTCGTCGACACCGCCTGGCAACACACCTGCTCCCACTCAAGCCCCCGCGCCGGCGCCCAGTCCGACACAGACGTCGAACAACGGTCTCGGTGGCCTGCTCGGTGATCTGCTGGGCGGCGGGAACGACTGATCGTGATTCGTCCAGGCCGGGACGGGCAGTCCACCCGTATGACTGAGACCCCGCAAGAGCCCGACGTCACCGACCCCAACGAGCCGCCAGAGCGTCCCACGGCGCCCGAGCTTCCTGACCCGGCGTTTCCCGAGGTGCTGCCCGGCGGCGAGGACGCACCGGATCAAACGCCTGAGTCCGACGACTGATTGCACCTGCAACATCTGACCTGTTCAGGCGGTCAGGATTGGAGAAGCACAGCATCACCGGGCGTCGCTAGTGTGGCGTGGACGAGCCCCCGCGACACAACGGAGACACATGAGCGAGCACCTGGCTGACACCCACGATCTGATCCGTGTGCAGGGCGCCCGCGAAAACAATCTCAAGGATGTCAGCGTCGAGCTGCCCAAACGCCGGTTGACGGTGTTCACCGGCGTGTCCGGCTCAGGCAAGAGCTCGCTGGTGTTCGCGACGATCGCCGCTGAGTCACAGCGGATGATCAACGAGACCTACAGCGCCTTCGTACAGGGATTCATGCCCAATCTGGCCCGGCCTGACGTCGACTACCTCGAAGGCCTGACGACGGCAATCATCGTCGACCAGGAACGAATGGGCGCAAACCCGCGATCCACCGTCGGCACAGCCACCGATGCCAATGCGATGCTGCGCATCCTGTTCAGCCGGATCGGCGACCCGCAGATCGGGCCACCAACGGCGTTCTCCTTCAATGTCCCGACCCGCAAGGCGAGCGGGGTGATGAGCACCGAAATGGCTGGAGGACGGGTCGAGAAGGCCGTCGTGCAGAACCAGGTCTATCTCGGCGGCATGTGTGCACGCTGCGAAGGCATGGGCGCTGTCTCCGACTTCGATCTGACCGCGTTGTACGACGAGGACAAGTCGCTCGCCGAGGGCGCCCTCACGATCCCGGGCTACAGCATGGACGGCTGGTACGGGCGCATCTTCAGTGGAGCCGGCTTCGACATGGACAAGCCGATCAAGAAGTTCACCAAGAAGGAGCTCAACGATCTGCTCTACAAGGAGCCGACCAAGATCAAGGTCGAGGGCATCAACCTCACATATGAGGGCGTCATCCCCAAGATCCAAAAATCGATGCTTTCCAAGGACGTCGACGCGATGCAACCCCACATTCGCGCATTCGTCGAGCGCGCCATCACCTTCCAGACCTGCCCCGAGTGCGACGGCACACGGCTGAGCGTCGAAGCCCGATCGTCGAAGATCAAGGGCAAGAACATTGCCGAGCTCGCCGCGATGCAGATCACTGACCTCGCCGACTGGGTCAGGGACCTCAAGGAGTCGTCAATCGCACCGCTGCTCACAGGTCTGCAGCACGTCCTCGACTCGTTCTCAGAGATCGGCCTGGGCTATCTCTCGCTCGACCGCCCAGCGGGAACACTGTCGGGCGGCGAAGCCCAACGCACCAAGATGATCCGCCATCTCGGCTCGTCCCTCACCGATGTCACATACGTCTTCGACGAGCCGACGATCGGGCTGCACCCGCACGACATCGAGCGGATGAACCAGCTGCTGCTGCAGCTGCGGGACAAGGGCAACACCGTGCTCGTCGTCGAGCACAAGCCCGAGACCATCGCGATCGCAGACCATGTCGTCGATCTCGGACCCGGCGCAGGCGCCGGCGGCGGCTCAGTGTGTTTCGAGGGATCTGTCGAAGGTCTGCGTACGAGTGACACCACGACCGGACGTCACTTCGATGATCGGGCAACGCTCAAGGACGCGCTGCGTTCGGCGTCGGGCGCGTTGGAGATCCGCGGCGCCTCCACACACAACCTCAAGGATGTGGACGTCGACATCCCGCTCGGTGTGCTGTGTGTCGTCACGGGTGTCGCCGGCTCCGGCAAGAGCTCGCTGATCCACGGATCCGTCGACGGTCGCGACGGTGTGGTCGTGATCGATCAAGGTGCGATACGCGGCTCGCGACGCAGCAACCCGGCGACCTACACGGGGCTCCTCGATCCCATCCGCAAGGCGTTCGCCAAGGCAAACAACGTGAAACCGGCGCTCTTCAGCTCCAACTCCGAAGGTGCATGCCCGAGCTGCAACGGCAACGGAGTGATCTACACCGAGCTCGGCGTGATGGCGACCGTCGAAACAACCTGCGAAGAGTGCAACGGCAAACGCTTCCAGGCCTCCGTGCTCGAATACACGCTGGGCGATCAGAACATTGCCGAGGTGCTGGCAATGTCGGTCGACGAGGCTGAGGTTTTCTTCGCCGCCGGCGACGCCGAGACGCCTGCCGCGCACAAGATCCTCGACCGTCTCTTCGACGTCGGCCTCGGCTACCTCACCCTCGGACAGCCGCTGACGACACTGTCCGGTGGTGAGCGACAGCGCATCAAGCTGGCCACCCAGATGGCCGGCAAGGGCGACGTCTACGTCCTCGACGAGCCCACGACGGGGCTGCACCTCGCCGACGTCGAGAACTTGCTCGGCCTGCTCGACCGGCTCGTGGAAGCCGGGAAGTCGATCATCGTCATCGAGCACCATCAAGCAGTGATGGCGCATGCCGACTGGATCATCGACATCGGTCCAGGTGCCGGGCATGACGGCGGAACGATCGTCTTCGAGGGCACGCCAGCCGACCTTGTCGACGAGAAGAAGACTCTGACGGGCCAGCACCTGGCGGAGTACGTCTCTGGCTGGGCGTCAGTCCATGGACCGGTCAGCGATCGTACGTCACCACTACCCGGCGGTTGAGCTTGCGGTGCTCCTCGGAATCGTTGGGCGCGACGGGCCCCTCTGCTCCCCGGCCGACAGCCTTGAACGATCCATCACCTCCGGTGGAACCCTTCAGCGCCTTGAGCACGGCCTGCACCCTCTGCTCGGAGAGCTTCTGCTGGACGGCCTTCGAACCGCGATCTGTGTCGGACACATGTCCCTCGATCAGGACGCTCGGGCTGCCCGCCTGGGAGATGTCGGCGGCGACATCGAGCTGTCCGCATCGCTAGGCTCGCCACATGGCTACGGTGATACTGGTGCGGCACGGACGTACGACGGCGAACGCCACCGGTGTGCTTGCGGGTCGGACGCCCGGAGTCAGGCTCGACGAGATCGGGCTGGCGCAGGCCCAGCGCACCGGCGAGCGCCTCGGTGACGTTCCACTCGTCGGAGTCGTCACCAGCCCTCTGGAGCGCTGCCGCCAGACCTCCAAGGCCATCGTCGACCACCAGACCTTCAAGCCCAGGGTGTCGAGTGACAAGGGCATCACCGAGTGCGACTACGGCAGCTGGCAGGACGGCTCGCTCGCTGAGCTCGCCAAGCAGGACCTGTGGACGCTGGTGCAAAACCATCCGTCCGCGGCCAGCTTTCCTGGCGGCGAGTCGATGGCGACGATGCAGGGTCGGTCGGTCGCGACCATCCGCCGCCACGACGCTGCCTTCGAGGCTGAGCACGGTGCCGGAGCGGTGTGGGCTGCGGTGTCTCATGGTGACATCATCAAAGCGATCCTCGCCGACGCACTCGGCATGCACCTCGACCTCTTCCAGCGGATCAACGTCGACCCGGCGTCGGTGTCGATCATCCGCTACACAGCTGCACGGCCCTACATCATCGCCACCAACACACACGCTGGCGATCTGTCTTGGCTGCGCGCAAAGCCCGCCGAGACCGATGCCGCAGTCGGCGGTGGAGCGGGCCACGCTGCAGACGTTGCCGACGACTCATAGGCTGACGTCCATGGCTCCCATCGTCCACGGATTCGACTGGCCCGATCGTCTGGTCGTCGGCACCGTGGGTCAACCCGGTGAGCGCACGTTCTATCTCCAGGCCCGTGCGGGCAAACAGCTGGTCAGCGTCGCCATGGAGAAGCAGCAGTCCGCCGCGCTTGCGGAGCGGATCGAGGAGGTTCTCGACGAGCTGATGGCCGAGGACGGCAACCCGTTCAGCGTTCCGGCCCTGACTCCTGAGGGGCTGGTCGACAACGATCCGCTCGAACAGCCCGTCGAGGAGCAGTTCCGTGCCGGGGCGATGGGCCTCGGCTGGGACCCGAGCACGGCCCAGCTGGTGATCGAGGCGTTCCCGATCATCGAGGTGGATGCCGAGGAGCTTGAGGTGCTCGACATGGAGGAGCTCGAGCCCGAGGAGGTCCTCGTCGTACGCATACCCGTCGGCACCGCTCGAGCATTCGCCAAGCGCACCCGTGAGGTGGTCGGGGCAGGCCGCCCGATCTGCCCGCTGTGCAGCCTGCCGATGGATTCAGACGACCACATCTGCGAGCTGCCCGACGGGTTCCGGTGACTGATCTCGTCGCTGGCGAGCTCGTCCTCACCAGTCGGATCATGCCGGCGTCGAACGCCACGTTTGTCGGGCACATCGACGACGTGCCGGTGGTCTACAAGCCGGTCGCCGGGGAGCGGCCCCTTTGGGACTTTCCCGACGGCAACCTTGCCCGCCGTGAGGCCGCTGCCTACCTCGTCTCTGAGGCACTGGGCTGGAACATCGTCCCTCGTACGTGGTTGCGCGAGGGACCCGCTGGGATCGGCATGGTCCAGCTCTGGCGGGATCCCGATCCCGATCAGAATGCAGTCGACCTGGTGCCGGCCAACACCGTGCCGGCCGGATGGCACCACGTCCTCGACGGGCTCGACGCGCACGACCAGCCTGTGTCGCTGATCCACGAGGACTCGCCGGCGCTCCGTCGTATCGCGGTGTTTGACGTGGTCGTCAACAACGCCGACCGCAAGGGCGGACATGTGCTCGAGATGAGCGACGGGCACCGGCACGGGATCGACCACGGCCTGACGTTCCACGTCGAGCACAAGCTCCGCACGGTTCTGTGGGGTTGGATCGGCGAGAGTCTCGACACCGATGAGCTTGCTGGCATCGCTAGCGTACGTACGGGCCTGGACGGCGAGCTCGGCGCAGCACTGGCCGAGCTGCTCTCGCTCCAGGAGATCGCGGCGATCACCGCACGCTGCGACCGGTTACTGAGCGAGCGTCAGTTCCCGGCGCCCGAAGGAGCCATGCCAACCGTTCCCTGGCCGCCCTTCTAGGCGTTTCGTCGATCGTTTGCGAAGTCGATGATCCACTGAAGTGCAACCGGGTCATCGACTGCTCCCGCGCTGAGCACCTTGCCGGGCTCGCCGCCCAGAAGCAGCCTCTTGACGGGCACTTCGAGCTTCTTGGCAGTGCGCGTATGCGGCAGCGACGGCGCGATGATGATCTCGTCGGGAACGTGCCGCGGTGAGGTCTGCGTACGAATCCTTGCCTTGATCCGATCTGGCAGCCCATCAATATCGCAGCCCTCGGTCGGCACGACGAACATCGGCATCCAGTAGCCACCATCTGGTTGCTCCACACCAACGACGAGTGAGTCCAGCACGTCCGGGAGCAACTCAACGGCTGCATAGATCTCGGCGCTCCCCAGTCTGACGCCTTGGCGGTTGAGCGTGGAGTCAGAGCGACCATGTATGACGACTGTCCCGCGATCGGTGACGGTGATCGAGTCACCGTGGCGCCATACGCCGGGAAAGGTATCGAAGTACGCGCTCTCGTATGCCGTGCGGTGCGGGTCATTCCAGAACGCGACAGGCATCGACGGCATCGGGCGGGTGATCACCATCTCGCCGGCCGTGCCCGGAGCAACCGGCTGTCCCTCGTCGTCCCACACCTCGAGGGAGACTCCAAGCGCGATCGCACTGATCTCACCGTCGTACACAGGCGTCGTGGGTGCGCTGGCGACAAAGATGCCAACGATGTCGGTGCCACCGCTCAATGAGGCCACCTGGACGGAGGGACTCACATGCCCACGGATCCATCGGTTGCCCGTTGTCGGGAGCACTGCACCGGTGATGCCGATGATCCGCATGCGGGACAGATTGAGGTCCTGACCCGGTTCGACACCTTCGCGCTCGCAGAGCTGTAGGTAGCCGGGACTCGTCCCGAATGCCGTCACCTTCAGCTCGGCAGCCACCCGCCAGAGCGCATCGGTGGTGGGGCTGGCTGGGCTGCCGTCATACAGGACGATCGTCGAGCCGACGAGCAGGCCACCGATCTGGGCGTTCCACATCATCCAGTTGGGTGACGTGAACCAAAAATAGACGTCACCCTCCCGCAGGCCTACGTGAAACCCGTTGAGCACGAGAAGCTCCAGAAGGGCGCCGCCATGACCGTGCACGATGCCCTTGGGCCTGCCGGTTGTCCCCGAACTGAACAAGACCCACAGCGGGTGATCGAACGGTACGGGCACCGGTGTCATCGACGTCGGTCCAGAGATCAGATCGTTCCAGAGGAGCGCATCTGTTGGGGACGTGAGACCGGCAGTCTCGACGGTGATGACATGGCGAACTGTCGGCAGCAGTGCGAGGAGATCCGCCGTCTCGCCGCGCCTATCGACGACCTTCCCCTTGAAGGTGTAGCCGGTGCCGACAACAACGACGAGCGGCTCCAATTGGGCGAGCCGATCGGCCGCCGCTGGAGCGGCGTAATCCATGGCTGTCTGGCCCCACGTTGCACCAACTGACGCCGTTGCCAAGAACGCAACGAGGCCCTCGATACTGCTGGGGAGGTAGGCGACGACCCGGTCGCCGGCGCCGACACCAAGCTCAGCCAGCCCGGCGGCAGCGGTTCCGACTTGTCGCCGTAGCTCACCGAACGTGATCGAGTCGCGAGAACCGTCGTCACGTACGAGGTGCACAGCCGTAGCGCCGTCGGCGCCCCCGCGCAGGAAGTGCTCTGCGATGTTCAGCGTCGCGCCGGGAAACCACACAGCTCCCGGCATCGATTCGTCAGCCAAGGAGGTTGTCGGAGGGGTCACGAAGGCGACATCGAAAAATGTCGCGACGGCTCCCCAGAACTCGCCCGGACTGCGCGCTGACCACGACTGGAGCTCGCGGAAGTCAGTTGGGTCGTCGAACGATGCCATGCCCTCCGACTCGAGCCAGCGGGCGAACTTCACCACACTCGCGTGCTCGATCTCATCCTTCGACGGCATCCACGAAGGAGCAGGGACGGATTCAGTGGTCACGTACCCACACTAGAAGACTCAGCAGCACACCCCTCCTTGACATTTTCCTAATTCCGTAACACTGTCGCTACATGACCAAGATGCTGTCCCATGAGCCGGTCTTCACCCCCCGCTCAGCAGAGACATGGCGCGAACCGTGGCCGATGTACGCGGCACTGCGAGATCACGACCCGGTCCATCACGTCATACCCGGCGCAGCACCTGCCGATGACTATTGGGTGCTCACCCGACACGCCATGGTCCATGAGGTCGCCCGCGACTTCGCCACGTTTTCATCCGCCAATGGACTCACGGTCAACTACGACGAGCTCGAGCAGACGGGCATGGCCGACAATCCACCGCTGGTCATGCAGGATCCGCCGACCCACACCGAGTTCCGCCGGTTGGTGTCGCGCGGCTTCACACCGCGGCAGGTCGAGACCGTCGAACCCGCCGTGCGCGAGTTCGTACGCGACCGACTCCATCAACTCGCGGACACACACGAAGGGGACATTGTCGATGCGCTGTTGAAGCCGTTGCCGAGCATGGTCGTCGCTCACTATCTCGGCGTGCCCGAAGAGGATCGCGGTCAGTTCGATATCTGGACCGAAGCCATCTTCGAAGCCTCTGCCGGCGAGGGCTTCGCACACGGGGGCGATGCCATTGCTGACCTGATGGCCTACTTCACCGAGCTGATCGCACGTCGGCACAGCGAACCCGGCGACGACACGATCTCACACCTCGTCGCAGCGGGAATGGGTGTCAAGGGCGACGACGCCGGCAAGCTGTCAATCCTTGGCTTCGCGTTCACGATGGTCGCCGGTGGCAATGACACCACGACGGGGATGCTTGGTGGCGCCGTGCAGCTCCTCACTGAACACCCCGACCAGCGCGCACTGCTGCTGGAGGACACGAGTCGGATCACCGACAGCATCGACGAGTTCCTGCGGCTGACGTCACCGGTGCAAGCCCTCGCCCGTACGGTCACGAAGGATGTCAATCTGGATGGCACGATCATCCCAGCCGGGCGCAAGGTGCTGCTCGTCTACGGCGCGGCCAACCGCGACGATCGGATGTATGGCTCTGACGCCGAGGACCTCAAAGTCCTGCGTCGACCGCAGCAGATCCTGACCTTCTCGCACGGCGCGCACCACTGCTTGGGCGCCGCCGCGGCACGCATGCAGGCGCGAGTGGCGCTTGAGGAGTTGCTGTCGATATGCCCCACCTTCGACGTGGACATCGAAGCCGTGACCTTTGCACCAGGCAACTACGTACGCAGACCGACTTCAATTCCCTTCCGGAGTTCATCGTGAGCTGGCTCCGTGAGGAGCACTCCGCGCTCGCCGTGCAAAACATCCTCGACGCCGCGACCCGGTTGTTCGTCGACCGAGGTGTCAGCGCCGTGGGGATGGCCGACGTGGCCAAGGCAGCGGGTTGCTCGAGGCAGACGCTCTACCGATATTTCGAGAGTCGTCAGGCGCTGCACCTGGCGTTCGGGCATCGCGAGGCAGTGCGTCTGGTCACCTGGGTTTCCGACGAGGTGAAGCCGATCGATGATCCCGCCGACCGGGTGGTGGCGATCATCGTTGCGCTACTGCGAGAGGTGCGTACGACGGACTACCTGTCTGCGTGGTTCGGCAGCGGTGAACCCGCGCTCGCCGAGATCGCCAACTCCTCCCCCATGATCGAAGCGCTGGCGCTCACACTCTTTGCCGCGGACAGCCCGAGTGAACGCGCGATCCAGTTGACACGATGGTGCATACGGGTGACGCTTTCACTCCTCATCACCCCAGGTGTCGATGAAGCTGACGAGCGCAGCCTGCTCGAGCAGTTCATCGCTCCACTCGTCCAGACAGGTGCGCCCGCCCGATGACCTCAGATGCCGACCGGATCGCCATCGCCGACTCGTATCTCCAGGCCTTGCTGAGCCGTGACGGAGCATCAGTCGCTTTCCACCCCAACGCTGTCCGCAAAGAGGCAGGTATGAGGACCGGTTTCTCCGGGCGGCACCTGACGAGGAGCCTGACCTCGGGACTGCAGTACCGCCTTGTCAAGGGGATCAGCGACAAGAAGTGGTCCGTCGACGGCGACAACGTCATCGCCCGTTTCCTCATCGATGTTCGGGGGATCCCGAAGCCACTGAAGGTCCATGAGGTCTTCAAGATCCCGGCGGACGACCCGCGGATCCACCGGATCGACGTGCGGTTCCTGCGCCGGGGCTGACTCTTGGCAGGAGCGGTGACTCAGTCGCCCTTCAAACCACGTGGAGGTGGTTGAGTCGCCTTACCTGCACGTGGAAGGGCGACTACCGCACCGGACCAACTGGTAAATCGTGAGGTGTAGGCCTTACGACGGCTCCAGTTCGGTGCACCGCGTGCCGGAGTAGATCGTCGGCATGCACTGGTTGCAGTGAATGCAGACACCCTGCGCCGTTTCGGCAGACTGCATGCGATTGATCAGGTCAGGCTCTCGAAGCAGCGCACGGCCCATTGCCACAAACTCAAACCCCTCAGCCATGGCCCGGTCCATCGTCGCCTTGTCGTTGATGCCGCCCAGCATGATCAACGGCATCGAGACGGCATCGCGAAAGACGAGTGCCTTCTCGCGCAGGAACGCCTCCTCGAACGGGTAAGCCTTGAAGAATGCCTTGCCGACCGGTGTCTTGAGGCCAAGGCGCACCATCGCCGGCATGCTGGCCGCGAATTCCTTGAGGGGCACGTCACCACGGAACAAGTACATCGGGTTGAGCAGCGAGCTCCCGGCGCTGAGCTCAAGCGCATCGAGATGACCGTCCGACTCCAGCATCTGGACGAACTCCAGGCTCTCGGGCATCGAGAAGCCTTTGGACGACCCCTCTGTCATCCCGATCTTGGCGGTGACGGCAACGTTGTCGCCGACCTCCTCGCGTACGACCCGCGCCACGTCGCGCGCGAACCTGGTCCGGTTCTCAAGCGAGCCTCCCCAACCGTCCTTGCGCCGGTTCTGCCCATTGGCAAGGAATGAACTGAGCAAGTAGCCGTGGGCCATGTGGATCTCGAGTACGTCGAATCCGGTGTCGGCCATGATCCGCGCAGTTCGTACGTAGTCCCGTGTGACCCGGGCGATGTCGGATGCCGACGCTGACCGGATCATCTGCATGCTGAGCGGCGATGGCATCTTCGATGCGGCCAGTGCGTGCACACCGTTGGAACGACCGTTGGCCACCGGTCCCGCGTGCCCGAGCTGGCCGGCGATCTTTGCGCCGGTCTCGTGGATCGCATCAGTCAACCGAGCCAGTCCCGGGGCCGACTCGGCGTTGACGACGATGACCTCCTTTTGCGTTCGCCCCTCCGGTGCGACGGCCAAATAGGCGACCGTTGTCAGGCCGACGCCGCCGAGTGCCGGTTCGAGATGAAAGTCGATCAGCTCGTCAGTGACGAGACCGTGCGGCGTGCGTCCCTCGAAGGTGGCCGCTTTGATCGTTCGATTGCGAAGGTGGATCGGTCCGAGCTTCGCTGGCTCAAAGACATTGTTGACCACACCGTGACCCTATCCGGAGGCGGCCGCTGCGTCCTGGCTGCCTGAACCCCGAGCGCCCCTCAGGGTCGGAGCAGGGGCGAGCCGGGCGTAGACCCCGATGTGGCGACGCGCCTGTCGCGGCGAGGCTATCGAGCATGATCACCGTAGA
This sequence comes from uncultured Aeromicrobium sp., assembly GCA_964638755.1. Classification (GTDB taxonomy): domain Bacteria; phylum Actinomycetota; class Actinomycetes; order Propionibacteriales; family Nocardioidaceae; genus Aeromicrobium. The sequence continues at coordinate 11,785 of CAZWZC010000034.1, read as the reverse complement.
TTCACTCACGAAGAAGTACAGCGGCTTCACCGCTGTCGATGACGTCTCGTTCACAGCACGCTCCGGACGGGTCACCGGCTTTCTCGGGCCCAACGGCGCCGGAAAGTCCACCACCATGCGCGTCATGGTCGGTCTCACCGTGCCAACGTCCGGACAAGCGCTCGTCGACGGTAAGCCATTCGCCGATCTGCCCAATCCCGGACTCAAGGTCGGCGTCCTCCTGGACGCATCTGCGCAGCACGCCGGGCGTACCGGTCGAGAGATTCTGACAATCGCCCAGCGCACCATGGGTCTGCCGAGGCTCAGCGTCGACAAGATGCTGCACATGGTGAGCTTGACCGACGCTGAGGCCGATCGCCGGGTACGCAACTACTCACTGGGCATGCGTCAGCGACTCGGCATCGCGACCGCCCTGATTGGCGACCCCGAGGTGCTGATCCTGGACGAGCCGGCCAACGGGCTCGACCCTGCTGGCATCCGCTGGATGCGCGATCTCCTCCGCGAGTATGCGAACAAGGGCGGCACCGTGCTGCTCTCGTCCCACCTGCTCCATGAGATTGAGGTGATTGCAGATGACATCGTCGTGATCGGCAACGGCCGGAGCGTCGCGCAGGGCACCAAGGCGGAACTGCTCGATGCCGCCGGAACCGTCGTGCGGTCCGACACTCCTGCCGAACTCGCCCGTGCCTTGAACTCAGCAGGAATCACCAGCACCCCGTCGCCCGACGGCGTGCTCCGCACCGACGCGATGCCAGCCCAGGTCGGCAAGGTCGCACTCGCGGCCGGAGTCGCCCTCACCGAGCTCAGGACGGCCGACACGGCTGGCCTTGAGGAGATGTTCCTGAAGCTCACCGCCGAGACCCAGCGAGAAGGAGTAGCAGCATGAGCACCGCCATCCTCGAGGCCGAGACGCAACCCGTCGCGCGCCGCGCCACCCAAGCCCAGTCAATCCCGACGACTCGCCTCGTCCGGGTGGAGCTGCGCAAGATGTTCAACACCCGCTCCGGATTTTGGTTGATGGCCAGCATCGGCATCGCCGCCCTGCTTGCAACGGCCGCGACGATCCTGTTCGCGCCGGACGACCAGCTCACCCAGGACTCGTTCTCTGCAGCGATCGGCGTACCGATGACGGTCATCCTCCCGATGGTCGCGATCCTTGCTGTCACCAGCGAATGGACCAACGCAGCGGACTCACCACCTTCACGCTCGTACCGCATCGCGAACGTGTCATTGGCGCCAAGGTGCTGGCCACTCTCGCCATCGCCGTCAGCTCGATGACACTTGCGCTTGCAATTGGCGCACTGGGCAACATCGTGGGATCTGTGATCGCGGGCGTTGACACGGTGTGGGATCTGGGCTTCCAGTCCTTCCTCCTGATCGTGCTCGCGAACACGCTTGGCATGATGATCGGCTTCATGCTCGGCATCGTCATCAGGAACTCACCCGGTGCCATTGTTGGGTATTTCGTGATCTCGTTCGTGCTACCGGGTCTGTTCATGGTGCTCGCCAACGCCCAGTCGTGGTTCGCAGACATGTGGCCGTGGGTCGACTTCAACTACGCGCAGGGCGCTCTTTACAACGGGAGCCTGACTGGCACGGAGTGGGCCAACCTCGGAGTCACCGGTCTCGTCTGGCTCATCATCCCGACGGCCATCGGTCTGCGCCTGGTGATGCGGTCTGAGGTCAAATAACCACGACCACGAAGTACGGCCCGGTTGCCATCGCAGCCGGGCCGTACGTCGGTCTACGCTGAACTCGTGCACCGCCGACTCTTCACGTCGAGCTTCAGCTCCGTCTACCCGCTGTACGTGGCGAAGGCGGAGAAGAAAGGCCGCACCAAGCCGTTGATGAAGAAGATCCGCTACCTCGACAAGCTGGTCGACGAGCTCGCCAAGGGCAAGTCGATGGACAAGATCTTGCGGGCCTGACTGTGCGAACCCCCGAGAACACGCCGCGGGTCGTCCCGCCGTTTCGAATTGCACGACGCTGTGAAGGCGACGTTGCCCGACGTCAACCAGGACGTTGCGCTGCTGCACCTGACACTGCTGCACCTGGGCCGCTTGGTCGAGTCATCGATCCAGAGTGTGATCGCGCCGAACGGACTGGAGATGTCCGAGCACTCCGTGCTCACCGCACTCTGGTTCGCCGGGCCGCCATACACGATGTCTCCCACGCAGCTCAGCAACGTGATCCTGCAGACAACCAGCGGCATGTCGAAGACGCTGCGTCGTATCGAGCGCCTCGGCCTCATCGAACGAGTCGACGACCCCAACGACGGTCGAGCACGACTTGTCGTGCTGACCGAGAGGGGCCGCGAGATGTCCGAGCGGCCGCTGCGTCAGCTCGTCTCACAGTGGACTGAACAGCTCGAATGCATGGATCCCCACGAGCTCAGCACGGCAGCGAATGCCGTGTGGTCGCTCATCGCGCACATGGATCCCCGCTTCGAGGGCTGATCACGGTCAATCGCGAAACTCCTGATCGGCAGCGGGTGCACTCTTGGCAGCGCGCTCCTCATACGCCTTGCGCTGCGGGTCGTCCAGCGCGTCGAGGGCCGCCCTCTCACCGCCGAGCACCTTGTTGAGCCACTCACCCACACGGCGCGGGATGAGCGCGCCCGAACGTACAGACGGTCCAAGACTTCGCGGCACGTAGATGTTGGGGCGTGGCTTGAGGATCGCGGACAGAATCCCCTCGGCAACCAATTCGGGCGTCACCGGCTTGGCCGGTCCCTTGTTGGCCCTGAAGCCGGCAGCTAGCTCGGTGTGCACCATCGCCGGATGCACCACCGAGATGCTGATCGGTGTCTTGTCGGCCCTGAACTCGATATGCAACGAGTTGGAGAAGCCGCTCACCGCGTGCTTGCTGGCGACGTACGTCGATGCGCCGGCGATCGGGATGCGGCCGGCTGCACTGGAGATGTTGACGATCTGCCCGCCGGTCCCCCGCGCCTTCATGCGGGTGACCATCTCCTTCGTCGCGTAGATGACCGCCATCAGGTTGAGTCCGATGATGTCGTGGGTGGCCCGGTCGGACTCGTCCTCGATGCGGTTGAGCGGCATGATTCCGGCGTTGTTGATGAGTACGTCGATGGGACCGAGCTCGGCCTCGACCTCGTCCAGGAACGACTTGAACGCAGCCCTGTCGGTGACGTCGACGACGCGCCCGAAGACACCGGACTCCTTGATGGAGGCTTCGTCGAGATCGCAGATCGCCATCGTCGCCCCAGCACTGGCGAGCAGCTCGCTCGTCGAGGCACCGATGCCCCGGCCACCGCCAGTCAGCACGATGATCTTGCCCTCGAGGTCACGCTTCACGGTGCCACCGACATGTAGTCAGCAAAGCCGGTCGGGTCATGACGACCGACGCTGGCGTGCTCGAAGAGCCCGTAGCCGACCTGCCCGTTGCACGTCGCACGCGCGGAGTGGTCGATCACGCCCCACGGGAAGCGCCCGATCATGTCGGGTTGGGTCAGGTCGTACGCTGCCGTGCTCATCCAGTCTTTACCCTTCCAGAGGCCGTGGGTCCATTCGGGATCGCCGCCGTAGCCACAACCGATGTGCAGAGGGACGAACGACAGCGTCTCGACCTCGATCAGCAGAGCCTCACCCTGTCGCGTCGCCAGTTGGATGCGGGCACCGGTCGGGATGCGCGTGCCTGACGCGTAGTCGATCTCGATGCGGGGCCAGCCGAGCTGCTCGACTCGTCCGTCGGAGAACACGCGCACGGCGTCGTTCAGCGTTCGAAACCCGTCCGGCTGCTCCTGGATGATCACGATCACCGCGAAGTCGTCGAACTGCAGCGGCGCATAAAGCCACCAGAACCCTTCGAGTGGCTGCTCTGCAGCTCGACCGGGTGCTTCGGGCTCACCGATGGGCCGAATGCCCCACGATCGATCGCGGGTGCCGGTCCAGTCCTTCACGTCGTACGTCGTGCCGCCGACCTCCAGCGAGCCGACCCACGTGCCGACCTGGGCGAAACGCTGCGCGTCGAGGGTGGGGCGGTCGTTGGCGTCGAGCATGATGTGCCGCTGCTCGAGCACCGCCGGGAAGGATCCGGTCCAGGTCAGGTCGATTCCGACATGATCGGTGTCGCAGGTCAGGCGCAGGGAGCTGAGCGGTTCGAGCACCTCAAGTCGCAGCGGCCCGACCTGTTGCTCGAGGCTCCGCGCGTCGAGCGTGTCGGAGAGGTTCAGCGAGAACAGCTGGTCCTTGACCCGCACGGTGGCGAACGCATCCTTCACGCCCAGGTTGGGGTACGTGCCGACGCCGGCGATCAGGAACACGTCGCCCTGCTTGTCATGCGCGTTGAGGTAGCAGCGGTCATAGAAGTTGCGGTCGCTGCTGCTGGGCCTTGCGATCGGCAGCGGCGCCTGGTGGATGGGGTACTCGTCGAGCTCAGTCGGCATCAGGCCCATGCGTACGTTCCCTCCAGCATCTGCTTGAGTGCAGCCGAGTGCATGACGTAGTCGTTGGGATCCTCGGGCTGTTGCTCCTCACCGAAGTGGATCATCCGACGCTTGACCTGGCTCATCACCACGGCGTGGCGGAGGGCGGCGTACATCAGGTACCAGTCGAAGTCTCGCACCGGGTGACCCGTGAGCGACTCGTACGTCGCGACCACGTCGTCGCGTCGACAGAAGTCTGGGATGCCGGGCATCTCGAAGACCGTGGCGATGTCCTGGAAGAAGCGGTGGAGAAACACAACCCACGCGAGGTCGACCTCACGTGGAGCGATGGCGGCCATCTCCCAGTCGATGACGGCGGCCGGCGTGAACCCGTCGTAGATGATGTTGCCGGGCCGGGAGTCGCCCCAGTTCAGCACACCTGGTCCCGGCTCGGTCGGCCAGTTTGCTTCAAGCCACCCGAACGCGTCCTCGATGACCGGGATGCGAAGCCCATCCGTCGAGCGGGTCCATTCGTAGTATGCGCGCAGGGCGTCGACATGGGCACGAAGTGGCTCACCGTCGGTTGCCAGCGTCGAGAAGACAGTTGCCGCATCAGCGATCCCATGGATGTCCGCGAGAACCTCGACGGTCTTGTCCTGGAGCGTGCGTCGCTCGTCGGGAGTCGCATCCATCAGCCAGCCGCCGAAGACGTACGGCGGGTTGTCGCTCGGTGTTCGACCCGCCACAGCCTTCATCACGCCGAATGGAGCACCGAGCACGTCACCGGTCGCATCGACGCCCACGATCGGCGGGACCGGCACGTCGCTGTGCTCGGCGACTAGCCTCATGACCTCGAACTGCTGCGCGATGTCATACGACGGGAACACCGGAAACGACGTGTCGTCAGGAGCCATGCGCGCGACGAGGTGCTCCGCATTGGCGTCAAACAGCAGCGTCACGCTCGACATGCCACCGCCGTGAGGTGCGTGGATGTCGGAGATGGTCATGGCGCCGTCGTCAGGCGATGTGGCCTCCAACCACTCAGCGATCGGCATGGCAAGCGCAGCGAAGTCCCGCTGGTGAACGGTCATCTTCGTCTCAGCGTGAACGTCGTGCTCTGCCGAAGTCATACACTCTCCTCGAAATAGCGTCCCAGGACGGAAGTGGACCAGTCGGTAGCCCCCCGGTCAAGAGGAAGGCGTCGACGAATCCCATGGACGCTCGACTTCTTCGACCTGGCTGCACAAGTGGTGTCGGTCGACTTCGGGTGATCTCGTGCGCTTGTACGTTGATCAGGACGAGCCACCGGTCAATTCTGCTGTCGCTCGATCTACGTCGAACGAAGTGGCGCCGACGAGACATCGTCGTTGAAACCGTGTCCGCCTAGCACCTTCGAGCAAAGGAATCCTTCATGACTGACGGACCTACCATCGGACCGACCCTCGCAGAGTCGACACCATGGCATCCTCCCCGCCCCCGCCCGGACGGCGCACCCAATGTCATCGTCGTGATGCTTGACGACGTCGGATTTGCGCAGCTGGGTTGCTACGGATCTGACATCGACACCCCGCACATCGATCGCCTCGCAGGTCACGGCCTGCGATACAACCGGTTCCACGTCACAGCGATGTGTTCGCCCAGCCGGGCGGCGTTGCTGACCGGTCGCAATCACCACGCAGTGGGTATGGGATTCCTTGGCGACCTGCCGAGCGGATTCCCGGGCTACTCGGCACGCATACCGCTGTCGGCCGCAACGCTGGCACGGGTGCTGCGCGATGGCGGCTACAACACGATGGCGGTGGGCAAATGGCACCTCACTCCACGCAACGACCGCTCCGCCGCTGGCCCGTTCGACACCTGGCCGTTGGGGCAAGGCTTCGAGCACTACTACGGCTTCCTCCACGGCGACGCCAATCAGTGGACACCGACTCTCGTTCGCGACAACTCGCCGGTCGATCCTCCTCGCGGCCCTGACGAGGGTTATCACCTGAGCGAAGATCTCGTCGACGAGTGCCTGGTCATGATCAAGGATCAGCAGCACGCCGCACCTGGCAAACCGTTCTTCTGCTATTTCGCCCCAGGTACCGCTCATGCTCCCCATCAGGTGCCGCACGAGTGGTCTGGGCGTTACGCAGGACGCTTCGACCTGGGCTGGGAACAATGGCGTGCGCAGATCTTCGAAGAACAGCTGCGTACCGGCATCGTCCCCGCAGGCACCACGCTGGCCCAGCGACCTGAATGGATCCAGGACTGGGATGCCCTCCCGCTCGAGGAGCGACGCCTGTTCGCCCGCTTCCACGAGGTCTACGCAGGCTTTCTCAGCCACTTCGACGCTCAGTTCGGCCGACTGCTGGACGGGCTCGACGAGATGGGCCTCACCGACGAGACGATGATCGTGTTGACCAGCGACAACGGTGCCAGCGCAGAAGGTGGAACCATCGGCTCGATCAACGAACACCGCTTTGGCTTTGGCGTCCGCGACTCCATCGAGGACAACATGGCCGGCATCGACGACCTCGGCGGATTTCGCGCGTACAACCACTATCCGTGGGGATGGGCCTGGGCCGGCAACACTCCGTTCAAGCTGTGGAAGCGATATTCCTGGTTGGGCGGCACCCGCACACCCCTCATCATCAAACCTGCCGGTGGCGTCGCTGATGCAGGCGCCATTCGCAATCAGCTCTGCCACGTGGTCGACATCTTCCCGACGATCCTGCAAGCGTGCGGTATCGACGCCCCGACGCACGTCGGCGGAGTCGAGCAGCAGCCCATCGCAGGTCTCTCGATGATCCCGACCTTCACCGACGCCGGTTCGCCCGATGTGCGCACCACCCAATACTTCGAGATGCTCGGCTCGCGCTCCATCATCCACGACGGCTGGAAGGCAACCACCGACCACATATCCGGCGGCGTGCTCGACGAGGAAGCGTTGCCCGGAAGCCGCGAGGTCGAGCATGACCGATGGTCACTCCATCGCCTCGCCGACGACTTCTCAGAGGCCCACGATGTGGCCCGAGAGCATCCCGAGGTCGTGGAGCGACTTGACAAGGTCTGGTGGGCCGAGGCCGAGAGCAACCAGGTACTTCCTCTGCAGGACAGTCTGCTCGGCCGACTCCATGCGCTTGAGCCTCCGGCATGGCCGATACCGCCCGTCCTCGTGGTGCGCCCCGGAGCCAATCCCGTGGCCGACGAGGTGGTGCCGTCACTGGCCACCGGAGTGCTGGTGGAGGCAGACGTGGTGGTGCCTGACCATGGAGCTGAAGGGATCCTGGCGGTGATGGGTGACTGGTCGAACGGCTGGGCACTCGCCGTGCTGGACGGGCACCTGACGTTCCTGCTCAACGTCACGAGCACCCCGTTCAACGTCCGCTCGGTCGAGCAGATCCCGCCCGGGCGTCATCACCTTGGATTCCGATTCCGCCCTCAAACCGGTCACGGCGTCCTGTTTTGCGACGGCACAGAAGCTGGCGAGGCACCACTTCCGTTGGGCCTTGGCGCCAGCGGACTACAGATCGGAGGCGGGGGCCTTCGACTCGGCCACGATCGAGGGTTCCCGGTGAGTGACGACTACGTCCCTCCGTTCGCCTGGACCGGCACACTCCGCTCGGTCACGTTTTCCTCGGCCGAGATGCCGACCGATGAGGAGCGTGCCGCGCTGTTTCGAGGGCTCCTGCAAAACGAATGAGCCCTCGACATGTCACTCAGCCGAGGACCCCGCGATGCCAGCCGCGTGCTTGCCCGCACGCCTGCCGAAGAACGAGCCCTCGCCCAGCTGCGTGCCTGAGCAGTAGCCATTGCCGTCCTGGGCGATGTTGGAGGCACACGCGCCCGCGGCGTACAGGCCACGGATGACTGAGCCGTCCGCACGTTTCGCTTCACCATCGACTGTTGTCGCAATGCCGCCCAGGGTGAACCCGGCATAGAGGGCGACGCCGAGCGTGAGGTCGAGGACCGCCCACGGCGCCGTCGTCTGCGGGGCCAGCCAGTCGGGATGCTTGTGGAAGTCGGGATCCTCGCCCTTGGCAGCATTGGTGTTGTAGCGATCGAGTGTCTCGCGCAGCACGTCGACGGGAATGTCGAGTCCTTCGGCCATCTCCTCGACCGTCTCGTAGCCATCCTTGAGCGGGATCAACGGCATCAGCTGCTCGGCGTAGTGCTCGGCGTCGACGATGAGGTAAGCAGCGGAGTCCGGCTGCTGCATGACGTGGTAGGAGCTCCGCGCGTGATAGCTGTCCTCGGACACGAATCGCTTGCCGAGCTTGTTGATCGCCAGTCCCTTTACAAGCTGCGACGGCGGATAGAACGGGGCCGTGATGAACGGCTCGTCCATGTTTTCAAGTGCGGCACCGACCGACTGGCCGAGGCGGATGCCGAGACCGTCGTCGTAGCTGGAGCCCAGGGTGAACAGCTTCTCGCCAAGTGCCGGCGTGTAGTGCTCGACCATGTCCGGGTTCATCACGAACCCACCAGCCGCGAGGACCACCGACGAAGCGCGGATGACTCCAGTCTTGTCATATGACCGCCAGACCACGCCGACGACAGCCTCGTCATCGAGTACGAGGTTGGTGACTCCGGTCTCGTAGCGAATGTCGACACCGGCTTCCTCTGCCTTCGTGCGCAGAAGATCCATCACGATCTTGGTGCCTTCGGTGTCGCCGGGAACGGGCACTTTGTGCCCGCGGGGGGCCGGCTTGATGTTCTCGCGGTAGGGCCAGACCTTCTCGTTGCCGGTGAACATCAGTCCTTGTTTGCCGGGCTGGATCACGGCCTTCTCGGGGTAGAACGATCGCTCGAACTCAAAGCCGAGCGATTCAAGCCAGTCGAACAGCTCGACCGATCCCTCGCAGTAGGCATGGATCTTTTCGCGGTCGGGATCCTTGGTGCTCGCGATCAGGTAGTCGGCCATCGCTTCAACTGAGTCCTGATGACCGGTTGCCTTCTGCACGGCTGTGCCTCCGCCGAGATAGAAGTGGCCGCCAGACATCGACGACGTGCCGCCGTGCACTGCTGACTTCTCCAGCAACAGCACCCGCGCTCCGGCCCTTGCCGCCTCAAGGGCGGCGCACCCACCGGCGATGCCAAATCCCACGACAACGACGTCGACGACCTCGTCGATCGTGGTGCTCGCAACAGGAATCGCGCTGGGAATGGCGAGACCGTCAGGTGTGCGTGATGACATCAATCTCCTCTGCTTTCGGTGAGGCAGCGCCGACTATGACTCTGTCCCGATCCGAATTTGTTCGTCGCGGTCGGAGACCTTCACTCTCGGTCGTCCAATGGCCTTGCCCTCAGCGCGCTCATGGCTGTCGAGTCGCTTCCATGCGACGAGATCCACGATGGCGACGCCGCGCTCAGCGAGCAGAGTGTCAAACGACTGGGTGTCACCGGCAGGATCTGCCAACCGTCCTTCGTAATAGTCATCGATCAACGCAGTCGCGGTCTCGATCGCGCACGCCCGGTTGGTGCCGATCACGCCCGACGGACCGCGTTTGGCCCATCCCGTTGTGTACGTCCCCGTCACTGCGACGCCCGAGGCCGGATCGGTCACCCGCCCTCCGTCGTGCGCGAAGCGGCCCGCCTTTTCGTCAAACGGCACACCTGCCACCGCCGTCGACGTGTAGCCGGTCGCGCGCAGAACCAGACCCGCTTTGATCGTCACGACGTCAGCTGCGTCTGCCGTGCGAGCCAATGTGACACCAGTGACCCGTTCCTCGCCCAGGACTTCCTGCGGAGTGAGGCCGAACCGGAGCACGAGTCGCTTGGCACCACGAGGCGTCGTCTCGGCGATCCGGCGAACCAGAGCGGTCTTCTGGCTGGCTGCATACGTACTGGCCGTCCGCTCGGCGTCATCGACATCAGTCAGGGTCTCGAGCTCAACCGGATCCACGATCACATCGATGTCTGGGTGGTTGACCAAAGCCCGGAGCTCGGGTGTCGAGAACGCGGCATGTTCCGGCCCACGCCTGCCGACCACAACCACCTCCCGTATGTCGGAACCTGCGAGCACCTGGAGCGCATGGGGCACCATGTCCGAGGCGCCATGCAGGTCATCAGGGCTGACGAGAAGTAGGCGTGCCATGTCCAGCGCAACGTTTCCGTTCCCGATGATCACGGCACGCTCGTGGTCCAGTGGTGGGTCGAGATCGAGGTGGTCAGGCTGGCCGTTGTACCACGTCACGAACTCGGCAGCCGAGTAGCTCCCCCGCAAGTCCTCACCAGGAATTCCGACGGTTCGACCAAGGTCTGCGCCGGTGGCGTAGACCACGGCGTGATGGTGCTCGAGGAGCTCGTCGTGGCTGACATCCTTGCCGACCTCGACGTTGAGTCGCACGCTGGTGCTCTTGTGTCGCGCGATGGTGTCGAACATGATCGTCGCGTCCTTGGTGCCGAGGTGATCGGGGGCGACGCCATGACGGACCAGTCCATGCGGGGTGGCAAGGCGATCGATGACCGTGATCTCGACGTCAGCACGTCTCGTTGCGGCCAGTTCCTCTGCCACGAACCACCCTGACGGCCCTGATCCCACAACGGCTACGCGGAGCGGAGCACCCTGGTCCTCGACCTTCGGACCTGCAGGTGCCGGAGCAGCGGGGAACGGAATCTCACCGACCCAGGTGAAGTAGTCAGCGTTGATCGCGGTGTACTCGCTGAGGTGCTCCGGCAGGTCAGAGTCCGCGTAGATCGCCGTCACCGGGCACGCCGGCACACAGGCGCCACAGTCGATGCACTCGTCGGGATTGATGTAGAGCATCTCTGCGGTGGCGAAGTCAGGATCATCCGGTGCTGGATGAATGCAGTCAACTGGGCACACCGCGACGCAGGACGCATCGTTGCAGCACGACTGGGTGATGATGAAGGTCATGACGCTCGTCCTGCTGCCGGAAGCTGGGTGAAATCAGGAGTTCGCCCCTCGGCGAACGCGGCCAGTGCTTCCTGGTTGGCCGGCCCCCCCATGAGGTCGGCGAAACATTGGTTTTCGCGGCGTCGAGCATCGGCAATGCCGTCGCGCAGCGGTTCGGTCATGGTGCGCTTGATGGCACGCAAGCTCGAGATCGGGAGTGCGCCAAGGCGGGCCGCATGATCGTGGGCGACATCCATCAGCGAGTCCGGGTCGCACGTACGCCAGACAAGTCCCATGTCGACCGCTTCCGAGGCGGTGATCCACTCCGACGACATCAGGACCCACGCGGCGTTTTGGCGGCCGATGAGGTGTGGAAGGAGATAGCTGGATGCGGCCTCGGGTGCGACACCAAGGCTGGCAAAGGGGCACTTGAGGCGAGCCGCTGTGGACATGAACACGAGGTCGGCGAATCCGATGATCGTCAGGCCAATTCCGAGACCGAGCCCGTTGATCGCAAGGACGAGCGGCTTGTCGAACTCCTCCAACGCGTCGATCAG
>CAZWZC010000033.1:0-25045 GCA_964638755.1 uncultured Aeromicrobium sp. | reverse complement strand
ACGGAGATGCCCATGTCCTCGAGCATCGTGATGACCTCACGTCGAAAATCTTGTCCCCCGCCCTGCGCGGTGTGGTCGAAGTAGCCGCTGTCGTCGACCGGAATGGGCCGGCCGCCGACATCGGGCTTGCCCTTGAACAGGAAGAACTCGATCTCGGGGTGGGTGTAGAACGTGAATCCGGCTTCTGACGCCTTCTGCAGTGTGCGCTTGAGGACGTGGCGAGGGTCGGCGTACGACGGGGTTCCGTCAGGCATCAGGATGTCGCAGAACATTCGGCCCGTCGCGGGAGTCTCTCCACGCCACGGGAGAATCTGGAACGTTGACGGATCAGGGCGGGCCAGCATGTCGGCCTCGTGCACCCGGGCGAATCCTTCGATGGCTGAGCCGTCGAACCCGATGCCCTCGGCGAACGCCCCTTCGAGCTCAGCCGGAGCGATTGCGACAGATTTCAGGGACCCGAGCACGTCAGTGAACCACAGACGTACGAACTTGACGTCCCGCTCATCGAGAGCACGCAGCACGAAGTCTTCCTGTTTACCCATGGCCCCATTGTGACGACCACGTGTTACGAGGATGTTTCCTGGTCTCCTCGCCCTCGGTGGTTGAGTAGGAGGCCGCCCGCGGCCGACGTATCGAAACCTCGTGAGATGATCGTCCAAGCGAGCACTCGACCATACGTGGTTTCGACACGGTCCTCGTTCCTCGGACCTACTCAACCACCGAGGAGTTGCGGCCCCGATAGGCTCGCCCCGTGCCCCAGCTGCGCCTTGCTCTTGCCCAGGTCAATGCCACCGTCGGCGACCTCGCCGGCAATGCCGATCTCGTCGTCGAGCACTGCAAGGCGTCCGTCGAGCAGGGCGTCCACCTGATCGTCTTCCCCGAGATGATGCTGACCGGCTATCCCCTCGAGGATCTCGCGATGCGACTATCGCTGATCCGCGCATCACAGGCCGCGATCCAGGTGTTGGCCCGGCGACTCCAGGACGAGGGGTGTGGTGACCTCGTCGCGATGGTCGGCTACCTCGACCAAATGCCAGACGTCATCGACGCGCCCGGGATTCCCAAGAACGCGCCCCAGAACTGCGTCGCGATCATCCACGACGGCAAGATCGTGGCGCGGCAGGCCAAGCACCACCTCTGGAACTACGGCGTCGGCGACGAGATCCGCAACTTCGTTGCCGGCGACACAATCAACATCGTGCAGATCGGCGGCATCGACGTCGCCCTTGCGATCTGCGAGGACCTCTGGAGGGATGGACCTTCCGCAGCAGCCAAGGCAGCCGACGCAGCACTGCTTGTCGTGCCGAACGGTTCACCGTACGAGGCCGACAAGGACGACATCCGCCTCGATCTCTGCTCACGCAGGGCCGCTGAGGGTGAGTGCGTGCTGGCCTATGTCAACCTCGTCGGCGGACAGGACGAACTCGTTTTTGACGGCGACTCAATTGTCGTCGACCCGGACGGCATGGTGCTGGGCCGCTCAGGGCAGTTCGAACCCGAGCTGCTCGTCGTCGACCTCGATCTCCCCGCTGCGACCGACGTGATGCCCGGTAACGAAGAACGCTTCGGTGGCCTGGCCATCAAGCGCACGATCATCACCTCCCAACCGTTCCCTGCGTACGAATCGATGCCGACCGTGCAGCACGAGCGCATCAGCCGCAACGAGGAGATCTACACCGCGTTGGTCGTGGGGCTGCGCGACTACGTCCACAAGAACGGCTTCCAGTCCGTGCTCTTCGGCATGTCCGGTGGCATCGACTCCACGCTGGTTGCCGCTATCGCCGTTGACGCACTCGGACCCGAGAACGTCAACGGCATTTCCAACCCCAGCGCGTGGTCGAGCGAGCACTCCAAGACGGATGCCGCCGACATGGCCGAACGTACGGGCCTGTCACTCGACACAATCCCGATCGCGCCGATCTTCGACAGCTACCAGGAGGCGCTGCACCTCACCGGGCTTGCCGAGGAAAACCTGCAGGCACGCATCCGCGCCGTGATCTGGATGGGCCTGTCCAACCAGCACGGCCACCTTGTACTCGCCTGCGGCAACAAGTCGGAGCTCGCCACGGGCTATTCCACCATCTACGGCGATGCCGTCGGTGCATACGCACCGATCAAGGACGTGCCGAAGACCGTCGTGTGGGAGCTCGCCACCTGGCGTAACGCGATTGCGGAGGAACGCGGCGAGACCCCTCCCATCCCGCCCAACACGATCAGCAAGCCCCCATCGGCCGAGCTGCGTCCGGGCCAGCTTGATTCGGACTCATTGCCCCCGTACGACCTGCTCGATGCGGTGCTCGACGCCTACGTCGACCGTGATCTGGGCTCAGCAGCGGTGATTGCAGAAGGCCACGATCCGGCCCTCGTGCACCGCGTCGTGACCCTGGTCGACAAAGCTGAGTACAAACGCCGCCAGTACCCGCCGGGACCCAAGGTGTCGCGCCGCAACTTCGGCCGCGATCGCCGCGTGCCGATCACCCACCGCTGGCGCGAGGACACGTAACAGCGCGCGGCTTCGCCGCCACGGCGACTCCGTCACCGCCCAGCTTCGTTGGAGCGCTTTGCCTCGCTGCGGTCGGCGTATGGTCACCAAGGGTTGCGTGAGTTCACCCACACTTCGTCTCTAACCATGCTTGGTCTGGCAGGCTGGAGGAGTCCGTGGACTCCGTAAGGAGCTGCGAGAAGGAGAATTCAATGAGCATCCCTGAGGAGACCGCGCCGTACGGCACCGGACCCGCAGTTGCAGCGCGGTTAGTTCGCAAGCGCATCCGCACGCACCACCTGCAGCAGCTGAAGGAGCAGGGCGAGAAGTGGACCATGCTGACGGCGTACGACCAGTACACCGCCGCGATCTTTGACGATGCCGGAGTCGAGGTGCTGCTGGTCGGCGACTCGGCCTCCAACAACGTGTACGGCAACGAGACGTCGCTGCCGGTGACAGTCGACGAGCTGATCCCGCTCGTACGGGCCGTGTCACGCTCGGCCAAGCACGCTCTCGTGCTCGCTGATCTGCCGTTCGGGTCATACCAGGGTTCGCCAGAACAGGGGTTCCACACCGCCGTCCGCTTCATGAAGGAAGCCAACGCGCACGCCGTCAAGCTCGAGGGCGGGCTGGCGATGGTGCCCCAGGTCAAGCTGCTCACCGATGCCGGCATCCCGGTGTGTGCTCATATCGGCTTCACTCCGCAAGCCGAGCACAACCTCGGCGGCTACCGCGTCCAGGGTCGCGGCGACGGCGCCGCACGCATGGTCGAGGAGGCCAAGGCGCTCGAAGCCGCCGGTGCGTTTGCGATCGTCATGGAGATGGTTCCGTCACCGGTCGCGGCCGAGGTCACCAAGGCGCTGCGTATCCCGACTGTCGGCATCGGCGCCGGCATCGACTGCGACGCCCAAGTGCTGGTCTGGCAGGACATGCTCGGACTCAACTCCGGCAAGACAGCGCGCTTCGTCAAGAAGTACGCCGACCTGCACAGCGTGATGCTGGAGGCCACCAAGCAGTACGTCGCCGACGTCAAGGAAGGCGCCTTCCCGGCCGCCGAGCACTCCTTCGAGAGTTGAGCCGCAAAGGATCGGTGACTCCTCAACCAAATGAGCCGTCACACCGTTGAGAACTCACCGCTCACCAGGTGCCTGGGTAGTTTGCTAGGCGACGCCTCAATCCTCAGGCGCTCCAGCCCCACCACCTGGCGCCGACGAACGACAGCAGGGCCCACGCTGCGAGGCCGACAACAGGCACGGCAACGGTCAACTTCGGCTTGACAGTCGCCCACTTCTTGACCAGCAACACCTGCGGGATCATCAACGCGAACGCGATCGCCACACCCCACCAAGGCGCGTAGATGAACGTGGCGATGCTGCACCACAAGACCATCAGGAGACCGACGATCGCAATCCACGGGCCGGATCGCTCGAGCTTGAGCCTCCCCGTGCGTCGACGCTTGCGCTGGATCACTTGTCGCTGAGGTTGTCATTCCAGCGCGGGTCTTCGTCCCACGCCTTGGTACGCTCAGCCGCGATCTCGAGAGCCCGCCCAGCCTTCTCAGCCGAGTCATACGGACCGAGTCGATCAGCGGGCCGGCAACCGTCCTGTGGCTCGACCTCGCGATGCACCATGCAGAAGTACCACTTCTCGTCAGTCATGGCCTCATCCTGCCTCAGGTTGGGCTGGGTCGTCCCTCTACACTCCCCCGGGTGAGTGTCCTGACTGCTGGCCGAGTCTCCCCTGAGCGAACCGTACCCAGCTCGATCGACCGGCCCGAGTATGTCGGACAGATCGCGCCGCTCCCCTATCGCGGATCGTCGGTGCGTGACGCCGAGACGATCGCCGCGATGCGTGTTGCCGGACGCATGGCTGCTCAAGCGCTCGACGCCGTCGAGAGGGCCATCGCTCCCGGCGTCACGACCGACGAGCTTGACCGAATCGGCCACGAGTTCCTGATTGCACAGGGCGCATACCCATCAACACTGGGATATCGCGGGTATCCGAAGTCGTTGTGCAGCAGTGTCAACGAGGTCATCTGCCACGGCATCCCCGACGACCGCCCGCTCGAGGACGGCGATATCGTCAACATTGACATCACGGCGTACATCGGCGGCGTGCACGGCGATACCAACAAGACCTACCTTGTCGGCAACGTCGACCAGGAGTCACGGCTCCTCGTCGAGCGCACCCGTGAGGCAACGATGCGCGCCATCAAGGCGGTCAGGCCCGGGCGCCAGATCAATGTGATCGGCAGGGTCATCGAGACGTACGCCGCCCGATTCGGGTATGGGGTGGTGCGCGAGTTCACCGGGCACGGTGTCGGACCTGCGTTCCACGACGGTCTGGTCATCCCCCACTGCGACGACCCGGCACACGACACCGTGATGGTGCCCGGTATGACGTTCACGATCGAGCCGATGCTCACCCTCGGCTGCGTCGATTGGGATCTGTGGGACGACGGCTGGACTGCGACAACTCAGGACAAATCACGCACGGCACAGTTTGAACACACCCTGCTGGTGACCAACGACGGTGCAGAGATACTGACTACGCCTTGAGCGTTCTGACCATGTACGCGACCACGAGACCAATCGCGATACCGAAGACGGCGTCAATGAGGAAGTGGTCCATGAAAAGCCCGATTGCGCCACCGACCAGCAGGCCGAGGCCAGCTCCGACTGCATAGCTGAATCGCGCGGGAGGCTCGTGATTCTCGTGTTCGGTCATGGGTGGCAGCGTAACGCGAAGCGACCCAGGATCAGGGGATCCAGTTGAACTCGTCGGGGTTGGGTCCGGTGCGCTGATCCTTGGTGAGCGCCGAGATGAAACCGAGCTCGGACCCCGAGAGCTCAAAGTCGAACAGCTCGAAATTCTCCTTGACCCGGTCGGGCGTCACCGACTTCGGGAACACGATGTCGCCACGCTGCAGGTGCCACCGCAGGACTACCTGTGCAGGGGTCTTGCCGTGCGCCTTGGCGATGTTTTCGATCACCGGGTCGTCAAGCACCAGACCCTGCGCGATCGGCGACCATGCCTCGGTCGCGACCCCGTTCTCGGTGTTGGCAGCGCGTACATCGTCCTGCGTCAGGTAGGGATGCACCTCGATCTGGTTCACGGCCGGCGGGACAGTGCCCTCCTGGATGACTCGTCGCAGGTGGGACGGCTGGAAGTTCGAGACGCCTATCGCCCTGGCCCGACCCGATGCGTAGATCTCCTCGAGCGCTCCCCAGGTCTCGATGAAATCGATGTCGATCCCCGGCAGCGGCCAGTGAATGAGGAACAGGTCGAGGTGGTCAAAGCCGAGCGTCTCAAGCGAGGCGTCAAACGCCTTCATCGCATCGTCATGAGCGTGGAAACCGTTGTTGAGCTTGCTGGTGATGAACACGTCGGATCGATCGAGGCCGGACTCGCGTACCGCTTCACCGACACCCTTCTCGTTGCGGTACATCTGTGCCGTGTCGATGTGCCGGTAGCCAATCTCGAGCGCCTCGAGCGTTGCATCCTTCGTCTCGTCCGGTTTCACCTGATAGACGCCGAAGCCGAGCTGCGGGATCTCGACGCCGTTGTTGAGCGTGATGTTGGGGACTGAAGTCATGTCAGCCACGGTACTGACCGCGAGCAACGGTCAGGCCAAACCGTGTGACGCATCTCGCCTAACTTCCGCCGCTCAGGCTCGTTCACCATGCAGGGAGCCAAAATCGAACGAGGGAGCCGACATGCACCGCGTGACACTGACCATGGAGCTCAGCAGTGACGAGGCGTACTTCGCGGTCGAACAGGCACTGAGCGTGCTGGCCGAGGTCACGCTCGAGCGTCTGCCCCAGCAGCATCTGAACGTGATGATCGAGACGGACGACCCCGACCTCGTCGACATCGTCCGCGAGCTCGCCTGGGAATACGATCCCTCAGCGATCCAGCAGTCTCTGCAGCTCGCCACGGTCTCCTAGGGCGAATGAGCCGGCCTGTAAGCCGGATCCTGTCGTGGACGACCATCCATCTGGGACGCCCATTGCTGGACGCCTCGTGCAACCTACCCGCTGACATTGGACGAGCAGCCCGTCAGCGCAGATCCGCTCCGTCGAGACGGAAGGGATCCTCTTGGTCTTGCTCCCGGTGGGGTTTACCTAGCCGTCCCGGTCACCCGGAACGCTGGTGAGCTCTTACCTCACCGTTTCACCCTTACCCGTTCCCCGAAGGGCCGTTGGCGGTCTGATTTCTGTGGCACTGTCCCGCACGTCGCCGTGGGTGGCCGTTAGCCACCACCGTCGCTCTACGGAGTCCGGACTTTCCTCGACACCTCCACCCGAAGGCAGAACATGCCGCGGCCGCCCGGCCGACTCATTCGCAACAGCCACTCTATCCTCCATGGCCTGCGCTAGGCTGCTCGCACGAAAGGGAGTAGTCCCCAACGGTTGCATCGACATACTGAGCCCATGAACCTGTGGGCTCCGGTGCTTCAGGCCACACCGTTCTGATTTCAGGGCTGGTGGCGGACGAGACTTTCGACCGGTTGTTGTCATGTGACGATGCCTGGTCGAAGACTCGCATCCAGGCTCTTCGTCCAGGCGGACGAGGAGCCTTTGCCGTGAATGCGGTCCTGCTGAGCGCCGGGCTTGTCTTCATCGCCGAACTCGGCGACAAGAGCCAGCTGATGTCGATGACCTTCGCGACGCGCTTTCGTGCGCGCACCGTGATCGTCGGCGCCGGTCTGGCGTGCGCCCTGACGAACTTCGTCTCGGCTGTGGTCGGCAATGCGATCGGCGACAACCTGCCCGCGCGCGGTGTACGCGTTGCCGCAGGTCTCCTGTTCCTTGCGTTCGCCGCCTGGACCCTGCGCAATCTGCAGGGCGACCAGCCGCCCCCCGAGCGCGCCAAAGGTGGCGCAGCCGTGTTGGTCGTGGGCACTGCGTTCGTACTGGCTGAGCTTGGAGACAAGACGATGCTCGCGACCATGACTCTCTCAACGCAGTACCACTGGCTGCTGATCTGGATCGGCAGCACGATCGGCATGCTCATCTCGATCGTGCTCGCAGTCGTTGCAGGTCGCACGCTGCTGCAGGTTCTCCCGATCCGCACCGTGCACATCATCTCAGCCATCTTGTTCGCCGCCGTCGGCGTATGGATGCTGGTCGGCTAGATTCGTGCGGTGCTGATCCTGCTCCCGCCTTCGGAGGGCAAGACACGACCGTCTTCAGGACCCGTGCTCGATCTCGAGACACTGTCCTTTCCGCGCCTGACGCCCGTGCGCGCTCAGCTGATGCGAGCACTGATCAAGATGTGCTCAGGCCACCCCAGACGTGCCATGCAGGTGCTCGGCCTCGGACTGACGCAGGCTGACGCAATCGAGATCAACGCCGGCCTCGACACGGAGCCAACAGCACGGGCCGATGAGATCTACACCGGTGTCCTTTTCTCGATGCTGGACGTGGCGACCCTCGATCGTGCGTCACGCGCGCGCGCCGATGAGTCACTGGCCATCAGCAGCGCCCTGTTCGGACTCGTTCGGCCATCCGACCTGATCCCCGCCTACCGACTCTCCGGCGACGGGTCCCTGCCACGTCTTGGCACCGTCGCAGGCCGGTGGCGTACACCGCTCCCCCGCGTCCTGCGCGACGCCGCGGGAGACGGCCTACTGATCGACCTGCGCTCCGGGATGTACGCCGCCCTTGGCAAACCACCCGCGGAGCTCACCGATCGGACCGTGTCGATGCGGGTCCTCCACGAGCACCAGGGCGTGCGCAAGGTCGTGAGTCACTTCAACAAGGCGACCAAAGGGGTTCTCGTACGGGCGGTTCTGGAATCTGGCGCCAATCCTTCGACGGTCGTTGAGCTTCGAGAACTGCTCGGCGATCTGGGATGGACCGTCGAACGCCACAGCCAGCGGCTCGACGTCGTGGTGGCCGAGGTCTAAACCCCGAGTTTTGGGACAAACTTGGGGGTCAGTCGGGGACGACAGAGAAGTTGCGCAGGGACGGTGTACCGTCCGGCCACCATTTGATCGTCGAGATCGATGCGGGAGCGAGCTCCATCTTGTAAATCACCGGCATCGGCGCGTTGAGCGCGAGTCGCACCATCATCTTTATGGGTGTGACATGGCTGACCGCGACGATGGTCTTGCCAGCGTACGCATCCACGAGTCGATCACGGGCAGCGGTGACCCGCTCCTGCACCGAGTCGAACGGCTCACCGCCCGGAGGCGCGACCGCAGTCGAGCTGAGCCATTGCTCGAGCTCGCCTGGCCAGCGCTCCATCACCTCGGTGAAGCTCAAGCCATCCCAGTCGCCGAATGCCGCCTCCGCAATGCCCGGCTCGAGCTCGACATCGAGTCCGAGCTCTCGCGACACGAACCCGGCAGTCTCTTGAGTGCGACGCAGAGGCGACGAGACCAGCGCATCGGCGCCACCATGCTTCGTGATCCACGCCGCAGCCCGCTGCGCCTGCCCCTCGCCGATGGACGTGAGTCCCGGATCGGCGCCGCCGCTGCCGCAGAACAGCTTGCGGTCAGTCGACTCGGTGACCCCGTGCCGGAGCAGGATGATTGTGGTCGGTTCGCCGTTCACTCCACTCCGCCAACCGACGAGCGGGTTCTTCTCCGCCCTGCGTTCGCCGACGCCCCCAGACCCACCTGCAGCCTGATCGTCCAGTGCAGCATTGGCAAGTGCATCAGCGGCGGAGTTCTGTTCACGTGGAATCCAGGTCCAGGTGACTTCGGGAGGCGCGATGCTTTTCGCTCTGGCGGCGAGCGGCAACATGTCGGCGTGCTTGACCTTCCAGCGGCCTGCCATCTGCTCAATGACAAGCTTGGAGTCCATCCGAACCTCGACCTCGGCCTTCGGAGCATGCTCGCGGACCAGCTCGAGCCCGGCGATCAGGCCGCTGTACTCGGCGACATTGTTGGTCGCAACACCAATCGTCTCGCCGCGCTGCGCGATCACCTCACCGGTGTCTGCATCGCGGATCAGGGCCCCGTAAGATGCCGGCCCCGGATTGCCCCGGGAGCCGCCGTCGGCCTCGACGATGATGCGAGCTGTCACAGCCCCGACTCGGCGGTGCGCACCAGGATGCGGCTGCACTCGGGACAGCGCAGGACCTCGTCCTCCGGCAACGCGGCCAGTTCGCGGAGGTCAGCACCATTGAGCTCGAGGCGGCAACCTTCGCACGTCTTGGCGCGAAGGGCTGCAGCACCGAGTCCGCCGTACTGACCCCGCACCTTGTCGTACAGGGCGATCAAGTCATCGGGCACGCCAGTCGCGCTGGCGCCGCGTTCGGCTTCGCAGTCGGCGATCTGCTCGTCGAGCACGGCGACTGCCGCATCGCGTGCACCACGTGTCTGGTCCAGCTCAGTCTGAATCGAGGCGAGCTCGGCCTGCGCGGCATCGAGCGTCGTCTGCGCTTCCTCGAGGGCCTCCATCACCTCAAGCTCGTCATCCTCGAGCGTTGTGATGCGTCGTTCGAGCGCGGTCAGCTCGTGCTGGAGGCTGGCGAGGTCCTTCGGGTTGCTGATCGCCCCGGAGGCAAGTCGCTCCTCGTCGCGGCTGCGACGGGTCTTGACCAACTCGACCTCGGCGTCGGCCTTGCGCTGGTCGCGAGAGAGGTCGTCAACCGCCGTTGCGGCCTCGATACGGGTGCCATCGAGCGCTGCGAGGCGAGCCTGGAGCTCCTCAATCTTGGCGTGCTCGGGAAGGGACTTGCGACGGTGCACCAATTGGGCGAGCGTCGAGTCCGTCGCCTGGAGGTCGAGCAGGGCAGCCTGGGCTGTGGGATCGGCTTTCACAACGACACCGTACCCGGCACGTTCGCAGTCCAAGGATCGGTGACCAGCCCGGACACGCGTACTTCGACGTCAGGGACTCGACCCCGCAACGCCTCAGCCGCAACAGGTAGCCAGGTCGACTCCGCGGCCCAGTGCGGGACGTCGATGACGGCACAGGCTCCGGGCTTCTCCAGGTGCTCGCTGATGGGATGGTGCTTGAGGTCTGACGTCACATAGACGTCGGCTCCCGCAGCATCGGCCGCAGCGAGCAGGAACTCGCCAGAGCCGCCACACAAGCCCACGGTTGCGACCATTCGTGCCGGGTCGCCTGCGATACGCGTCGCGCTGTGGTGCGCCGGCAGGCTCCCGACCACCTGCTGCGCGAAATCAGCAAGCGTGATCGCTCTGGACAGTGCGCCGATGCGCCCGTGACCGCGATCTGAGTCACGCGCTGCAAGCTCCAGGACGTCATACGCGGCCTCTTCGTAGGGGTGGGCGTTGAGCATCGCGGTGCGTACGAAGTCACGAAGCCGTCGATCGGCGATCATCTCGATGCGTGTCTCCGGCACATGCTCGATCGTGCCGACCTTGCCGATCGTCGGGCTCGAACCAGCGAGGGGCCGAAACGATCCGGTGCCAGTTGACTGGAACTGCGCCAAGTCATACTCACCGACCTGTCCTGCCCCTGCTGCGTGCATCGCCGTCGCCACCTGGTCCGCGCTGTCGTTCGGGACAAACACGATCCACTTGTCGACCGGATCGGCGGTGTCCGGAGCCAGCGGACGCAGGTCGGTGAGCCCCAACGCCAACGCCATCGACTCCGAGACGCCGAGCGGTGGGCTGTCGGCGTTGGTGTGGCACGTATGGAGGGCGATCCGGTTGCTGATGAGGTCGTGCACCACGCGGCCCTTGGGACTTGTCGCTGCAACGGAGGTGACGCCCTTGAGGTAGAGCGGGTGGTGCGTCACGATCATGTCCGCCTCCCACGCGATCGCTTCGTCGACCACTGCCTGGACGGGATCGACGGCGAACAGCACCTTCGCCACGTCGGCTGCGGGATCGCCGATGACCGTGCCGACAGCGTCCCAGGCGTCGGCCCAGCGTGGGTCGTAGAGGTCGTCGAGGACGGTGACGACATCACGCAGGGTTGGCATGCCAGAACTCTAGCGACGACCGATCACGTTGGCCGCTGTGTTGGCGCCGATGCAGCCGTCACACCAGGGTCACGCAGCACGACATCGCCGATGGCCTCATCGATCGCTGCCAAAGTGTCGGCGTCAAGCTCCACGCCCGATGCCTTGGCATTGTCGGTGACCTGCTCGGGGCGCGATGCTCCGATGATCGCCGCCGAGACGTTGGAGTTCTGTAGCACCCAAGCGACCGCCAGCTGGGCCATCGTCAGGCCGACGTCTGCGGCAATCGGCTCGAGTCCGGCGACCGCTTCGAGCACCGCGTCGTTGAGCCAGCGGCTGATCATGTTGGCGCCACCGTTCTCATCGGTCGCTCGGGAGCCTTCGGGTAGGGGCTGACCTGGCTTGTACTTGCCCGTGAGCACGCCTTGGGCAATGGGAGACCACACGATCTGGCCGAGACCGAGCTCTTCGCAGGTCGGCACGACTTCGTCTTCGATGACCCTCCAGAGCATGGAGTATTGCGGCTGACTTGAGATCAGCTGGATGCCCAGCTCCTGCGCGAGTGCATGGCCCGCGCGTATCTGGTCCGCGGTCCACTCCGAGACGCCGATGTAGAGCGCCTTGCCACTACGCACCACGTCGGCGAACGCCTGCATGGTTTCTTCGAGCGGTGTCTCGACATCGAAACGATGGGCTTGGTAGAGGTCGACATAGTCGGTCTGCAGCCGAGTGAGCGAGCCGTTGATCGACTCCATGATGTGCTTGCGCGACAAGCCCGAGTCGTTGGGTCCCGCGGGCCCGGTCGGCCAATAGACCTTGGTGAAGATCTCGAGGGACTCGCGGCGTTCGCCGACGAGGGCCCGTCCCAAGACCGACTCTGCCTTGGTGTTGGCGTAGACGTCTGCGGTGTCGAATGTCGTGATCCCCTCGTCGAGTGCCTGGCGTACGCACGCGGTTGCGGCATCCTCCTCGACCTGCGATCCGTGCGTCAGCCAGTTGCCGTAGGCAATCTCTGAGATCTTGAGTCCGCTGTTGCCGAGGTATCGATGCTCCATGCCATCAAACGTACCGGGCGGTCATGCAACAACGGCCAAGGCGAAAGGCAGGACCGGGCCGGAGCCCGCTCGGCGCAGCTCTCGAGCAGCAACCGTGATCGTCCAACGACTGTCGACGCAATCATCGATCAGCAGGACCGGCTTGCCAGCCAATGTGTTGAGCCGATCGGCAAGCTCCGGACCGACGGCGAATCCACCCCAGACCCCGGCGAGCCGGTAGGCGCTGTTGCCGCCCGGCTCGCCGCGCGGTCCGCCTTCGGCCAGGCGGAGGTCGCCGAGGTCTTGGAGCTGGCCGATCCTGGCAATCCTGCGGGCAAAGGAGTCAACCAGCAGCGGCCGTGATCTCGACGGGATGCTGACAACGGCTGCCGGACGTGAGATCCAGTCCCAGTCCTTGAGCACGCGTACGCAGGCGCCAAGCAGCGCGTCTGTCACCGGAGCGTCAGTCGCTCCCGCGGCGAAGATGTCGCGCAGCGTGCCACCCCAGCCCAGGTCAGTCAGGCGTGCCACAGCCCGGCCAGGCTCCAAGCGCTCGCCCGCGCTGATCTTGCCCTTCGCATTTGCAGATCCTGTCGGCCACTGCGCTCGCGGCTCGATCTGGACACCGACCTTGTCCAGTGACGACGCCGCGGCCTGGGCCGCCGCTTCGTCCACGGCGGCGGGATACCAAGCACCGGCGCAGTTGTCGCAGCGTCCACATGGCGCGGCAGTTGGGTCATCGAGGTCGGCCTGCAGCATCTCCATGCGGCATCTGTTGGACGTCTCGTAGGTGACCATCGATTGTTGCTCTGCGTCGCGCGCCTCGGCGATGCGCTCGTAGCGCTCCTTGTCGTACGTCCACGGTTGCCCGGTGGCAAACCATCCACCGCTGACCCGACGTACGGCCCCATCGACGTCGAGCACCTTGAGCAACAGCTCCAGCGGCGTGCGGCGCAGATCGACAAGCGCCTCCAACGCTGGCGTCGAGATCGGCGAGTCGTTGAGCGCGCCGATCACGGCAGCCGCACGCGCTTCGCTGGGCATCGAGGACGTGGCGAAGTAGTGCCAGATGTCTGGGTCTTCACGCCCGGG
Source organism: uncultured Aeromicrobium sp. (assembly GCA_964638755.1). GTDB lineage: Bacteria > Actinomycetota > Actinomycetes > Propionibacteriales > Nocardioidaceae > Aeromicrobium. Next base: position 11,551 of record CAZWZC010000033.1, on the reverse strand, counting down.
CAAGAGCAGGACATCAGCGCTCTCGGTGGCACGGCCAGCGCGGCCCACCTGTTGGTAATAGGCGACGGGCGATGACGGCGCGCCGAGGTGAATCACGAAGCCGAGGTCAGGTTTGTCGAACCCCATCCCCAGAGCACTCGTCGCCACCAGAGCCTTGAGCTCGTTGCCCTTGAGCTGTCGCTCGTATTCCTCGCGCTGATCGGTGTCAGTGCGACCGGTGTAGGCACGCACCTCGTGTCCGGCGTCGCGCAGAAGCCGCGCTGTGTCCTCTGCGGTAGAGACCGTGAGCGTGTAGATGATGCCGCTGCCGGGCATGTCACCGAGATGACTGAGCAACCAGCCGAGTCGCGCTTGGGAGTGGGGCAGGTCTAGCACGCCGAGTCGAAGTGACGTACGGGCGAGCGAGCCACGAATCGTCAACACTCCTTTGGAGGGCGGAGTGCCCACAGCGCCAAGTTGCTCGGCGACATCGACGACCACCCGCTCATTGGCCGTCGCAGTCGTGGCGAGCACCGGTAGGTCTGCCGGCAGGGCGCCGATCAGCTCGGCGAGTCGTCGGTAGTCAGGGCGGAAGTCGTGGCCCCAGTCGGAGATGCAATGAGCCTCGTCGACCACGAGCATGCCCATGCGGGCGATCAGATCGGGCAGCTGCTCGTCGCGGAAACGCGGATTATTGAGTCGCTCGGGCGACACCAGAAGCACGTCGACCTCGTCTGCGGCGAGCTTGGCCCGCGTCTCCTCCCACTCGTGTGGGTTGGCCGAGTTGATCGCCACAGCTCGTACGCCAGCGCGCGCCGCCGCGGCCACTTGGTCGCGCATGAGGGCAAGTAGAGGCGACACCAAAAGCGTCGGTCCCGTGCCGCGCTGCCTGAGCAGGAGGGTCGCAATGAAGTAGACGGCCGACTTGCCCCAACCGGTGCGCTGCACGACCAGTGCGCGGCTGTGGTCATCCACCAGAACACGAATCGCCTCAAGCTGGCCATCGTGGAACACCGCGTCGTCACGACCCGTCAATGTGCGCAACGCGTCGAGTGCATCGGTCTCGGTGCTCGCGGTTGTCATACGGCCACTGTGTCAGTCACTTCAGACAGGGAGTGTCGGTCGTCCACAGATCAAATTGGTCGAGTGCCGATGACGGCTGTGCCGTCAACATCTTCATCGCGCTTCATCCACGCCGAGAAGCCACCACCCTGGAGTGCCTCGATCGTCAGCGGCGCTTGTTGCTCACTCGTCTCGATCAATATATAGCCGTCGGGCACCAGCCAGTCAGCGACCTCGGCAGCAATGTGTCGATGCACGTCGAGGCCGTCGACTCCCCCATCCAGCGCATCAATCGCCTCGTACTTGCGTGCTTCCGGAGGCATCAACGCGATCGCGTCGGTCGGAACGTATGGCGCGTTGACCACGACGATGTCGATGCAACCCTTCAGCTCGTCGGGCAACGCGGTGAACAAGTCACCCCGGTGAACCAATGCTTCAGGCTCGAGGTTGAGCCGAGCGCACGCGACGGCCGCCGGATCAATGTCAGCCGCGTGGAGCTCGATGCCCTCGCAGGTGTCGAGCAGCGCTGCTCCGATCGCACCTGCCCCACAGCACAGGTCCACGATGATCGCCCCCGGCCGCGCCAGCCTGCCCGCCTCGTTGACGAGCACCTCCGTGCGCCGTCGCGGCACGAACACGCCCGGCTCGACGATGATCCGCAAACCGCTGAACTCGACCCACCCGAGCACGTACTCCAGCGGCTCACCGCCCACTCTGCGCGCGACCATCGCCTCGAGCTCATCGGCGCCCTCCGCCTCTTCGACGAGCAAAGCAGCCTCGTCCTCGGCGTACACGCATCCCGCAGCCCGCAGCCGCTCAACGATCTCGTCAATCATGAAGTGGGCGAAGAGGGACTCGATCCCCTACTGCGCACTCGCTTCGCTCGTGAACGCGCAGCGGGGGCCCACCCAAGGGGTTCTCGCACGCTGCCTCCTAGTTCGATGCGTGGCGCCGACCAAAACCCAGTCGGCCCCCCACCCATCGAAGTGGGCGAAGAGGGACTCGAACCCCCGACCTCCCGGGTGTAAACCGGATGCTCTAACCAACTGAGCTATTCGCCCTCGGGAACCAGCGGAACCTTACCGCAGACCTGCACTGGACCTGAAAAAAGCCGTGGCTGCCAAGGTCTCGGGTCCCTGGCAGCCGCAGCAGAAATATCAAACCGCATCTGGGATACCGCGCGCAGCAGAATTGACCAAGAGATCAGGAAATATCGGCGATTGCGGCACGAACGTCATCCAGGTGCCGCGGATCGCCGATTCCCTGCTTGACGGTCCAGCGCAGGACACCCTCGCGGTCGATGACAAAGGTGCCCCTGTCAGGGACACCCACATCATCGTTGAACGTGCCGTACGAGCGCGAAACATCACCGTGCGGCCAGAAGTCACTGAGGATCGAGAACTCGTATCCGTCTCGGTCAGCGAAGGCGCGGTTCGAGAAGAAGTGATCACACGAAACAGCCAGCACCTCGGCGTGAAGTCCGGTGAAGTCGCCGAGGTTGTCGCGGATCTCGCACAGCTCGCCGGTGCAGATGCCGCTGAACGCGAACGGGAAGAACACCAGCACGACGTTCTTGTCGCCATGGAACGCCGAGAGCGAGATGTCCTCGCCGTGCTGGTTCTTCAGCGTGAAATCGGGAGCAACCTCGCCAATGGACAGGCTCATCGTTTATGAGCAGTGAGGCGGGTGGCGGCCCATTCGGCTGAGGCCGACGATGTGGTGGTCGTCGACAGACCGGCGATCGGAGCGGCCTCAACGACATCGGCACCCGGTACGTAGCCAGGGCGCCCGATCTTGGGAGTCAGCAGCCAGACCGAACCACCTTCGGTCAAGTCTTGGAGTGACCCGACCAGCTCGTCGACAAGGTCGCCGTCTCCGTCACGCCACCACAGGATGACCCCGTCGACGACATCGCCGACATCTCCATCGACCAGGTTGTTGCCGGTATGACGCTCGATCTCGACACGGAGCTCCTCGTCGACGTCCTCATCCCAGCCAAGCTCCTGGATGACGGTGTCTGGACCGAAGCCCAACTTGCCCGCGTCCACCGCGATGTCTCCCTACGTTCGTGGAAAACCTACTGAAAGGTAGGTTCGTCAGCGCTGTTGCCGGTATCACAGTAGCGAACAAGAGGTGGGATGATGGAGGGGTCCACAAGACACAAAGGGAGTGAGCATGTCGCAATCTGGCCAGGAACGGCCGACCGTCATCCATGAGGGCCTTCCCACACAGCTCCCGGACGTTGATCCCGAAGAGACTGCAGAATGGGTCAGCTCGCTCGACGAGATGATCGAGAGCGGAGGACGCAGCCGCGCCCGCTACGTGATGCTCAAGCTCCTCGAGCGCGCCCGCGAGCAGAACGTTGGCGTCCCCGCGCTTCGCAGCACCGACTTCATCAACACGATCCCGCCTGAGCGCGAGCCGTGGTTCCCAGGCAACGAAGCAATCGAGCGCCGGATCCGCTCATACATCCGCTGGAACGCCGCCGTCATGGTGTCGCGCGCCAACCGGCCTGGCCTCGGCGTGGGTGGCCACATAGCGACCTACCAGTCAGCGGCCAGCCTGTATGAAGTCGGCTTCAATCATTTCTTCCGCGGCAAGAACCACCCGGGTGGTGGCGACCACATCTACTATCAGGGCCATGCCGCGCCCGGCATCTACGCGCGCTCCTTCCTCGAAGGGCGACTCGACGAGCTGAAGCTTGACCGATTCCGCCAAGAGCACTCGCACGGCGCCGGCAACGGCCTCTCGTCCTACCCGCACCCGCGACTCATGTCCGACTACTGGGAGTTCCCCACCGTCTCGATGGGTCTCGGTGCCATCAACGCGATCTATCAGGCACGCTTCAACCGCTACCTCCTGAACCGTGGCATCAAGGACACCAGTCAGCAGCACGTATGGTCGTTCCTCGGTGACGGCGAGATGGGCGAGGTCGAGTCACTGGGAGCGATCGGCGTCGCCGCGCGCGAAGAGCTCGACAACCTGACCTTTGTCATCAACTGCAACCTGCAACAGCTCGACGGGCCCGTACGCGGCAACGGCAAGATCATCCAGGAGCTTGAGTCATATTTTCGTGGTGCAGGCTGGAACGTCATCAAAGTCGTCTGGGGCCGCGAGTGGGACGACCTGCTTGCCCGGGACACCGACGGCGTTCTCGTCAACCAGATGAACCGAACCCCCGACGGAGAGTTCCAGACGCTGTCGGTCGAGTCCGGCGCATACAACCGCGAGAACTTCTTCGGCCCCGATCCCCGGCTCAAGAAGATGGTGGAGCACCTGACGGACGAGGAGATCGAACGCCTCCCCCGTGGCGGACACGACTACCGAAAGGTCTATGCCGCCTTCGAGGCCGCCCAGAAGCACACCGGTCAGCCGACTGTGATCCTTGCGCACACCATCAAGGGATGGCTGCTCGAATCGTTCGCCGGGCGCAACGCAACCCACCAGATGAAGAAGCTGACCAAGGACGACCTCAAAGGCTTCCGTGACCGCCTCAACATCCCGATCTCCGATGAGCAAATTGATGGAAGCGACATCGCGCCGTTCTATCACCCGGGCGAGGACAGTGAAGAGATCCAGTACATGAAGGCCCGCCGCGACGCACTGGGCGGATCGCTGCCCAAACGCGTCGTCAATCCGGTGAGCATCAAGCTTCCTGAGGACTCGATGTACGACGAGCTCAAGAAGGGCTCAGGAAAGCAACAGATCGCCACGACCATGGCGTTCGTCCGCCTTCTGCGCGACCTGATGAAGGACCCCGAGATCGGACAGCGCATCGTTCCGATCGCGCCGGACGAATACCGCACCTTCGGCATGGACTCGATGTTCCCGTCGGCCAAGATCTACAACCCGGCCGGTCAGACGTACGACTCCGTCGACCGCAAGCTGCTCCTTGCCTACAAGGAGTCCAAGCAGGGTCAGCTGCTCCACGAGGGCATCAGCGAGGCCGGTGCCATGGCATCAGCAACAGCGGTCGGCAGTGCCTACGCCACCCACGGCGAGCCGATGATCCCGGTCTACATGTTCTATTCGATGTTCGGATTCCAGCGCACCGGTGACTCGATCTGGGCGATGGCTGACCAGATGGCCCGTGGCTTCCTCGTCGGCGCCACAGCGGGACGTACGACGCTCACCGGCGAAGGTCTGCAGCACGCAGACGGACACTCGCCGCTGCTCGCACGGACCAACCCTGCTGTGGTCCACTACGACCCTGCGTTCGGCTTCGAGATCAGCCACATCGTCCAGTACGGACTCGAGCGCATGTATGGCTCGACTGATGCCAAACCCAACGGCGAGGACATCATCTTCTACCTGACCGTCTACAACGAGGCCTACGTGCAGCCGCCGCAGCCTGAGGACGTTGATGTCGAAGGCCTGCTCAAGGGGACCTACCTCTATCGCAGGGCGCTCAGCGGCGACTCCGTCGCTCGCATCATGGCCTCGGGCGTCTCCGTTCCTTGGGCGCTGAAGGCACAGGAGATCCTTGCCACCGAGTACGGCGTGCCCGCCGATGTCTGGTCAGTGACCTCGTGGAACGAGCTGGCACGCGATGCCGTCGACGCTGAGCGTTGGAACCTCAATAACCCCGCAGAGTACAACCGCCTGCCGTACGTCACGGTCAAGCTGATGGACACGTCCGCGGTGACCGTCGCGGTCAGCGACTACATGCGCGCCGTGCCCGACCAGATAGCCCGCTGGGTGCCCGGCCCGTGGCAGTCGCTCGGTACCGATGGGTTCGGCTTCGCCGACACGCGCGCAGCGGCCCGCCGTACGTTCCAGGTCGACGCGGAGTCGATCGTCGTCTGCGTCCTGCAGAGTCTCGCCCAGCGCGGACTCGTCAGCCCCGAAACTGCCCGCGATGCCTTCCAGCGATTCCGCATCGACGACCCAACTGCGGTGTCCGGTCTGCCGCATGAAGGTGGCGACGCCTGAGTGTGAGTGATCACTCACCTCGTCCTCAGATTTCACCCCTAGGATGAACGTCATGCGACGTTGGCCCTACACCTTTGGCGTGTGCCTTTCGGTCGTTGTCGGGGTCACCGCAATCGTCGCGTCACACCAGCTCGACGTGCCGTTGCGTGACCCAGATGGCTTCCTCGGGCCGGCATACGTTCGCCTGCCGGTGATCGGTCTGATGTTCTTTGCCGTCGGCGTTGTTCCGGTCGCCGTTCGCCGCGGATGGCGCAACGGATTTCGTGGCGTGGGTGACGAATTCATGGCCATCGTGCGCGCCGACTGGAGCTTCAAGCGCGTCGGATACATCGCGACCGGGCTCATCATGTTCTACGTCTGCTATGTCAGCTATCGCAACCTCAAGAGCGACCTGCCGCTGATCCGCAAGGGCGTGCTGTTCGACACCGACATGCTGCGCCTCGATCACTATCTGTTCTTCGGCCACAACCCCGCCGAGGTGCTGCACAACTTCTTCGGAACCGGGATCGCCGCCCAGGTTTTGGCGACGGCATATGTCAGCTACCTGCCGCTCATCCCGTTGACACTCGGTGCTTTCCTCGTCTGGGGCAAAGACCTCTCGCTCGGCGCCTGGTACGCGACCGCGCTCAGCCTCAACTGGGTGCTCGGCGTGGTCAGCTACTACTGCCTGCCAACCCTTGGCCCAGCTTTTGCACAGTCTTCGATGTTCCAGGATCTGCCGGTCACGGGTGTCACTGCGCTGCAGCGTTCACTGTTTCGAGCTGGGACGGGGTTCAAGGAAGATCCCGGCGGCAGCTACACGTACGGTATCGCCGGCTTCGCCTCTCTGCACGTGTCGGTCGTGGTCACCGCGTGCATCTTCTTTGAGCGCAGCGGCCAGAAGGCCGCCATACGAATCATCGCCTGGGCATTCCTGGTCATGACGATCCTTGCGACCATCTACTTCGGCTGGCACTACCTCGCCGACGACATCGCCGGCGCGTTCATCGGCTGGCTGTCGGTCTCGGTCGGCGCGTGGGCATCGGGCAACCGAGGGCGACGACGGCGAAGTGAAGAGCGCGAACGCGAGCTGGCTTCCAAGGCAGAGATCGCCGAGCCCACCCCCGAACCAGCTAGCTGATCGCTGGCTCCACCGCAGCAACCGCCGAGGTCGGCATGCTCTCGAGTTCGTACTGGTCACCTCGGCGGAGGAGCGCCCTCCACTTGCCGCGGTGGTAGTGCGCAGGCTCGTTGGACTCGATGAAGTCGGTGACGATGCGGGCGAACTCCTCGGGGTGGTCCTTGTGCGGAAAGTGCCCAGAGTCCTCGAGCACGTGCACATCGGACAGCGCGTGAGTCGGCGCCAGGTCTGCGTGCGATGAAGGGATGACCATGTCGAGGCGCCCCCACACGACGAGCACCGGCATGAGGCGGGCGAGATAGCTGCGATCGGTCATCGTGACGAACTGGCCGCGCCAGTTGAGCACATGGCTGGTGACACGCTGGACGGCCCTGCGCTGCGCCGGGTCTGCCAGAGATTCGTAGATCTTGGAGACCTCGTCGAGGTCCCGCGTGGCCTGCAACGGCGTCTTGGAGAGCGCGCGCATCGTGCCCGCAACGAGCGGGCGCCATGGACGGAAGGTTGCTGCCGCCAGCGCAGCGCCACTACCGGGGACTGTGAGGAAACGAATCAGCGGGGTGACTTCTCTGCCAAGGCCGCCAGTCGAGACCAAGATGACGCGTTCAGTGCGATCGGGGAACTGGTATGCGAACTGCATGGCCACACCGCCCCCGAAGCTGTGACCCACGACTGTCACCTTGTCGATGCCCAGGATCGTGAGCAGGTCACGCATCCCGTTGGCATAACCGCCGAGCGAGTAGTCGGCGTTGGGTTTGTCGGACTCACCGTGACCGAGGAGATCGGGCGCGATCACGGTGAAGTTCTTGGCGAAGGTCGGGATGACGTCGCGCCAGGTGGAGGAGTCACAGCCCAGTCCGTGTAGCAGCAGGAGAGCGGGACCAGAGCCGGCGATGCGGAACGCACGGCGGTGACCGTGAACCACGACGTGCTGGACCTCGCCAAGCGTCTCCATCCCTCAATCCTAGGGTGACGTCGGCGTCACCGAGCGGTGAACCCTGCATGGTCGGCGCGTGACCCTCCACACGCGACATAGAATCAGGATGTGCCATATCCCGACGACGTACGTGAAGAACTCGCCGACATCCTTGCCAAGGTGCAGGGATGTGAGCCTGATGCTGTCCAACCGGATCGCAGGCTCAAGGAGGATCTCGGCGTCGACTCGATCACGATTGTCGAGATCGGCGAAGAGCTCGGCCGACGGTTCCACCTCTACCTGTCAGACCAATCCATCGACGGATTTGTCACCGTCAAGGATGCGATCAACGCCGTCGTCCACCACGACGGGGCAACGCCGTCGGCAAGCTCGCCTCCCGTACCAGCCACTCTCCCTGTGACCACCGCGCCAGAGCCGCTGCTTACCGCCCAGGCGATATCCGAGGTACGTCTTCGAGGTGACAACCGGCCTCGCCGCCAGATGAGTGAGGGGCAGATCAAAGCCGCTGGCACCCTGGCCATCTGGATGGGCATCGCCGGCGCAGCAATCGGTCTGCTGATCGGCGTGGGCAGCGCAGCGGTGATCGGCGCCACCGGAATCGGTCCCGCAGACCTCCCGCCGCTCAGCGTTTCCACGACAGTAGCGACTGAGACACCGACGACAGCTTCGCCGACACCGACTCCGACACCTGACACACCGAGTCAGGAACCCACGCTGCGGGTGTCGAGCCTCTCGGTCGAGCCCGGCGAGCGGTTCGCCCTCGAGGGCAACTTCCCATCACTTGGTGCCGGCGCGACGCTCACGGTGCAGGTCAAGGATCCCGGCGGTGCCTGGGATGACTTCCCCGTCGACACCAAGACCAAAGCAGACGGCGCGTACAGCACCAAGATCTACACGTCACGCACCGGCAAGCGGGAGTTCAGGCTGTTCCACAAGGAGTCCAGCAAGGCCTCGCCGTCCGTGACCGTCGAAATCGGCTAGGACGTCACCGTATGCGAATTCGAAGATTTAGATGACTTTGTGCAACCAGCGCACCGGCGCTCCGTCCCCGGCGTGACGGAACGGCTCAAGCTCGGCATCCCAGGCAGCGCCCAGCAATCCGTCAAGAGCTTCCTCCATCGTGATCTCACCGAGCGCGGCCTTGACGCGGAAGGCCTTGATGCGGTCCTCGGGTATCAGGATGTCGCCGTGTAGCCCAGTCATGGAGTGGAAGATGCCAAGCGCAGGCGTGTACGAGTAGCGCGCGCCCTCCGAGCGAGCGGTGGGCTCCTCGGTGACCTCAAAGCGGAGCTTCTCCCAGCCACGCAGGGCTGACGCCAGTGCAGCACTCGTACCGGCATCTGCCTGCCACGACAGCTCGGCACGGTAGGTGCCGGGATCGGCAAGCTGGGGTACCCAAGCGATGCCGGGGCTGCCGCCGAGCACCCCAGCAGTCGCCCACTCGACGTGCGCACACAGCGCTGAAGGTGCTGAGTGCACGAAAAGAAGACCCCTGGTCGGGGTGGTCGGCGAGGACATGTCTTGTTTTGGTACAGCCATCAGGTGCCTCCCTAGTGTCGCCTTCCCCAGCGTCTTGGGTGCACCTGCGACCATTGTGACGCATCGCAGTGGTTACGGACAACATCTCCACCGAGAGGAATGTCAGATGACGACAACTGTGCAGGACGCTCCAGACCGGTCGCGGTTCGAGATCGAAGTCGATGGGGAGCTCGCCGGATTCTTGGACTACCGCAAGGACGGCGACGAGTACGCCCTCCCACACACGCGCATCTACCCACAGTTCGAGGGTCGCGGTCTCGGCGGCGAGCTCGTTCGCGGTGCTCTTGAGGAGATCTCACAGCGAGACGGCACTGTCCTGCCCTACTGCCCGTTCGTTCCCAAGGTCATCCGAGACAATCCCGAGTTCGCCGAGCTCGTACGCGAAGACGAACGAGCCGGCTTTGGCCTCTAGCCCCCTACGGCGTTGACCTCGATGCCGTTCGCGCGCCACAGATCGAGCACAGCAGGCTTGTCGTCCCACGCCGTGATCACGTTGAAGCCGTCGTCGTTGATCTGCTTGTGGATGTCGGTCTTGATCTCGACGTCCCTGCGGTAGTCGCCGACGATCCGCATGTAGAGCGCGTCGTGCGGCACTCCGTGCTGAGTCAGCCAGGTCAGGGTCACGTCACGCCAGATGAAGTCCCGCGATGTGACAACCAGGATGGCTCGACCTGCTGTGTGCTCGGCCTTGGCTGCAGCAACGATCTCCGTACGCGGCGGGCAGTCCGCTGATGCCGCGTGGAACGCCGCGAAGTCCTTGTCGTCGCCCACGATGTAATGCTCGATGCCCGATGTGTCACAGAGCGTGCCGTCCATGTCGAAGATCACCGCATCGCGCATGGGTCGATTGTTCCTCATTCGCTGCTGCTGCCGCCACATGGCAACGTTGGTGATCGCGTCGCACGCTTGAAGCTTCGGGGCGCGCCGAGTGGTTTTTCGTCGAATCAGGCGTATGTTGACAGTGAGCGTCTGCATTTTGTGTTTTCGCTCCACGGCACGGCGACGGTGTGGTTCGCTGCATCGCCAGCGCGAGTCGAGCAGGCTTCAGGGAGTAGCCGAGCTCGGCGATCTCGGCTACCCATGTGGCCAGAACGAAGCGCTCCAGCACCTCAGAGCCCTGGACAGGCCGGCTGGTCCCCGCGTTGAGGACACCCATCATTGATCCGCCCGGCTCGCCCATGCACCCCCGCCGACGGACCGCCGCAGACTGGGGAACCTGCGGGCCGTTCACAAAGGACCACTCATATGACCACGCGTGTCTTCCCCTCCACCTTGACCAAGTCCGTCGCAGCCGTGGCGCTGATGGGTGGCACAGCCGTCGTCGGCGTGTCCTTCGGCTCAGGAGCCCATGCCGCGACATCGATTCAGCTCGGCACCTCGGCGCAGTTTGCTGTGCTCGCCGGCGCTGGGGTCACCAACACCGGTTCGACCACGATTCAGACCGCTGACGCCTCAGTGCGCGGCGACATCGGCACATCTCCGAACAACACAATCACTGGCGACGCATCGATCAGCTGGCTCGCGCCGTCGACCGGCAGCCTGCACCTGGCTGATGGGGTCGCTCTCCTGGCACAGTCGGACAATCTGATCGCCTACAACGCGGCTGCTGGTGCTGCCTCGTCAACGTCGCTCGGAGCGCAGCTGGACGGCGTCGAGCTGCTGGCCGGAGTTCATACCGCGAGCTCGGCCCTCAATCTCGCCGAGAACGGGACCGTCACGCTCAACGCCGAGAACGACCCCGCCGCAGTCTTCGTGTTCCAGGTTGGCTCGTCGCTGACCATGGAGGTTGGCTCGACGGTCGCACTCAAGAACGGTGCGAACCCTTGCAACATCTTCTGGCAGGTGAGCGAAGATGCCACGATCAAGACGAACGCCGATTTCAAGGGCACGGTCCTCGCCGAGAACGCGATCGTCGCCCAATCCGGCGCCGACTTCGTCGGTCGTCTACTGGCCCAAAACGCATCTGTGACCCTCGACAACAACAC
>CAZWZC010000032.1:19970-25134 GCA_964638755.1 uncultured Aeromicrobium sp. | reverse complement strand
AGGCAGCCGAGCCGGCGTATCAATTCGGGGTGATTGCTGATCTCCTGAGGGCGAAGGATCATCCGGTCTCGATAGCGCTTCATGTCTGCATTCAGGCGGGCGGCGGCTTCAGGGCTCAGCGAGAAGGCCGTGGCCGAGGCCATGCGCAACTTGCCGGCGTCGAGCAGGTCCAGCATGCCGTCCTGGATGACTTCGGTGAAAGCCACCAGATCGGTGAACTCGCTGCCATCCAGTCCGGCCAGCACCGCATTGGCGACATTGCCGACACCGGACTGCAGCGGCAGCAGGGACGCTGGCATACGGCCACTGTTGACCTCGTGACGCAGGAACTCGAGGACGTGTCCAGCGATCGCTGCCGATGTCTCGTCGACAGCGTCGAATGGAGTATTGCGGTCAGGATGGTCTGTCTCGATCACCGCGACGACCTTGGCGGGGTCGACGCGGAGATAAGGCTCGCCGATCCGTTGCATTGGCTCGGTCAGCTCGATCGGACGGCGGTTGGGTGGCAGGGCCGCGCCGTAGTAGATGTCGTGAAATCCCTCGAGCTCACGCGGCTGCCAATGGTTCACTTCGAGAATGACGCGATCAGCGTGGTCGAGCCAGGTCTTGTTGTTGCCCACGGATGTGCTCGGTACGAGCATTCCGTCCGGAAGAATTGCCGTCACCTCCACGACGGCGACATCAAGGTTGCCGTAGAAGCCGAACCACATGTGCTGCGCTGAGTGGCTCAGGTGCTCGTCGACATAGTCGACCTCCCCGGCGTTGATGAGTGCACGCATCGTCGGATCACTGTTGTAGGGCAGCCGGGTCGAGACGGCCCGGGCCTCTGCCAGAATTCCGTCTGCATCGGGAGCAGTGGAGGCGCCGGTCCACAGACCGATCTGGAACTCTTCCCCGCGTTGATGTGCTTCGTTGATCCGGTCAGCCAGTGCCCGTGGAACCACCTTGGGGTATCCGGCACCCGTGAAGCCGCTGAAGCCGACGTTGTCTGCCGGGCTGATCTGCAGCGCGGCTTCCTCCGCTGTTGTTACCTTCGCGCGCAGGACAGGGCAGGTGATGCGGGACATGAGACTGGAGCATAGTGCGATCGCGGCACCTCCCCACAGTGCCGAAGGTCCTCGCGCTCAGGCTCCGCGACTGGCGGAGCACACCCCGATCAGAAGCTGTTGACGTCCAGCTCCATCAGAGAGTCATCGATGTTCTCGGCGATTGCACGTTCGCCCGCGAGGAGCGGGAGGACGTTGCGGGCGAAGAAGCTCGCGGCGGCAACCTTGCCCTCGTAGAAGCTCTTGTCGGCAGCAGACACTTCGCCGCCAAGCTTCTCAAGCGCGACTTCAGCGCCGCGCAGCAACAGCCACGCGACAACCAGGTCACCCAGCACGTACACGAGACGCGTCGTGTTGAGGCCTACCTTGTAGATCTTCTTGATGTCGCCGTTCTCGTCCGCCGGGTTGGAGGCCATCAGATCTGCGAACGCAGCTCCGACGATGGCCTGTGCATCCTCCAGTGCCTTGGCGAGCAATTCGCGTTCGACCTTCAGACGACCGTTGCCCGCTTCGCTCTGCGCGAACTCCTGCACCTCGTTCGACAAGTAGCCAAGTGCCTGACCCTTGTTCTTCACAATCTTGCGGAAGAACAGGTCCATGCCCTGGATCGCGGTGGTGCCTTCGTACAGCGTGTCGATCTTGGCGTCGCGTACGTACTGCTCAATCGGGTAGTCCTGCAGGAATCCTGACCCACCGAGCGTCTGCAGTGACTCGGTGCCGAGCAACACCCACGAGCGCTCTGAGCCGTAGCCCTTGACGATCGGCAGAAGCAGGTCGTTGATCGCCTCGTCGAGCGAAGCGTCCTCGCCCGTCGACTCCTTGATCAAGATGTTGTCCTGGAAGGTGGACGTGTAGATCATCAGCGAGCGCAGGCCCTCCGCGAACGCCTTCTGCGTCATCAGCGAGCGGCGTACGTCAGGGTGATTGGTGATGACAACCCGCGGCGCGGCCTTGTCGTTGGCCTGCGTGAGGTCAGCACCCTGCACGCGCTCCTTGGCGTAGTCGAGTGCGTTGAGATAACCCGTCGACAGCGTCGCGATCGCCTTGGAGCCGACCATCATGCGGGCGTTCTCGATGACGCGGAACATCTGGTTGATGCCATCGTGGACCTCGCCGAGCAGCCAACCCTGCGCAGGTGCGCCGTCACCGAAGGTGACCTCGCAGGTGGTGGAGACCTTGATGCCCATCTTCTTCTCGACGTTGGTGACATAAGCGCCGTTGCGCTCACCCGTCAGCTCACCGGTCTCATGGTCGAAGTGGAACTTCGGCACGAGGAACAGGCTCAGGCCCTTGGTGCCGGGTCCTCCGTGGCCCTCGACGCCCACGGGACGGGCGAGGACCAGGTGCATGATGTTCTCGGACATGTCGTGCTCGGCTGAGGTGATGAAGCGCTTGACTCCCTCGATGTTCCACGAACCGTCTTCGTTCATCGTCGCCTTGGTGCGGCCGGCCCCGACGTCAGACCCGGCGTCGGGCTCGGTGAGCACCATCGTGGCGCCCCACTGCTTGTCGACCATGAACTGGGCGATCTTCTTGTCGCGCTCGATGCCATTCTCGAAGACGATGCGGGCGAACGCGGGGCCACAGGCGAACATCCAGATGGCGGGGTTGGAACCGAGCACGAATTCGGCGGTCGACCAGACGAGAGAGGCCGGTGAGCGTTGCCCGCCGAGCTCCTCGGGAAGGGCGAGTCGCCACCACTCGGCGTCCATCCAGGCCTTGTAGGACTTCTTGAACGAGTCCGGCATGACGACGGTCTTCTCGGCCGGGTCGTAGATCGGTGGGTTGCGGTCCGAGTCGTCGAACGAGGCGGCCAGGTCTTCGCGAGAGATGCGCTCGATCTCGCTGATGATGCTCTTGGCCGTGTCGGTGTCCACCTCGTCAAAGGGGGCGGTGCCGAGGATCTCCTGGCGATTGAAAAGCTCAAACAGGTTGAACTCGGTGTCGCGCAGATTGCTCTTGTAATGGCTCATTGGCGTCAATCCTTGTGTGGGCTGCATCTGGGCAGCATTTACTACTCGGTAGTAACTTAAGTATCCGCCTGAGGTGGGTCAAAGACAAGCCAATGACGCAGGACGCCCGTGTCGCGAGCGTCACACGTGCTCTGCCAACATGTCCGACATGCAGGTGGGAATGACATTGCCGATCATGGAGCCCGACCTCGGGCCCGACACGCTCGAGGAGTGGTCCCTCACGATCGACGAAGGGCCGTTCTCCTCGATCTGTTTTGGTGAGCGGATGGCGTTTGACAATCCTGAGACGCTGACCCTGCTGGGAGCGGTGTCCGCCTGGACCGAGCGAGTCCGCGTGGTGACCACGGTGATCGTCCCGCAGCTGCATGAGCCGGTGATGCTGGCCAAAGCGCTTGCAACCGGCGACAACCTCAGCAAGGGCCGGCTCACGGCTGGCTTCGGGGTCGGTGGTCGTGTCGAGGACTATCGCGCGGTTGGCGCTGACCCTTCGAGCAAGACGATGGCCGCCATGGCCGAACGCGTCGCAATCATGAAGCGGGTGTGGGCCGGACAACGGGTCACCGAGGCCAAGCGTCCCGTCGGCCCTTCGCCTGTGCAGCTGGGGGGTCCCGAGATCCTGGTTGGCACGACCGGGCCGAAGACCATACGGAGCGCATCGTCCTGGGCCGATGGCCTGGCCGGATTCGAGCTCGATCTGGACCTTGCGCGGACCTCTGAACTGTTCGATGTCGCGCGTACCTCATGGAGAGAGGCAGGACGACCCGAGCCTCGTCTCACCACCTCGTTCTGGTTTGCCCTCGTCGACGGCGATGGCAGCGCGCGCGTCCAGATGCACCGGCACCTGAGGCACTACATGAACTGGTTGCCGGTCCACCTCGTTGATGCCCTGGCGCCTGCCGCGGGCTGTGCCGGTACGGAGTCAGAGCTACGTGCTGTGCTCCGCCAGTTCGAGGAGATCGGCGCGGACGAGGTGCAACTCATTCCGACGAGCTCAGACCTCACGGCAGTGCATCGGATCGCCCAGATCATCGCGTGACAACGTAAAACCGGCCACCCTCCTAGAGGGTGGCCGGCCTGTGTTGGTTCAGCGGATCTGGGTGGGGATGCGACCGAAACCGTCGTAGTTGACGGTGCGAACGGTGGCGCCAACTCCGATCACGGCGATGACGATTGCGCTGATGGCGGTGATGATCATTGCTGGCCTCCTTCAAAGGCTCGGTGATTGCGTACTCTTAGTATGAACCTTTAAACCATCAAGCACAATCTAACAAAACTTCACTTAACATGTAGTCTGGCTACATGGACGTCAAAAGGCTTGAGCTGCTGCGTGAATTGGCCGAGCGGGGAACCGTGGGTGCGGTTGCCGACGTGACAGGAGTCACCCCATCGGCGGTTTCCCAACAACTCAAGGTGCTGGAAAAGGAGGCTGGAACACCACTGCTCGAGCCGTCTGGTCGCGGAGTCGCGCTCACCGCCGCCGGGCGAGCCTTGGCCCAGACAGCGACTGACATTGCTGTGGCGATTGCCAAGGCGGAGGCGGAGTGGCGCGAGTTCATGGAGCAGCCTGCCGGTGACGTCACGCTCACGACATTCGCCAGTGGCGGCGAGATGTTGCTCCCTGGACTGCTGACCCGCCTCAAGGACGAGCCGCACATCAACCTCTTGTGTACGGACCAGGACGTGACGAAGTTCGACTTCGCCGACCTGACGCCCGACTACGACATCGTGATTGCTGACTCGCCGACGACATCGGCTTCGTGGCACGAGCGAGGTCTGCAGGTCGTGCCACTCATGAGTGAGCCTCTGGATGTGGCCATGCGCGAGGACCACCGTCTCGCGACCAAGACGAGCCTGTCGCCCAAGGATGTTGTGGGCGAGACCTGGATCGGTGTGCCGCGCGACTTCCCGTTTGACCGGGTCCTGAGTCAGGTTGTGGCGAGCACCGGCGAACCAGTGCTCGTCGCTCAGAGGCTGGCCGACAACGGCATCGTCGAGTCGATGGTGGCCGCTGGCCACGGGATCGCGATCCTGCCGCGGTACACCACCCGGGAACGGGGCAACAAGCTGGTGACGCGGCCGCTGGTGGGCATCCGGGCGAAGCGAGAGATTTCGGCGCTTTTGCGGCCCGACCGCTTCGAACGACCT
>CAZWZC010000032.1:0-19960 GCA_964638755.1 uncultured Aeromicrobium sp. | reverse complement strand
CGGTTCGTGGTGCAGGCTCTTCGTGACGAAGCGCGAGCCGTGGCAGACGCACACCAGGCGGTCTAGACAGCACTGTGGGCGCGTCCTCGGATGGAGACGCGCCCACAGTGGTTGTCACTCCCTACTGGGAGATGGTGACGACCGTCAGCTGGAGGTGGTGTTGACGGTGATCTTGGCGATGCCGACCAGCAGGTCCTTGGTGACGGCGTCAGTCTTGAAGACGTCGTTCAGGAGACCAGCAGCGACCGGCGAGATGAAGACCTTGGTGCCTTCGAGGATGGCGGTGTCGCCCTCGCTCTGCAGCGGCTTCAGCGTGGTGCCGTTGAGCGTGAGAACGTAGGCGTTCGACGCTGCAATCTTGCCGTTGACCGAGACGTCGCCGTAGACGCGTGACACGCCTGGGTCGACGTTCAGGTTCGTGATCTCGACCTTGGTGTCGCCGGCTGTGAGCGAGAAGCCCGAGCCTTCGTGCTGGATCTGGCCGATGACGTACGGCGAAACCGTGCCGGGCTTGAAGTAGGTCACGTTGCCGCCGGTGATCGGGAAGACCAGCGAACCATCAGTGAGCTCGCCGGTACCGACGACGCCAGGCGTGAGCTTGAGCGAGGTCAGAGCGTCGACGAAGCCCTGGTCGAGGAGAACGGCGGTGTTCTCGCCGGTCAGACCATCGATGGAGGCGAGTGCCTTGGGAGCAGAAGCGCTGGCGGTGGAGCTGCCCGCACTGTCTGAGGAGGAGCAGGCCGCCAACGGGAACGCGGCGACTGCAGCCAGCGCAATGCCGGCCATGAACTTACGGTTCTTGATGGTGCGCATGATGTGCTCTCAATCGTTTGGATGTGTCTGTGGTGTTGACACCAGTGCTTCGCCACGAATGAGGATGTGGATTGGTGCGGGTCCTTCGAGCGCGGCTTATTCTCTGCCGTTGCAGCGAAAGAAAATCTGGTCGACACGGGCGGGTCCAGCCTCGATAGGCTGTTCGCAGCGTCAATCAGACGCATTGCCGATGTAGCTCAGTGGTAGAGCGCTTGCTTCCCAAGCAAGATATGCGGGTTCGATTCCCGTCATCGGCTCGCCACACCGCGCGAAGCGCGCCCTCGCGAGACGAGGGCGGGAATCGAGTCGGGCCCCACCATCGCCGCGAAGCGGCCGCACGAGGGATCCCGTCATCGGCTCGCCACACCGCGCGAAGCGCGCCCTCGCGAGACGAGGGCGGGAATCGAGTCGGGCCCCACCATCGCCGCGAAGCGGCCGCACGAGGGATCCCGTCATCGGCTCTCGCGCCGAAGGCGCCATCTCCGGTGCGACTCCGCGCACAGAAGATCTGATAGGACCCGATTGATGTTCGCGCGTACGATGACTTCATGGTGATCGTGCTCGCCGTTGTAGCTGTGGGTTCCGTGGTGCTGCTTGCCATTGGCGCGGTGACCGGACGCGTTCGAATCAACTCCTGCTGTGCTGCGGCGGATCCACGGCGAGACCTTCGTATGCGGGATGCTTTTGCAGACGAGTGCTCCGACGTACCTAGATAGTCGTTGCTCGGCGACGCCCCATCACGGCGAACCACATTGTTATGGGCACCGCCAGGACGAGTCCGATTGCGCCAACGAGCGTACGCACGACTTCTTACACAAAGCCGCCGTCCGGTGCTGCCGGCCGAGGGTCCTGCCGTCGGTCGTTAGTTGTAGTTCAGCTGGCTCAGGCTCAACACTGCGCCTCCCGGGTCGGTCACGATCGCCTGCGTGAACGCAGGCGGCGCATCGTAGGGGCCGGTGATCACCGAGCCGCCGAGTCGGCGAATGGTGGTGACTGCGTCCTCGATGTCCTTGATCCAGAAGTCCACGCCCCACACTGCCGGGGTATTCGGTGAGGGCACCATGACTGCGACCACGTCGCGCGGCACGGGTTGTGACCCCTCGCCGCCGAAATAGCCGGGTAGGCGGAACATCGTTGCCGGGCCGAACTCGTCGGTCTCCCAGCCGAACACGTCAGCATAGAAACGCGCTGCGCGGTCGGGGTCACTGGTCTGCAGAGCACTCATCGACCAAGCACCGGGCTCGTTGACGACCTGGGCGCCTTCACGGTAGCCGCCCTCCCAGGCGCAGAACGTCGCGCCAACGGGATCGGTGAAGACACCGAGCTTCCCTATCGGGCTGAAGTCGACTTCCTCCTGGATGACTTCGCCGCCGGCCTTGCGGACGGCCGCGACGGTGGCCGCGAGGTCATCCGTGCGGATCTCGACGACCCACGCGGGGGACATGTGGGCCTCGGGAAGGGTGCCTATTCCGGCGGCGTCGAGGCCGCGAAGTCGACCGAGGGCGTACGGCGTCTGGTCTGCCGGACCGCTCTCCATCTCCCAGCCGAAGAGTTCTGCATAGAACTTCTCTGCCTCAGGCACATCATGCTGCAGATTTGTTACCCAGCAGGGGACGCCGGGTGGGTAGGTCTCGCGCTCGCTCATGGCTGCTCCTCGGTCTCGTGCATCTGTCTTTCGTAGAGGCTAACCCAGAGTAGTTGGAAAAACCAAGTAGTTGGTGGGAAAATCGATCTACGCGGTCTAGGATGACGATATGGCCGGAAAACGTTCGTACGGCGACCCGTGCGGCATCGCGCGAGCACTCGACGTGCTCGGAGAACGGTGGGCGCTGCTCGTCGTTCGTGAGCTTGTGCTCGGGCCCAAACGGTTCACCGATCTGCGAACCCATCTACCCGGCATCGCGACTGACGTCCTGGCGCAGCGTCTCCGGCAGCTGGAGGAGGCGGGAGTCCTGCGTCAGATCCCACTCCCACCTCCGGCCGCAGGCAAGGTCTACGAGCTCACCCAGCGGGGGCACGACCTCGAACCCGTGCTTCACGCCCTCGGTCGTTGGGGAAGCCGCGAGGGATTCGAAGGGGTCACACACGACTTGAGCATCGACGCGTTCGGCGTCGCATTGTCCACCGTCTTCGACCCTGCTGGCGCGGTTGGACTCGACGACACAGTGGCTGTCGTGGTCGACGGTGACTCGCTCGTCGCGGGGGTGCGAGACGGGACCCTGACGATCCGACGTGGAGTCGCCGAACAGTCCGATGCAAGGATCGAAGGGTCGATTGCGTCGTTGCGCGAGGTGCTCTGGCGGGGCCGACCGCTCGCCGATGCTGAGGCCGATGGTTCGGTCGTGGTCGGTGGCACGCGATCCGTGGCACGCCGGTTCTTGAAGCTTTTCCCGACACCGAGCCAGCGCTGAAGCTCGCTGCGCGCTGGGCGCTTGCTGCGCGCACCGACCTGCCAGGTGCCATGCTCGTGGCATGACTGAGACAGATCGTCCGGATGTCGCCGTGATCGGTGGCTCGGGCTTCTACACGTTCCTCGACGGACCGCGCGAGGTGGAGGTTGACACCCCGTACGGCAAGCCGTCGGCACCCATCGCGATCGGCACGGTCGGCGACCATACGGTGGCGTTCCTCCCGCGCCACGGCAAGAATCACCAGTTTCCGGCGCACCAGGTCAACTACCGGGCCAACATGTGGGCTCTGCGCAGCCTCGGCGTGCGGCAGGTCCTGGCGCCGTGCGCTGTCGGCGGCCTGCAGGTCGAGTACGGTCCCGGCACCTTCGTCGTGCCTGACCAGCTGGTCGACCGGACGACGGCGCGCACCCAGACATACTTCGACGCCAACGCCTGCCACGTCTCGTTCGCCGACCCCTATTGTTCGCGACTGCGTGGTCACCTGATCGACGGGCTCGAAGGCCATGATCCGGTTGACGGCGGCACGCTCGTGGTGATCGAAGGACCCCGGTTCTCGACCCGTGCCGAATCCCGCTGGTATGCCGCTCAGGGCTGGGCGGTGATCGGTATGACGAGCCACCCCGAGGCGATCCTCGCCAGGGAGATGACGCTCTGCTACTCCACGGTCTGCCTGGTCACCGACCACGACGCGGGCGTCGACGAGGCGTCTGCGGTGAGCATGGATGCGGTGTTCGAGGTGTTCTCCGTGCACACCGAGACACTCAAGGTGGTGTTGACCGACGTCATCAGCGGCCTCGGTACCGAGCGCGACTGTTCCTGCTCCCACGCCGTGGACGGCATGGATCTGCCGATCGCGTTGCCATGAAGATCCTGCTCACCGGCTCGGCCGGATTCATCGGCAACCACATCGCCGAGCAGGCCGAGCTTGCCGGCCACGAGGTCGTGAAGGTCGACGGATTTCTGCCCATGGCCCACGGCGACAACCCGACCGTTCCGGCTGGCACCAACCAGCTCGACCTACGCCACGACCGGCTCGACGAGCTGCTCGTCGGCGTCGATGTCGTGTGCCACCAGGCCGCCATGGTCGGAAACGGCGTGGACGCCCAAGACCTGCCCGGGTATGCCGAGCACAATGACGCCGGCACCGCCCGGGTACTCGCCGCGATGGCCCGTACCGGCGTCAAGAATATGGTCCTGGCTTCGTCAATGGTCGTCTACGGTGACGGTCGCTACACGTGCTCGGTCGACGGTGACGTTCCGCCAGCCGTACGTCGCGAGGACGACCTCGTGACCGGCCGGTTCGATCCCCGATGCCCGATCTGCGACGGCGACATCGAGTGGCACGAGATCGCAGAGGACACTTCCTTCCTGCCGCGTACGAGCTACGCCGCGTCGAAGGTCGCGCAGGAGCACTACGCCCGCGCCTGGTGCACGCTGGAGAACGCCAACGCGATTGCGCTGCGCTATCACAACGTCTACGGGCCGGGCATGCCCGCAGACACCCCGTACGCAGGGGTTGCGGCGATCTTCCGGTCGGCAATCGCCCGCGGCGAGGCCCCCAAGGTGTTTGAGGACGGCGCCCAGATGCGCGACTTCGTTCACGTCACCGACATTGCGCGCGCCAATCTGCTCGCCGTCGAGCAGGTCGCCGACCATGGTGTGGGACTGACCGCATACAACGTCGCGTCCGGTCATCCATTCACGATCGGTCAAATGGCAGCAACCCTCGCCGGTGCTGCGGACGCTCCGACACCGGAGCTCACAGGGCGCTATCGGCGATTTGACGTACGTCACGTGGTTGCCTCGCCGAAGGCGGCGGCCGTCGGGCTCGGCTTCGTGGCCGACATTCGGCCCGAGGTTGGGCTTGCCCGGCTGGCCACCGATCCGTTGCGCGAACGCTGAGCTGTCAGGCCGCGCGGGCGGCCGGCAGCCGGATCTCGAACTGACAGCCGACGTCTCGGTTGCGTACGTCAATCGAGCCAGCTTGTGCATCGAGCAGCCCCCGAGCTATCGCGAGCCCCATGCCGGCGCCCTGGGCTTCGATCGACTGATCAGACTCACGCGCTGAAGTACCGC
Organism: uncultured Aeromicrobium sp.; assembly: GCA_964638755.1. Lineage (GTDB taxonomy): Bacteria > Actinomycetota > Actinomycetes > Propionibacteriales > Nocardioidaceae > Aeromicrobium. Next base: position 14,660 of record CAZWZC010000032.1, on the reverse strand, counting down.
GATAGCCCATGTCGAAAACCTTGGCGAGGTCATCGGCGGGGATCCCGCCGCAGGTATCGTCGACCCGGAGCCAGACCTCGGATGCGTTGGACCCAACTGACACCGTGACGACCCCAGAGCCCGGGGTGTGACGGATTGCGTTGTTCAGTAGGTTGCGCAGGACCCGCATGAGCTCAGGGGCTGCACCGACGGCGAGGGTTCCATGCGGACGGCCCTCAACCACCACGCTCACCCCGTGCCGTTCCGCGGCAGCATGGGTCGCATCGACTGCTGAACGTACGACATCGTCGACCGCGATCGGTCCGACGTCGAGCCGCAGCGTGCCAGCGTTGATCTGTGACATCTCGAAGAGATCGTCGATCATCGACGCGAGCCTGAACGTCTCGGCGCGGATCAGCTGCGCGTACTGCCTGACGTCGCCGGGGCTGGAGACCACGCCGTCCTCGAGTGCTTCAGTCATGGCCTGCACGCCGGCGATCGGTGTCCGCAGATCATGGCTCAGCCAGGCCAGCAGCTCTCGGCGCGAACGCTCGGCACTGCGTTCCCGCTCGAGTGCCTCACGCTCCCAGACGATCTTGTGGGCCAGTGTTCGACCGAGCAGGACCGCGCTGGGGACACTCACCGCGGTGACGGCCAACCACACCAGGGCCGTCCGCCGGAGCTCGGCGGTGAACATGAACTGGCTCGTGCCGACAACACCGACGATGATCGCGATGAGTGGAACCAGGGTCAGCAACACGATCGAAGTGGCCAGTGCCCGGGTGCGCAGCTGACGAAGGATCAGCGCACCGGCCGCGACCACTCCCAGAGAGATGATCAGCCCGATGGCGATCGAATGGACATCTGCGTTGGTCATCGGAGCTCCTCGGGGTCCCAGCGATAGCCCAGGCCATAGACGGTGACCAGACGTTGCGGGTCGGCCGGCAACGTCTCGATCTTGTGCCGCAGCCGCTTGACGTGAACTGTGACAGTGGAGTGATCGCCGAACTCCCAGCCCCAGACGTGCTTCAGCAGCTCGTCGCGGCCGAACACCTCGTGCGGGTGTTGCAGGAAGAAGTGGAGCAGATCGAACTCACGCGTTGTGAGCGGCAGCACCCTGCCACGCAGCTGGGTGTCGCGCGAAAGGGGGTTGAGCACCAGGTCACCGTCCGTCAGGACCTCATCGCCGGGTCGGGGAGCGGCTTGCATCTGGCTTCGTCTCAGTACTGAGCCGACCCGAAGGGTGAGCTCCTTGACGCTGAAGGGTTTGGACACATAGTCGTCTGCGCCCGTTGAGAGGCCCGCGATACGGTCGTCGGCCTCGGTGAGGGCGGTGAGCATGATGATGGGTACGGATGACCCGTCGATCTCTCGGAGCTGCTCGCACACCTCCAGGCCACTCAGGCTCGGCAGCATCACGTCAAGCACGATCAGGTCTGGTCGTAGCTCGCGAGCGGCTGCAAGCCCCTCGGCACCATCGGCTGCGACCGTCACGTCGTACTCTTCCTGCTCGAGGTAGCGGCGGACGACGTCGCGTACGGCGAGGTCGTCCTCGACGACGAGCAGGTGAGGTCGTTCCCGGTTCGTCATGGTCACCACCTTGTCAGCAGGAGCAGCTGGGCGCCGAGACCGAGCGCCACCTGCGACAGGAGAAGGCCGCGGTGCCAACGGGCCGGCAGCAGTGCGGGCAGAGCCACGATCCAGATCGTGAACGGGAGGAAGATGCGTTCGGTCTCGGCCTTGCTCATCCCCGACAGTGTCGCGGCGAGGATCGTGAAACCTGAGGCGGCAGCAAGCTGGACGATCACGTTGGTACGGAGGTTGCGCCAAGCGACGGGGAGTGCCGCCCACACGGCGAGGCCTGCGGTGTAGGTCCAGGCGGCAAGGTTGGCCCACACCCAGTACCAGTAGGGACGATCCGATGCGATGCCGTCGTAGTAGCGCCGCCGGAGAACCGGATAGGCGTCCCACCATGAGAATCCACCGATGGTGAAGAGCGCTGCCACGATCGCCGCTCCTCCCAGCACCCACGGCAGCGGCCGCCAGGTCTTGGCGATGAGGAGCACGGCGACCGCCGGGATGCCCAGCAACACCAGCCCGTATGACAGGTAGATGCACAAACCCAACAAGAGTCCAGACGCGAACGCTGCTGTGGTCGACACTCGTTTCGCGGCGACAGCAAGCAGCGCGAGACCCCATGCCGCCACGGCGGTGTAGACCGCGTCGCCGTTGACGCCCATCCACACGGCGCTCGGTGCCAGAACGATCCACGGCATGGCTGACCGGGCCAGCGATTCGGTGCCGAGCGTTCGCAGTGTCACCATGACGGCGACGATCGCCGTGCTGGCAACTGTCACGCAGACGACACCGATCCAGAACGGATCGGTGATGCCGATGCGGTCAATGCCCACGAAATACAGGAGCGCGCCCGGCGGATGTCCCGCGACATGAACGTGCCAGTTGTCCGGCGAGCTGTACGGAATGCGGCTGATGAAGGTGTGCAGCATCGTGCTGATCGAGGTCACCCGTTGCGCATCGAACACATATTCCTGCTTGCGCTCAAAGGTGCGCGCCAGCCCCTCAGTGCCCTCCGTCATCGCGAGCGCAATGATCCACAACCACAGGGTGCCGAAGGCTGTGAGAAGCAGCACCGGCCACCGAAGGGTCGTCGCGAGCTTCGGCAGGGCAAGCGCAAGGATGATTCCGAGCGCGATCACGAGCAGCGCCGAAGCAGGGAGTTTCGGATCCCAGCTGGCGTGCAGTGGCGGGAACTCGATGTCGATGTCCTCGTACCACCAGGTCGGGATCAGGTGAGCTGCGACCACGAGCATCAGGCCGCCGGCAGCCGAGAGGCCTGCGGTGCGCGCGGAGATCACAGGTGTGGTCACGCTGGTCAGCCTAGGTCCGGGTGGTACGCCATGGGGTGTCTGCTGGGAGCGATGTCACCGGTCGGTCATCGTATTGAGATGGCGGCCAAGCCAAGGCGGCCATAGCGTCGAACCATGAGTATGAGCATTTGCGATGTGGTGATCCCATGCAGGGATGAGGCCGCGGCGCTGCCGATCGTGCTCACCTCGATTCCAGAGGACTGGCGCATCATCATCGTCGACAACGGCTCGACAGACGGCACCGCCGATGTCGCGCGCTCTCTCGGGGCGCACGTGGTCACCGAGAGTCGTCCCGGGTACGGGGCCGCTGTCCACGCGGGCATCCTTGCAGCCGATGCGGAGTTCGTTGCGGTGATCGATGGCGACGCGTCGATGCGCCTTCTCGATCTCGTGCCCATGCTTGATCTCGTACGTGGCGGTGGTGTGACGATGGCGATCGGTCAGCGGCAGCCAGTTGCACGCGGCGTCTGGCCGTGGCACGCGAGAGCAGGAACCAAGCTCCTCGCCAGGATGATTCGTCGACGCAGCGACTTCCCGATCCACGATCTTGCACCGATGCGAGTGTGCCGCCGAGCCGACCTGCTCACCCTTGGCGTCGAGGACCGGCGCTTCGGCTACCCGCTTGAGCTGATGCTCCGTGCAGCGAAAGCGGGCTGGACTGTCGCCGAGATCGATGTTGCGTACGACCGCCGCGCCGCCGGGACGAAGTCAAAGGTCTCCGGCTCGATGACCGGGACGGCGCGAGTCATCCGCGACTTCGCGGGCGTGCTGAGATGACCGACCCAACACTGTTGGTCGTTGCCAAGGCTCCGGTCCCGGGGCTGGCCAAGACTCGGATTGCCAAGACGATCGGCGATGACGCGGCCGCTCATCTTGCCGCCGCTGCACTGCTCGACACGCTCGATGCTGCTGCGGCGGTTGGCTGGCCACTCGTCGTCGCGATGACCGGAGACCTTGACTTGGCTGCCATGCATGACGAGCTCACTGCAGCCCTTGTCGCCCCCACCGTCATCGAGCAGCGTGGTGATGGTCTGGCGGAGCGGCTCGCAAACGCACATGCCGATGCCGATCAGGGCAATGGCGTGGTTCAGGTCGGCATGGACACTCCGCAGGTCACCGTCGAGGACTTTCTGGCCGCCGGACAGCTCGTCGCGGCGGGCCATCGCGCGATCGGACACGCCGACGATGGTGGCTGGTGGTTGCTCGGACTCCCGCACGGGGCGGACGCGATGGCGTTGATCGACGTACCGATGTCACACGACGACACCGGAGCGCGTACCGAGGAGGCGCTCGGCGGCGACCTTGAGCACCTGCAAATCCGTCGTGACATGGACTCCTGGGAGGACGCCGTCGCCATCGCGTCAGACCTGCCCATCTCGCGGCTTGCCGCAGTCGTCGGGACATTGACATGACGAGCACCTTCGACGCGGTGAGCGCATTCGATGCGGTGTTCGCGGGCCGGACCGGACACTTCGTCGACCACGTCGGTCGAGCCGAGGAGCTCGAGGTTGGGCAGTGGAGCTCAGCACCAGACTGGGTGGACCGCGCATTGTTCATCGACCCGTGCGACAAGGCGACGATCGACGTCGGCTGCGGTCCCGGGCGGCTCGTCGCTGAGATCTCAGCCCGCCGCGTCCCGGCGATGGGTATCGACGTCTCGATCGAAGCAGTTCGACAGACCCGGATCCGTGGCGCCTTGGCGTTGCGTCGCGATGTATTTGGAACAGTCCCCGGCGAGGGGCGTTGGGGCTATGCACTCCTGGCCGACGGCAACCTCGGCATAGGAGGGGACCCGGTGCGCCTGCTCGACCGGCTGAGCCTCCTGCTCGCCCCGGGCGGATCTGTGATCGCCGAGGTTGCAGATCACGGTGTGGGACTCGTCCGCGACCGACGGCGCCTGCGGGTTGATGGGCGTTTGTCCGCCTTCTTTGAGTGGGCCGTCGTCGGACTCGACGCGATCGAGGTAGTCGCCGCCCAAGCTGGGATGACCGTCGTCGGCTCACAGAGTGTCGGCGGGCGACATACAGCAACCTTGGTGAAGACCTCATGAGGCTGCCCACGGTCGAGGACATCGAGAAGCGGATACCGCGTCCCGAGGACTTTGAGAGTCGCGCACGGGGCACCGAGCTCACGGCCCGTGTCGGCACTGCCCTTGGCATCGCCTTCGGAATCTGCTTCCTCACCGGTTTGTGGAGCCATTTCCAGTACGCCACTCCGGGCTGGCTCACCCTCAGTCCACATCCGACCCAGCTCTACCGCTGGACGCAAGGCACACACATCGTGTCGGGCACGGCGGCGATCCCGTTGCTCCTGGTCAAGCTCTGGTCGGTGTTTCCGCGCTTGTTCATCCGGCCGCCGAAGGGTCGTCAGAAGCTCGTGATCGAGGGGCTCGAGCGAGGGTCGATCGCTGTCCTCATGGGTTCGGCCTTCTTCATGCTGACGACCGGCACGATCAACATCATTGGCTGGTATCCGTGGGAGTTCAGCTTCCGCCGCACACACGAGGCTGTCGCGTGGGTTGCGATTGGCGCACTGCTGGTGCACATCGCGGTCAAGCTTCCGGTGATCCGCGAAGCACTCGGGCAGTCGATCGAGCACGAAGATCACGCACTCGACCCGATGGCGCCGACGCGTCGCTCGGTCCTGCGCGGCGCATTCATCGCTTCGGGCCTGGCCGTGGTGCTGACGGCAGGTCAGACGGTGCCATTCCTTCGCAAGGTGTCCGTGTTTTCGGTGCGCCCCGGAGATGGCCCGCAAGATCTGCCGATCAACCGGACCGCCAAGGCGGCTGGTACCGACAAGACAGCACTCGACGCCGCCTGGACTCTGCAGATCGTCGTCGGTCGCCGCAGCATGTCGCTCACGCGCGACGAGCTCCTCGCGATGCCCCAGCGCACCCATCGACTTCCCATCGCTTGCGTGGAGGGCTGGAGTCGCAACGCCGAGTGGACGGGCGTGGCCGTACGCGACATCATCGCGCTGGCCGGAGCCGACCCAGAATCAGACGTCACCGTGAAGTCGCTGCAGACCAAGGGTGCGTTTGGCTCATCGCTCATCATGGGCAACGTCGTCAAGGACCATCGGACGCTCCTGGCGCTCAAGCTAAACGGCGAGAACCTCGCCGTGGATCACGGCTATCCGTGTCGGCTCATTGCGCCCAACCGGCCGGGAGTGTTCCAGACCAAGTGGGTCAATCAGCTCGTGGTGAAGACATGAGCGTCACGCCGATGGCCACGAGTCGTACCACGAATGCCGTGCGGGGTGTGCTGATCCTCGTCGGAGTCGGGTTCGGTCTGTGGGGATTGTGGCTGATGCGTGACTTCACCCGCGAGCAACTGATCTCCGAAGCCTTCTGGCTGGGCGGCGGTGTCGTGCTGCACGACGGCCTGCTCGCTCCCATCGTGGTAGCGGTGGGGTTCGGGGCCTCGAGACTGCTGCCCGGACACTTGCGTAGCGCGACGGCCACCGCATTCCTGATCTGGGGAACACTCACGATTGCATTCCTGCCGACGCTCAGCGGCCAAGGTGGCAAGGCGGGCAACGCCACGATCCTTGGCAAGCCGTACGTCCTCACCTGGATCATCATGACGCTGGTGTTCGTCGCTTACGCCGTAGGCTCGGCGCTGCTCCGTCGCCGCCGGATGTCAGCGAACAGAGTTGCTGGGACGGCAATCGACGATCAGGACGGGTTCGGTTCGTAGATCCTGCGCTCAGGCGGCCTCGATGTCGACCACGACCACCCGACGCATGCAAGCCTGGAGCCCCGCGACCACCGCGAGGTGCTCGGGGGCGGGAATGTACGCGTCGCGCGCTGCGGCGGACTCGAACTCCACGACGGCAGCATGGGTGAATCCCTTGCCGAGATTCTCCGGGCTGACATTGGGTCCGGCCGTCATCGACACCACGCCCGGAAGAGTGGCAAGCGAGCGCAGGCCTTCGAGTGCAGCGTCGATCTCGACGGGCTTGTCGGGATCGAGGTCCAGCAGAACAGTGTGGATGATCATCGGGTGCGTACCTCCGAACCTTCGAGTTGAGGATCGATCACGATCTTGGCGTGCATCTCCGGATCTCCGAGAGTCACGAATGCCGACTCAACACCGTCGAGTCCGACCCGGCCCGTCAGCATCGCAGAAGCATCGAGCTTTCCGTCGGCGAGTGCGTGCAACGTGTCTCTGAACTCCAGCGGCGTGTAACCGAGGACGAATCGCAGGTCGATCTCCTTGTTGATGGCCATCGACGGACGGATCTGGTCTGCGCCCATGCACACGCCAACCACCACGATGCGAGAGAAGATCGGCGCTCCGGTCATGATGCTGTCGATCATCCCGGCGTTGCCGACGCACTCGAAGATGACCGGCGCCTTGGGGTTGGTGGCTCCCAGCTTGTCGGCCGCTCGCCAGGCGTGCCACCAGCCGACAGGCAGCTTCGACATCTGGTCAATCGCATCCATCGCAGCGCCGAGCGTCTCAGGCACGGTCGTGAAGTGCTTGTGGTCCTTGGCGCTGGCAAATGGTGAACCCTCCGTCGGGTCGACCACGCTGGTGGCTCCCAAAGTGGTCGCGAGTGCGCGGCGCCCAGACGAGGGATCGCTGGCGATGATCGTACGAACCCCTCGCGCCTTCAGGATCGTGATGACAGCCAAGCCAACTGGTCCGCAGCCGACCACGACTGCGACATCCTTCTTGCGGACCTCGCCGCGCGCCACGGCATGCCAGCCGACTGCCATCGGTTCGGTGAGAACGGCAATGTCGGGGGCGAGCCCGTTCGGGACCTTGAGGGTCAGATTCTCCTGCGTGACGAGATGTTCGGCGTACGCACCCGGAGCCTGCGCTGACAGGCCCAGCGCATCGACGGCACCGCCATTGCGCAGCAGCGGGATCGAGACGACCGGGGTACCGACCGCGAGTTTCTTGCGACTCCCGGGTCCGTGATCGGCGACCACGCCGTACAGCTCGTGTCCGAACACGATGCTCTGGTCTGAGCGCATGAAGCCGTCGTAGCCGGTCTCGACCATCACTTTGCCAAGCTCATCGCCGTGTACCCGTGCGTGCAGGTCAGAGCCGCAGATGCCGCAACGTTGCACCTCGACCAAGAGCTGCCCCTTGGCGGGAACGGGGATGTCGAGGTCGGCAACCACGAGGTTGCCCTGATGACAGGTCACAGCGCGCATGGGTCTCATTCAAGCGGAGTGCGTCCACGTGCAGGGTGCATAGGTTAGTTTTCTCTCGTGCTCCTCTCCGACCGCGACATACTCGCCGAGATCGACGCCGGGCGCATTGCACTCGACCCGTTCGATCGAGAGATGATCCAGCCGTCGAGCATCGACGTGCGGCTCGACACGTTCTTTCGCGTGTTCGACAACCACAAGTACCCGCACATCGACCCTGCCGTGGACCAGTCAGATCTGACCCGTCAGGTCGAGGTCGGCAAGGACGAGGCGTTCATCCTGCACCCCGGCGAATTCGTGCTCGGATCGACATACGAGCTGGTGACCCTTCCGGACGACATCGCCGCCCGGCTCGAGGGAAAGTCCTCGCTCGGCCGGCTCGGTCTGATGACGCACTCGACGGCCGGATTCATCGATCCCGGTTTCTCGGGGCACGTGACGCTTGAGCTCGCGAATGTCGCCACGCTGCCGATCAAGCTCTATCCAGGCATGAAGATCGGGCAGGTCTGCTACTTCAGGCTCAGCTCGCCGGCGGAGAATCCGTACGGTTCGGCGAAGTACGGCTCCCGCTACCAGGGTCAACGCGGTCCGACGGCATCGCGCTCACACGCGAACTTCCACCGCACCGAGATCTGATGTCACTGCCGCTCGACGTCTCGCCTGCCGTACGTGAGGCGCTCGATGCCGGTCGTCCGGTCGTCGCCCTTGAGTCGACGATCATCTCGCACGGACTGCCACGCCCCGACAATCTCGCTGCGGCCCGATCCTTTGAGGCGATCCTGACCGGCATGGGGGTGGTGCCAGCGACGATCGCCGTGCTTGACGGCAAACTCAAGGCGGGGCTGACCGACGAGGAGCTCGTACGCATCGCGGGACAAGACATCCCCAAGCTCAGTGTGCGCGACCTGCCGATCGCCCTTGCGCGCAATGGCAGCGGGGCCACCACGGTCGCGGCAACCTCCTATATCGCCAACCTTGCCGGTATCCGGGTCTTCGCGACCGGCGGTCTCGGCGGAGTGCATCGCGGTGCCTCACAGACGTTCGACGAGTCTGCCGACCTGACGGTGCTCTCCGAGGTGCCCATCACCGTCGTGTCAGCAGGGGTGAAGTCGATCCTTGACATCCCGGCAACCCTCGAGCGGCTGGAGTCACTGAGCGTTGTCGTGCTGGGCTTTGGTACTGATGCGTTCCCGAGCTTCTGGCTCACCGACTCGGGCGAGCAGCTCGACTGGTCAGTGCCCGACGCTGCGGCTGTCGCAGACGTGATGGCATCGCGCGACGCACTGGGTCAGCGAGCAGCGATCCTCGTCGCCAACCCGCTTCCGGTCTCCGAGCAGCTCGACCCCACGGTTCACGATCGAGCCCTCACCGACGCTCTGCGCATGGCAGCGGAGGAAGGGCTGTCCGGCAAGGAGGTCACGCCGTTCCTCTTGTTGAAAATCGTGGAGCTGACCGGCGGTGAGAGTCTTGCGGTCAATCTCAAGATCGCCGAGAACAACATCCGCGTCGCGGGCGAGATCGCCCGGTCCTGGGCGGCCCGATGATCCTCGTCGTCGGTGACGTGGTCGACGACATCGGCGTACGTCCGCTCGGCACGGTCAACGCCGCCAGCGACACCGAGTCCGAGATCCGCATGACGCCGGGTGGTTCGGCTGCCAACGTCGCTGCCTGGCTCGGGCACCTCGGCTCGTATGCACGCTTTGTCGGCAAAGCCGGAGTCGACGGCGTCTTGCGACATGTCGACGCGCTCACGGCGTACGGAGTCGACGCGCGCATCACCGCTGATCCAACACTGCCGACCGCGACGATCGTCCTGACGCTCGACGATGACGCGGACCGGACGATGTATGTCGATCGCGCCGCCAACACAATGCTGAAGGCCACAGACCTCCCCGCCGACATCTGGGACGAAGTCGAGTGGCTGCACCTGACGGGCTACTCGTTCTTCGATGCTGGGGTACGCCCGATCGTGATGGAGCTGATGGCCGAGGCCCGGCGACGTGCGATCGGCACCAGCGTCGATCCGAGCTCGCTGGGATTCCTCGAGGCGGCTGGTCGTGACGAGTTCAAGGAGTGGGTCGCGGGCGCCGACCTGCTGTTTCCCAATGACGACGAGCAGAGATTCCTCGAGCTGGACGGTGCCGTGGTGGTGACCCGTGGTCGTGATGGCGCGACCTTCGGCGAACACTCCGTACCGGCCGCGGCGGCCGACGTCGTCGACACCACCGGCGCGGGAGATGCGTTCTGCGCAGGATTCCTCAGTGTGTGGACCAAGCACCGCGATCCCGACAAGGCTCTGGCCGCGGGCGCAGCGGCCGCTGCCACGTGTGTCGCGCTACGTGGCGCGCGCCCCCTCAGAGCTCGCTGAGTCGCGGCGGGTTGGCGCCGCTTCGCGAACAGGTGATCGCCGCGGCGGCGACCGAGAACTCCGCGAGGTCGGTGAGCTCCGTCTCGTCGAGCTGGTCCGCCAAAGGCCACGAGTATCCAGCACACCACGACAGCATCGCCGCCATGAACGAGTCACCCGCACCGATCGTGTCGACAACCGCAACAGACGGTGCATCCGCCCCGCCGAGCTGACCTCCACCCGCCACCACGGCGCCAGCGCCTCCAAGCGTGATCGCGACGAGCTTGCCCTCGACGGCAAGTCGGTTCGCCAGATCTTCCGGTGATTCTGCCGGGAACAGCACGGCGGCGTCCTCGTCGCTCATCTTCACCATCCGCGCATACGGGGTGATGGTCTCGAAGACCTCGCGCCAGAATGCGGGATCAGGCTCGACGGCGAGCCGCACATTCGGGTCGTACGACACGGCAAGCCCCATCGCGTCTGCCGTCGCAATCAGCTCAGCGACCCGGTGGGCGCCGGGCATCAGCGCTGCACCGAGCGAACCGACGTGCACCGCTTCGAACCCCGACGGGTCCGGCATCGACTCTGGATCCCACGTGAGGTCGAACTCGTACGAGGCGCTGCCGTCAGCGGCGAGGGTCGCGGTCGCGCTGGACGTGCGCTCCGGAACCGGCTCGAGATTAGCAAGGTTGACGTCGGACTCGGTGAGGTGTCGACGCAGCAGTGACCCGTATGCGTCGTCTGCGATCTGCGTGGCCAGCACGGTCTCGCAATCGAGCCGGGCGAGACCCACCGCGACGTTGAACGGTGAGCCTCCCGCGTGCGGCTCGGAGTCGACGCCGGGCCCCTTCAGCACATCGACGAGCGATTCGCCGACCACGAGGATCGTCATCGGGTCGACCGGGCGAGAGTCAACGCGGGACAGGGCGCCAGAGGCAGGCCGGGCAGGGTCAAGGCGTTGAACGCGTGATAGGCGTCGGGCCTGCCCGGCCACGTCCGCGCCGAGGGTCCCATGGTCGAGGAGAGCTCATGACACCACGAGCCGCGCTCATCCACGAAGTACTCGTTGATCTCCGACCACCAGCGGTCGATGAAGCCGCCGTAGATCGCCCCACCCGTGTGTGCGTGAAGGGCGTGGGCTGCCAGCACGGCTTCGGCGATCACCCAGTGGAAACGTTCCTCCACCACCGGTGCGCCGTGCCAGTCGGTCGTATAGGGGATCCCCGGGGTATCGTCGCTCACCGCGTCACCAACTGCCCGGTCGAAAAGCTCTACGGCGGCCCCGATCATCCAGGGACGTGCTTCGCCGAGGCCCGCAGCAAGCTGCACAAGCAGCCGCGACCACTCGAACGCATGCCCCGGAGTTGCGCCGAACGGGCGGAATGGATCGGCCGGCTTCTCGACGTTGTAGTTGGCGATCGGTGTCCAGTCGTGGTCGTAGTGCTCGGGGATGCGCCACTGGTGGCTTCGGGCGTGGATGCCGATGATGCGCTCGCAGATCGCGAGCGCTCGATGGCGCCAAACCTCGTCGCCGGTGATGTCGGCAGCGAAGAGATAGGCCTCGACACTGTGCATGTTGCTGTTGGCACCGCGATAACCGTCGAGGATCGACCAGTCGCGATTCCACTCCTCGCGGCAGCGACCAGCGTCGGCGTCCCAGAACCTCGTGCGATGCACCTGGGTAGCCTCGTCGAGCAGTGCCTCCGCACCGTCGGCTCCCGCTGCTTTTGCCGCGCATGCAGAGAGCAGCACGAACGCATGCTCGTAGCAGAACTTGCCCGTTTGTGCCGCCTTGCCATTGGCGTCGATCTCCGCGAACCAACCGCCGTGCTCGTCGTCGTGGAACATGGTCGCCATCGCCCGTACGCCGTGCTCGGCGAGCGCAAGAGCATCGTCGGTCCCCCCGGCGATGTGGGCGAGCGAGAACACGTACGTCATTCGGGCCGTGATCCAGAGCTGCAGGTTGGCGTCTGGGTCGAAGCCGCCGTCATTGTCGAGCCACGCGAAGGCCCCGGCCTCCCGCCTGGATCGCCGGGCGAACGCCAGGAGGTCGCGGCTCTGCTGATTCCGCCACTGTTCGCTGCCCGGCTCCATGCCACCAACCTACCGACCCATCAAGGCCGTGATCGAGTGGCGCGGATTGGCTCGAAATCGCGTTGGATTTCAGCCAGATTGCGCCAGTCGCGGGGCGGTTTGCGCCACTCGGGGCTACTTGACGATCGGGAGTGTCAGCATCTGACCAGTTGAGCCTGTGGTGATGCTGACCGGGTTCGGGGTCAACCCACCGCGATAGTTGGTCGAGCCTCCGGCGATGACGAGGCGCAACTGGTGGCCGGGTGCGAACCGGTGCACGATTCCGGGCAGCGTGACGGTGAACGGCTTCGTCACGTTCGGGACTCGTACGGGTGCGACGAGGTCGTTGATGACGGTCGCCTTGCCAGCAGCGTCGACGTCAAGGAGCTTGGCGAACAGGACGAGCTGTCCGGTGGAGCCGAGGCCCTGCGTCAGCGCGGCAGTCGGTGAGCTGACCTGGATCCGCAGGCTGGGGGAGCCCACGACATCGAGCTTGTTTGCGAGCGCGCCGGTCGACCACAAAACGGCTGTACCCGGCAGGTCAGTCTCGGGCAATGGCAGGGATGACCCGATCACATCGAGCGGATCGAGCGATGTCGGCACACCGGCCACAGGAGTCAGGAAGCTCTGGGTGCCTGCGGCAAGACCGGTGGCCTTCGTGGTCAGCGCCGACCCGGACAGGTAGTACTTGGTCGCGGTGCCCACGGGATAGGTCGAGGAGTTGCCGTACGCCGGTGTCGCGATTCCGTTGTAGGTGACCCAGTGGCGGAAATAGGAGAACTCGGGACCTGTGCTGACATTCTTTCCACGCAGGTAGTGCTCAAACCAGTCCGAGATGCGCTTGGTCTCGTACTGAGTTGCGGGGTCGGGATTGGAGAGGTCAAGCTCGCCTGGTGCGGGGGCGCTGTCGGAGTGACCCCACTTCTGCCAGATCATCTTGACCTCAGTGCCCTGGGCCTGAAGCGCGCGATAGTTGGCAACGCCCTCGTTGAGGTTGAACAGCGTGTCTCCCTCACCCTGCACGATCAAAGTCGGGATCTTGACCTTCTTGACGTAGTTGGAGACCGACGCGTGGCGCAGTGACGCAGTTGTGCTCGGGTCGAGGGTGCCTGTGGCGGCGGCTGTGACGAGAGCGGGGCAGACGAAGGATGCGAAGTTCGGGCAGCCGATGAGACGTGACGGATCGGCCGGAGCGTTCTGCACGCCGTTTGCCACGCCCAGTCCCGAGAAGCCGAGGGCCCAGATGAGTTTCGCCGCACCCGGCGTCGAAGTCTGGACGCCCTTGGTCTGGGAAGTGTTGTTCGGGGAGAGCGAGTACGACAGGTCGCTCCACGTGATGATCGGGACGATCGTGTCGATCCGGGGGTCAACCGATGCGGCGGCGAACTGGATCTGCCCGCCGTACGAGCCGCCGACCATGCCGACGCGCGGGTCGTTGGTCGAGACCTTTCCGGCATGATCCTTGGCGTCGAGCTGCACGACGTTCAAGGTGGGTGCGGCGATGGTGTGCTTGGCATCGGTGAAGGCGATACCGGTCTTGCCGCCGAGGAAGCTCACGAGCTGGCTTGCGGCCTTGCCGTCGTAGTCGGGGTCGTCGAGGGTGATTTTGCAGCCCGACCCGCCGAAGCCGAGCCCGGAGTAGGACAGCACCGCGTAGCCCCGCGCGGAGAATGCCTTGCCGATGCCGGCCTGATCCTCCTTGGACCCGCCAAACCCGTTCGTTGCGAGAATCGCGGGGACGCGCTTTGTTGGGGTTGCCGTGCTCGGAAGGTAGAGGTCACCGACTATGTCGCACGCAATGTTGTTGTCCGGGCCGGTATTCACCGCGAAGTGCAGCGTCTGCACCGTGTAGGTCGGCTCGGCAGCGCTGGCAGGCTGCACGAGGGCGGCGGCGGTCAGACCGAGTGCGGTCAGGGCGAGGAGGAGTCGTGCGCGCATGGTGCTCCTGGGTTCAGAGGAGAGGACCTACCCACTCCGTGGTAACCAACGACCAACCTGCGCTCCAGGTCACGCGGAGATGTCAGTGGCGGAGACGGCGTGAGATCTCGGCGGCGGTGGCCGAGACAGGCTCGGCGAGCCCATCGACCGGTGTGCGCGCCTCCCACGTCACCGCGACGGCGGCGTGGATGGTGCCGGCCGTGATGGGGGCAGCGATCGAGGCAAAGCCGACGGTCGGGCGGAAAAGATCGACCAGGCAGGTCACGAA
>CAZWZC010000031.1:0-26219 GCA_964638755.1 uncultured Aeromicrobium sp. | reverse complement strand
TTGGCGCGGGCCTTTTCTTCGTCGCGGCGGCCTCCGCCGAACACCGCGTCGAACTTGCCGTGGGTGATCCCATCAAGCAGCGGCTGCGTCTGCAGGGTGTTGCGCATGCCGTCGCTCCGTTCGCGAAGTCGTCCATCGTCGATGTAGTCCTGCACGCTGGACACCTCGAGGCGCAGATCGAGCCGCTCGACCGTGGCGTCACGAAATGCAAGCACCTCCGGGAAGTTGTGGCCGGTGTCCACATGTAGCACAGGGAAAGGCACGGGTGAGGGCCAGAACGCCTTGACCGCGAGATGCAGCATGACGATGGAGTCCTTGCCGCCGGAGAACAGCAGAACGGGTCGTTCGAACTCCGCGATCACCTCGCGGATGATGTGGATCGTCTCGGACTCCAACCACTGGAGCTGCGTGAGGCGATAGTCGGTCGGTGTCATCTGTGCCTGTCGGGGTGGGTGTGGCAGTTCAGGCGTGAAGCCCGCACTCTGTCTTGTCGAGTCCGGACCACCGACCCGCACGCGGGTCCTCGTGCGGTGCCACGCGGCGGGTGCAGGTCGCACAGCCGATCGACGGATAGCCGTCGCTGACCAGCGGATTGAGGATCACGTCGTTCTTGGCGGCGTAGTCGAGGAGGTCGTTGAACGACCAGGCAGCCATGGGATTGACCTTGACGAGGCCGTTCTTGTCATCCCAGGTCACGTAGGGCGTGTCGGCGCGGCTTTCTGACTCGTCGCGTCGAACGCCCGTGATCCACGCTTCGTAAACCTTCAGTGTGTCGTGCAGGGGCTCAACCTTGCGCATCTGGCAGCACAGGGCCGGGTCGCGCTCGTACAGGCGCTCGCCGAACTCCACGTCTTGGTCAGCCACGCTGCGCCGGGGGGTGACATCGACGATCGTGAGTGCCATCTGCGACTCCACTGCGTCACGTGTGCCAATCGTCTCGGCGAAGTGATAGCCGGTCGCTAGGAACAGCGTGTCGACCCAGGGGAGGTGTTCGGCCACGATCGCCGGGAGGACTGCATCGGCCATGGAGCAGGCGACTGCCGTACGGTAGCCAAATTCCTCGGCGACCCATTCGAGCAGCCCGGCGCCATCGGTGGCAGCGAACTGAACCTCGGCGTGCCGGGCGATGGCCTTGAGCCTTCCGTTTGGTCGACGCGGAGCCAGACGGTCCTCGCGTTCGGCGAGGTGAAGCGTCCGCTCGTCGTCGTGCTCGATCTGGCGCTGGCGGCGTTCGTCGAAGCTCAGGCTTGCAACCACGACCTACACCTCCAGCTCGATTTTCTCGGCGTCAGATTATCGCTGCATCCCACCATGTGGCGTCATCGTCCATATGGTGGGCACACCTGGCATCGACGCGCCGATACGATTCGACGATGCCCAATTGGGTACATAGGGGTCGTGGTAAATACCACAAATTCAAGGGAGGCCATCAGCCATGTGGGACACAATCTTGTGGATCGCTGCAGTGATCATCGGAATCTTCGGTGTTTTGCGACTCGTCCAACGCGACTTCGTGATGGGGGTGGTGCTGATCGTCGTGGCGCTGCTCGTCGGTCCCGGAGGAGTCAGTCTGTTGACGTGACATCCGGCGAAGGGCCGCGTTCACGTACGCCGTGAGCGCGGCCCTTCGCTGTGTGCTGATCGGCTGATTGGCCGTACGCTCACAACGTGCGATTCATCGATATCCATCCTGACAACCCGCAGCAACGCAACGTCGACCAGGCGGCGGCGATGCTCGTCGCAGGCGATTTGATCGCGTACCCGACCGATTCGGGCTACGCGCTCGGTGCACAGATCGGCAACCGCGACGCACTCGATCGCATTCGCACGATCCGAGATCTCGACGCCAAGCATCACTTCACGCTCGTGTGTCGCGACTTCGCGCAGCTCGGGCAATTCGTCCACGTCGACAACTCGATCTTCCGGGCCATCAAGTCGGCCACGCCCGGTGCATACACGTTCATTCTCCCGGCGACGCATGACGTGCCAAAGCGGCTCCTGCATCCCAAGAAGAAGACAGTTGGCGTACGCATCCCTGACCATCGAGTCGTCCAGGCATTGCTTGAAGCGCTCGGCGAGCCGATCGTGTCATCGACGTTGATCCTGCCAGGCGGCGCCGCACCGATGACCTCTGCGTGGGAGATCTCTGAAGAGCTCAATGGGAGAGTTGACGCAGTAGTCGATTCAGGCGTGGATGTCATCGCAGAGCCGACCACCGTCGTCGACTACTCCGATGGTCACGCCGAAGTCGTACGCGTGGGGGCGGGGGACCCCGAGCGCTTCTAGTCCTCCTTCTGTCACATCGAGCTGACAGAGGTACTCATCGGAAGTTTTTGACGATCATGGAGGCTGCAATGTCTGAATTTCACCGTCCGTTCAGTGGTTTCTCGGTGGACGACACCGCCAAGGCCAAGGTGTTCTATGCGGAGGTCGTTGGTTTAACGGTCAACGAGTCCGACGGGATGTTGCAGATCGAACTCGGCGGCGACCACTATGTGCTCGTCTATCCGAAGGGCGAGGCGCACGAGCCTGCGAAGTTCACGGTGCTCAACCTTCCCGTCGATGACGTCACGGCGGCCGTGCGCGAGCTGGCCGGCAGGGGAGTGGAGTTCGCTCGCTACGCCGGCATGCCGCAGGACGACGATGGCGTGATGATGGGCAATGGCCCCGACATCGCGTGGTTCACAGACCCTGCTGGCAACGTCTTTTCGGTAATCGCCGCCTAGAACGCCAGCCATCCGGCACGCCGCTCACCAAGGGAACAACCAGGACGCAATACCTGCTCTCAGTCCTCGACTGATGACAGCGTTTACGAGCCCTGCTCACGGCCATCGAACGCTGGCCGGTCGAAGGCATCCAGCCGAATCCGGGCGGATGGCTCATTTGGCTGCATACCTGCTCCAATCGCAGCAGGTATGCGCGGTCGCGAGCAGATCCTTCACCCACGCGGCCAGCATAGAGCGGACGGCCAACTCAGCGGAGGGGAGATAGGAAGAGCAGATGTGCCCGAAGGATAGTGTCGAGAAGTCCTCGGTTGCGTCGTTCTTGTGGTGAACGCGGCCGTACGAGTCGCGACGTACAGGAGGAGAAGTCATGGCGAAGTTCCTGATCCTCAAGCACTATCGCGGCGGTCCAGAACCGGTCGAGGAGCTTGTGCCTACGCCAAGGCAGCGTGCTCAGCCACAAACACAGCGGAGCGCGACCACCTGACGCGTCAGGCTCCTTGCCTCAATGGCGAAGTTCGCGGCTGATTCACGTCGGGGAGCGGTTTGGATCCGAAGATAGTCGCTAGTTGACATAATGTGCATTATCGGACAAATCGGAGGTGACGCCGTGGGCGCGATGGCTGAATGGCCACAGCCTCACTCGGCTGGTGGTGAGTGGACAGATAGTCACCGATGCTGTTGCATCGAACCGATCGTCTGGACGATGACCACGGGACGCGGTTTGTCCGTATAGGCGCCTCCTGCGGCTGCAACATGGATGTCGCCTCGCCTCACTCGCCGTTCCAATCGACCGAGATGTCGTCCACGAAACCTTGGTCGACAGCCTCATGCTCACTTGCGGCGATTGCGGCCGACTGGCGGTGAGCCTCAGCAATGAATTCTGGAGCGTGCACGTCGGGCACCCAGATCTGGACCGGCCTGAGTCCTTGGGCTCACAGCCGTTGGCGATGCTCTCGTGCCCGCTCGCGCGTCGTGGCCATGTCACATGTAACACTAGGGACGAATCAACTGAATGCTGGCCTCCTCAGACCTCCAGGTCGGGTTCGTCGCTGCCGTCTCGTGCGAACCAGGCGGCGATGGCGCCGCCGAATGCACCGAACAGGTGACCTTGCCAGGAGATGCTGGGATCACCCGGCAGGACGCCGAGCAGCACGGTGCCGTACGCCATGAACACCGCGATGCCGAGCACGATCTGCCCCAGCCGCCGGGCGAACACGCCGCGAATGATCAGGAAGACGAGCCAACCGAACACCACCCCCGATGCGCCGATGTGGATCGAGTTCGAGCTCGCGATGAGCCAGGTCCCGAGTCCCCCGACGACCCAGATGATCGCCGTCGTGATGAAGAACGTGCGGAACCCAGACAGGGCAAGAAGGAATCCCAGGATGAGTAGCGGGAAGCTGTTGGAGATCAGGTGGTCCCAGCCGCCGTGGAGCAGCGGTGCGAAGACGATGCCCTCCAGCCCTCGGGCGGAGTGCGGCTGCACACCGTACGACTCCCAGTCGCCCGGGAGTACCCGGTCGAGACCCTCGATGGCCCACAGAGTCGCGACGAAACCGCCCGAAAGTGCTCCTGCCCTTGCCGCCGTCGACAGAGGTGTGCGGGTGTCGGGCTCGCTCATGCGCTAGATGGTACGAGCAAGGACGGGTCCTGTGTGCAGGGATTGCGAGTCAGTCGCGAGCACCGTCACACACTGTCGGGTCTGGACCGATGTACGCGAGGGTGAGCGCGACCATCTCGTCGATGAAGGTCTGTCGGGAGATGGTCGGCTGCTCGAGCACATATTGGACGCTGAGGTGCTCAACCATGCGGACGAGAATCCACGCCGACGTCGCCGGATCGGTGATGGATGTCTGCGACTTGTTGGTCGACAGATACGCCGACACCAGGTCGCCGATGCGTTGCTCCAAGGCGCCAGTCCAGCTGCCGGACTGTGCACGAGGCAGCACCTCCACCACCAGACGCAGGAACTGCACGTTCTCGGTCAGAACGCCAAGCAATCCCTCGAATGACGCCCGCACCAGCGAAGGCCCCGGCTCGTGTAGGCGGTCGGCCAGAACGGCCGTCAGCTGCCTAGAGAGCTCGGCTGCGTACCGGTCAATGACGGCGGCCAGGATCGCATCTTTGTCTGGGAAGTACTGGTAGAACGAGCCTGGACTGATTCCCGCCTCGACCGCCACCCGGTTGGTCGAGGCCTTCTCGTAACCGTCGCGCAGCAACACAGTCTGACCTGCAACGATGATGCGTTCGACCATCGCGCGGGAACGCTCCTGGCGTGGTGTCTTGCGCAGGTCCTTGGCCGGGAGTGGGCGTGACATACGCGAATTGTATGCGAGCAATTGCTCGCGTCATACTTCGGACATGACTGTCAACACGGTTGTTGGTCCCCCGTCACGCTTTCGCCAAGGCGAAGAGCGAGGCGCTCGACTCGGCAAGGTACTGAAAACCGTCGGCAGGGTGAAGACCGTCGACGAGGACCAGATGGCACTCATCGGGACGCGTTTCATGGCCCGAGACGAGATCGGCGCGGCTCTGGCTCGCGCAATGAGGTCATCGGGCGATGACAAGGTCACGATGGCGCAGTTCAACCAGGCGCTCGCGCACGGCGTCGGCTCCGTTGAGGCTCCTCCCCCAGCCCTTTGTGACTTTTTCGCCACGGTCGAGCAGGTACCCGACTGGGTCGACTTTGATCTCATCAACGAAGGTGCAGGTGTCTACCGCCGATCTGGCAAGACCGGTGCCGATGTCCTGCTGCAGCTGTCGCTCATAGGCGGGTACCGGTTTGGCGGCCCTACTGACCTGCTGGTCGCAACGGGAGGACTCGCTGGGGACATGACTCTTCGCCGATTGGGTGAGACACAGAAGTGGGGCGTGGCCGTCTCTGAGCACGACGCCATGCGCCGCGATGGACAGGGATTCCAGCTGACCGTTCATGTGCGGCTGATGCACGCGATGGTCAACCATCGGTTCGAGAGCGGAGATCGGTGGGACACGAACACTTGGGGGCTGCCGATCAATCAGTCCGACCAGGCCGCAACCCTGGGTCTCTTCAATGGTGTGTTCCTTCTCGGCGTGCGTGCGTTGGGCATGCGGATCACGTCAGCGGACTCGCTCGCCGTCATGCACCTGTGGAAGTACGTCGGCTGGCTCATCGGCGTCGATGACGACTGGCTGTTCGACACCGAGCGCGAGCAGCACGCGTTCAACTACCACGTGCTGTTGGCGCAGTCCGACATCACCGAAGCCGGACCCCAGCTGGCCAACGGGATAGTGGACGCCCAGGAACTGCTGCACTTTCGGCGCTTTGAGCGGGTGGGTCGCGCCTACACGCGTGCCCGACTGCTGAGCATGCTGCGTCCCTTCCTCGGCAAGGAGAGCATGCGCGATCTGAAGCTTCCCGTGCGGTTGCCGTGGGCGACGTTCACGGTGCTGATCCCCAACGTGGTGAATCATTTTGCGCTGGGTCGCCTTCCGTGGGGTGAAAGGCGACTTCAGGCCAAATCGGTCAAGGCTCGCAACACACTGATGTTCCGACACTTTGGTCCAGATGTGCCAGAGATCGGCAAGATTCTCGGCTAGTCCAGCGCTTCACGGATGTGGGTCGCCATCGCGCTCATCAGCTCGCGTGCCTGGTCAGGGTGATCGGGATCCAAGAAGTAGTGGTCGCGGTGCGGCACGACACGATGCTCGATGAGGAGGTTCTCGGCCTTGAGTCGAGCAGCGTAGGCGTCGCCCTCGGCTCGCAGGGAGTCATACTCAGCGGTGTAGATCACTGCAGGAGGCAGTCCCGAGACCGACTCGGCAAGCAAGGGCGAGGCGTACGGTTCGCAGCGGCGGGGGGCGTCCTTGAAGTACGTCCTGCGGACCACAGTCAGCAGAGCGGGGCCGATCATCGGATTCGAGACGACAGACGGCTTGCTGTCCACGTCTCCTGCCACGTCGAGCGATGGAACGCCAAGCACCTGCAACCGTGGAGTGAGTGTCCCGCGGTCGCGTGCCTGAAGACATGCCGACGCTGCAAGGTTGCCGCCACCACTGAATCCACCAATGGAGATGCGATGGGGGTCGACCCCCCACTCCCCTGCGTTCATGCCGAGCCAGGCGAGCACATCGTGAGCCTGCTCATGTGCCACGGGATAGCGCACACGAGGCGCTGCCAGGTAGTCCACGTTGATGACTGCGACGCCTGCCTCGGCCACCAGGAACCGGCACCAGAAGTCGTCCATGGCGGGGTGCCGCATGATGAAGGCACCGCCGTGGAGATGAATGTGCAACGGTGGGCGATCAGCACCAGGCGGCGCATAGACGTAGACGCGTACGCGACCGTGCCGCGTCGGAACGCGTCTGGGCGTGGGTTCCGGCAGGTCATCGCCGGCAAACCGGAGCTGATCGCCGTATCGAACGGTCCAGCGGGCGGTCAGACCCGACAGGAGCGCATACGCGTCGTGGCTCAGTCCCATGCGAACGGTTCGACGCCGAGGCCGACCCAGTTGGGTCCGGGTGCAGGATGGGTCACATGCAGATCACTCGGTTCGGACATGCAGCTGTTCTCGTTGAGGCAGCTGACACTCGCATCTTGATCGATCCGGGCGTGTTCAGCCCAGATGAGACGTTCACGCTTGAGGGGCTCGACGCGATCGTCGTGACCCACCAGCACGCCGATCACATTGACGTCAATCGCGGACCGGGGCTCGTGAAGCGCAACCCCGGCGCACAATTGATCTCAGATCCAGACAGCGCCGGGATACTTGAGTTTAGCGATTGGTCACCCAACGCGGACAGCCTCGAGACTGTGATCGGCGGCATCACCGTCACCGGTGTTGGATCGCAGCACGCCGTGATTGTCTCGTCGCTCCCCCGCGTGGCAAACGTTGGTGTACTGCTCAGCGCCACTGAGGAGCCGACGCTGTTCCACCCGGGTGACACCTACGAGTACGCGCCGGCAGATGTGGACATACTCGCGCTTCCACTCTCTGCGCCGTGGACCAAGGTCAGCGAGACCGTCGACTTCGTCCACCGCGTCTCCCCCGGCTCGCTCTTTCCGGTCCATGACCGCACGATCTCAGACATTGCCTATGGGATCTACTGGCAGCATGCGTCCACGCTCGGCGGTGTGGAGGACGCGCGAAAGCTCGGTCAGACCGACGCAGATTCATTCACGAGGGCTTGATTGAGTTATCTCATATCTGAGATACGATTGTCCTCATGAGTGTTCGCGACGACTATCTGGCTCGCATCGGCGTACTGATCCGCGATGCCCGCCAACACAGCGGCCTGACCCAGGCCGAGCTCGCCACGGAGCTCAAGACCAGCCAGAGTGCGGTCAATCGCATTGAAAAGGGTCAGCAGAACCTCACCCTCGACATGCTCGCGCGCATCGGCGCTGCGCTGGACTCCGAGCTGGTGACTGTTGGCACGTCGGGGCCGAGCCACCTGCGGGTCGTCGGCGGCACCACACTGTCGGGGTCGATCGACGTGAAGTCCAGCAAGAACGCCGGTGTCGCCCTGTTGTGCGCCGCGCTGCTCAACTCCGGCACCACGGTGCTCCGCAAGGTCGCTCGCATCGAAGAGGTCAATCGCCTCCTTGAGGTGCTTGAGTCGATCGGCGTCAAGTTCACCTGGCTCAACGATGACAACGATCTGAAGCTCGTGGTACCCGCTGAGCTCAATCTCGCCGCGATGGATGCCGAAGCGGCTCGTCGTACCCGCAGCATCATCATGTTCCTCGGCCCGCTGATGCATCGCTACGACGACTTTGAGCTCCCTTACGCGGGCGGGTGCGACCTCGGCACGCGCACGGTCGAGCCACACATGACTGCACTGCGTCCGTTCGGTCTCAAAGTGGTCGCGACAGAAGGCAGCTATCACGTGACGACCGCGTCTGGAGTCGGTCCGGAGCGGCCGATCGTCCTGACCGAGCGCGGCGACACGGTCACCGAGAACGCCCTGCTCGCTGCAGCCAAGCACGACGGCGTCACGGTCATCCGCAATGCGAGCCCCAACTACATGGTTCAAGACCTCTGCTTCTTCCTGGTCAAGCTCGGCGTGGGCATCGAGGGCATCGGCACCACGACTCTCCGGGTCACCGGCAAGCCGGTCATCCACGCCGACGTCGACTATGCCCCCAGCGAGGACCCGATCGAGGCCATGAGCCTGATCGCGGCCGCGATCGTCACCAAGTCGAGCATCACGGTGCGCCGCGTACCCATCGAGTTCATGGAGATCGAGCTCGCGCTTCTGGAGGAGATGGGCTTCCAATACGACCGCAGCGAAGAGTACCCCGCCGAGAACGGTGAGACCCGCCTCGTCGACATCACGACCCATCCATCGGCGCTGCACGCACCAATCGACAAGATCCACCCGATGCCGTTCCCCGGCCTAAACATCGACAATCTACCATTTTTTGCTGTGATTGCAGCAACTGCTGAGGGGCAGACGATGTTGCACGACTGGGTCTACGAGAACCGGGCGATCTACCTCACCGAGCTCAACAAGCTCGGGGCCCAGGTCAAGCTCCTTGACCCGCACCGCGTGCTTATCGACGGGCCGACCCACTGGAGCGGGACCGAGCTGGTCTGCCCGCCGGCGCTGCGTCCTGCTGTCGTGATCTTGCTGGCGATGCTGGCCGCCAAGGGCACGTCGGTGCTGCGCAGCGTGTACGTGATCAATCGCGGTTATGAAGATCTCGCTGAGCGACTCAACGCGCTGGGCGCCCAGATCGAGACCTTCCGCGACATCTGAGCGGCTGATCGCTCGCAAGTGAGACCGCCCGCGGCCGAACGTGAGGCCGAAGGCCGAGGCGACGCAACGGTCGGATCCCAGAGTTCGGGGTCAACTCACTACGCCTCGGCCTCGTTCCTCGGCCTCACGGTCGCTCCGCTCCTTGGCGAGCGAATGGGTGGGACAGTTGCACCCCTGAGGGCATAACGTGTGGCTGTGTCCGGCGCCTACCTCGACTCCCCCACGCCGATTGCCTTCGCGCACCGTGGCGGTTCCTTGGTCGAGCCAAACATTGGTGTCGAGAACTCGATGGCGGCGTTCACCCACGCGTACGAGCTCGGCTACCGCTACCTCGAGACGGATGTCCACGTCTCGGCCGACGGGCGTGTCTATGCCTTTCATGACGACACACTAGAGCGGATGACGGGCAACGCAGCGTCCATCGCGTCCATGACCGCCGACCTCATCGACGCCGAGCTGCTCGCCGGTCGCGAACCCATTCCGACGCTTGAGGCGCTCATCAAGGCGTTCACGGACGCAAGGCTCAACATCGACGTGAAGTCCGACGACGCTGTCGACGAGACCTGCGCGGTGATCGAGGACTATGACGCGATCGACCGAGTGTGCCTCGCCTCGTTCGACCATGCCAGACTGCAGCGCATCCGCGCACGTCTGCCCGGCGTCGCGACGGCAACATCGAGGCGTGAGGCGGCCATGGTGAAGCTGCTCCCCCTACCGCTGCTTCGACGCGGGCGGGTCAATAAAGCAGTGGCATTGCAGGTCCCCGAGAGCCGTCGGGGCATCCGCGTCGTCACCCGTCGATTCGTTGATCGCGCACATGCATGCGGACTCCAGGTCCACGTGTGGACCGTCGACGATGCCGACTCGATCAACCGCCTTCTCGATCTCGGGGTTGACGGCATCATCACCGACCGAACGGACATTCTCAAGGATGTCCTCGTGAACCGTGGAACGTGGAAGGAACCCGCATGAGTTCAAGCAGATTCAGGTTCAACGCCAACGAGGAGCAGAAGTCGTGGTTCTTCTACGACTGGGCCAACTCCGCGTACATCACGACCATCGCCACGGTGCTCTACGCGCCGTACCTGACCAGCGTCGCCGAACGCGCCGCATGCGGGTTCGTCGGCGACGAGGATCGCAAGTGCACCGAACATCTCTCGGTGCTGGGATTGTCTGTTTCAGCCGGCTCGCTCGTGTTCTATGTCGTCACCCTGGCAACGGTGATCTCGGCGTTCATCCTGCCGATCGTTGGTGCAGTCGCTGACAGAGTGCAGTCCAAGAAGACCCTGATGGCTCGTCTTGCCTGGACGGGTGCAGCCGTCGCCGCGCTGATGTTCTTCGTCACCGGCACCAACTGGCAGCTGGGTGCTGGCCTTCTGGTCGTCGCAAACCTGTTCTATGCATCGTCGATCGTCGTGTACGACGCGATCCTTGTCGAGGTGGCGGAACCAGATGAGCGTGACAGGGTTTCGTCTCAGGGCTGGGCCTTTGGATACCTCGGGGGCGGTCTGCTGCTCGCCGTCAACCTCGCGATCGTGACGATCAAGCCCTTTGGGCTCTCTACCGAGATGGCTGTGCGGGTGAGCCTGCTGTCGGCTGCCATCTGGTGGGCCTACTTCACGTTCATCCCCTACCGCGGCATCAAGGATCGGCCTCCGCGCGGTGTGGCGCCCGAGGAGGGCGTGACACTGATGCAGCGCAGCTTTGGTCAGCTGTTCCGCACCCTCAAGGAGCTCAAGAACTACCCGCAGACGCTACTGTTCCTGGTGGCGTACCTCTTCTACAACGACGGCATTCAGACCGTGATCTACTCTGCTTCGGTCTACGGAGACAAACAGCTCGGCTTCGGCCCGAGCGTCCTGATCGCCACGATCCTGATCGTGCAGTTCGTCGCGTTCGGCGGAGCTCTGATCTTCGGCCGACTCGCCGCCCGTATTGGCAGTCATCGCACGATCCTCGGTGGGCTGGTGGTCTGGGTCTTTGTGGTGTGCTTCGGATACTTCCTTCCAGAGAAGCAGATCGCACCGTTCTTGCTGCTTGCCGTGGCGATCGGGTTGGTGCTCGGCGGTACGCAAGCGCTGTCACGCTCGTTCTTCTCCAATCTCATCCCACGCGGCCGTGAGGCGGAGTACTTCAGCCTCTACCAAGCTTGTGAGCGCGGAACGAGCTGGCTCGGCACCTTGGTTTTCGGAGTCGTGCACCAGCTCACCGACTCGTATCGGCCAGCAATCCTGGCGCTCATCGCGTTCTTCGTCATCGGCGGACTCCTGCTGTGGAAGCTCGATCCCAAGAAGGGAATCATCGAGGCCGGCAATCAGCCGCCAGCTCTCGTGTGAGGCTGTGTGTGACCTAACACCTCTCGCTTAGGGGAATCTCATGTCGATCCCCTACGTTGGAAGGAGTAAGGCATACGAAAGGGGACTGCCATGGCAGAACGTGCATTGCGAGGCGCTCGACTCGGGACACAGAGCTTCGAGGATGAGCGCGGTGTCGAAATGGCTCCCCGTCAGCAGGTCGAATACGTCTGCGCTGATGGGCACACCTTTTCGGTGACGATGGCCGATGAGGCCGACATCCCGTTCGAGTGGGAAGACCCCAAGACGGGTCAGATCGGTACACGAGTCGAAGGTGGCGAGCCGCTCGTCAAGAACGAGAAGGCAGTACGCACCCACTGGGACATGTTGCTGGAGCGTCGATCGGTCAAGGAGCTCGAAGAGATCCTCACCGAGCGGCTCGAGCTGCTTCGAGGCGGCGAGATCGGTCCTCCCCATTTGCATCGCCCCGTCAAGAAGGCGGCCAAGAGGGCACCCGCCAAGAAGTCGGCCTAGTTCACCAGCAAGACCCCGACCCGCGCGGTCGGGGTCTTCTTCGTCTAGAAGGAACGGAAGCCACGAGGTAGCAGGCGTTGGAAGCCCCAAATGGTGACCCGCCAGAGGGCCTCGCGAACGATGTTGCCGCTCATCTTGGAGTGACCGCGTACCCGTTCAACGAAGGTGATGGGCACCTCGACTACGGACATGCCCTCATTGACGACACGGCGGGCCATGTCGATCTGGAAGCAGTAACCCTGCGAGGCAACCTCGTCGAGCGGCAACCGCTGGAGCGTCTCGCGACGGAATGCACGAAATCCGCCGGTGGCGTCCTTGATCGGCAACCCGAGCATCATGCGCGCGTAGAACGTACCGCCGCGCGAGATGAGTCGGCGATGCCAGGGCCAGTTGACGACGCCCCCGCCTGGGACCCACCGAGACCCGAGCACAAGGTCAGCTCCCCGTTCGCTGGCGGTCAACAATTGGCCGAGGTCCTCCGCACGGTGTGAGCCATCCGCATCCATCTCCACCAAGATGTCGTAGCCGCGCCCCAGCCCCCACGCGAATCCTGCCCGATAGGCGGATCCGAGTCCCTGCTTGCTCCCGCGGTGCATGACGTTGATGCGCGGGTCATGCTCGGCGAGCTGGTCGGCAATGTCGCCGGTGCCATCGGGTGAGCCATCGTCAGCGACGAGGATGTCGACCTGCGGCTGGTGTGCCAGCACCTGTTCGGTGATCCAGCTGATGTTCTCGGCCTCGTTGTAGGTCGGGATGATGATGAGCGTGCCCATGGGCGATCATGCATCCTTCCTTCGTGTGCCGAGGAACCATGCTCCCAGACCGAGGGCCACCAGGAGGTACTCCAGCGAAGCACCGATCTTCAACGCTGGCGTCGAACCGTCCGCAAGGCCGACCTCGGCGTTGACGATGGCTGGCTTGTGCATCGGTGCCCGTTCGACGACGTGGCCGTCAGGGTTGACGACACCGCTGATGCCGTTCGTGGACGGAACGACGACCCATCGACCCGTCTCGATCGCCCGAAGACGTGAGATGTCCCATTGCTGCTCCGGCTGGGACGTCCCGGTGAAGGCGGCATTGCTCGTCTGGACCACGAGCACCTGCGCGCCGGCGTCAATGGCGCGTCGGGTGACGGAGTCGTACGCGATGTCGTAGCAGATCGTGTCCCCAATCACGGTGTCGCCGATCTGGATGGCGCCAGGCTCGTGCCCAGCCAGCATGTCGCGCGGGATGTCACGTGCAAGGCGGCTGAAGACCGCGCCAGCCTCCTTTCGCCACGGGACGTACTCGCCAAATGGCACCGGTTTGAGCTTGACGTAGCGCTCCCCCGGGCCGTTGGCGTCCCACACGACACCTGCGTTGTAGGACGTGGTGGTCGTTGGGCCGTCGAACAACCCGCCCACGAGAATCGGGGCGCCGATACGGGCTGAAAGTCCTTCGATCCGGGCTCTGGCTCCCTGGTCGTGGTACGGATCGATGTCGGTGGCATTCTCGGGCCACAGGACCATGTCGGGCTTGGCCGTCTTGCCGGACTCGATGTCCTGCGCGAGCTTGTCAGTCTCCTTGGCATGGAGCTCGAAAATCTCTCCGATCGGCCAGGTGAGGAAGACACCCGGCACGTCGCCCTGTACGAGTGAAACCTGTCGCGTGTCCGCTTGTGAGGCGATCCCAGTCGGCAGAACCAGCCCGAGCAGGACGAGCCCGACGATCGTCAGCGCCGCTGCAACGCGTCGACGAGCAGTCGATGCCGTCACGACGAGAAGCAGAAGCGCAGCGATCACGAACAGCACGAAGCTAGTGCCCGGCATGGCGACCAGACGCGCATACGACCTGAACGGGGTGTCGATCGAGGTGTGTGCCAGCCGGCCCCACGGAAAGCCCGTGAACGGGAACACCGACCGGACGAACTCGCCGAGCACCCAGACTGCCGCGCACCACAAGGGCCAGGTGCGGAGGCGGGCGGCTGCGCGCAACGCGAGCATGATCGGTGCGAAGAACACCGTTTCGGTGAGCACCAGACCGATGTAGGCGGCGCTGCTGACTGCGGTCATCCACCAGATCAGCGGTCCCATGAACGCGGCGCCGAACGCCAACCCGGCAACGATGACCGTGCGCTTGCGCGCATCCCGGAGCTCACGGGCAAGCCAGATGAGACCCGCCAGGCCGATCACCATGGCGTACGTAATCGACAGCGGATCGAAGTCCGACGAGCAGATGACTCCGAGAACCGCCGCGACGGGTGCGGCGACTCGCAGCCTTGTCACAGGGCGATGAGCTCTCGGGGCTGGTTGTTGAGCACCTCGAGACCATCGACCGTGCAGACCACGATGTCCTCAATGCGGGCACCGAAGCGTCCTTCGAGGTAAATGCCTGGCTCGATCG
The DNA here is from genome assembly GCA_964638755.1 of uncultured Aeromicrobium sp. Taxonomy (GTDB): domain Bacteria; phylum Actinomycetota; class Actinomycetes; order Propionibacteriales; family Nocardioidaceae; genus Aeromicrobium. The sequence goes on along the minus strand of CAZWZC010000031.1, from coordinate 11,542 downwards.
AGAACGCCATGCCCTCTTCGAGCACCAGGGCGCTGCCCTCGACGATGTAGGGCTCTTCGTGTGTCTCCTGACCGATGCCGTGCCCGGTGCGGTGGATGAACAGGTCGCCGTACCCAGCGTCGGCGATGATGCCGCGTCCCACGGCGTCGACCGACTCGGCGGTGACGCCCGGCCTCGCGTAGTCGAGCTGTGCTCGCTGGGCCGCTTGCAGGACACTGTAGAACTCGGCGTACTCGCCAGGCACGGAACCCCCGGCGAGGTAGTTGCGTGTCGAGTCCGAGCAGTAGCCCGCGTGGTTGGTGCCACCGATGTCGACGACAACGGGGTCGCCCTCCTCGATGATCCGATCGGAGAGCTCATGGTGCGGGGATGCGCCATTGGGCCCGGATCCCACGATCACGAAGTCCACTGTCTCGTGCCCTTCGTCGATGATCGCTCGGGCGATGTCGGCACCGACCTCACGCTCGGTGCGTCCGGGTCGGATCCACTCCCCCATGCGTGCATGCACTCGGTCGATCGCCTGACCCGCTTCGCGAAGGGCGATGACCTCGTCGGGGGTCTTGCGGATGCGTAGTTCTTGTACGAGTGCTCCCGCGAGAACCTGGCGGGCGTTGGGAAGGGCTGACTTCAAGGCGAACACTCGTGAAGCCCACATGTGGTCGTCGAGACCGACCGTCGCGGCATCGCCTACAAGTTTTGTGACCAGCGCGAACGGGTCATCAAGCTCGGTCCAGGACGCGATGGTGACAGCGACGCCCGATGCCTTCGCAGCGGGCGCCTCCAGTGCAGGGACGACCAGCGTCGGATCACCGTGCGCAGGGAGGACCAGACAGGTGAGACGCTCCAGTGGAAGTGCCGAATAACCCGTCAAGTAGCGCAGATCTGCCCCTGGTGTGACGAGGAGGACGTCAATGCCCTCCGAAGCCGCCAATTCCTGTGCTCTGCGCCATCTGTCCACGCCTAGACGATACCGGCGCCACCCAGTGCGAGGATGGGCTGGTGACCGGACGACTCATGCTCCTCGACAGTGCCAGCCTCTACTTCCGCGCGTTCTTCGGCGTACCGGACTCCATGAAGGCGCCAGATGGCACCGTGGTCAATGCACTGAGGGGAATGTTGGACTTCGTCGCCACGCTCAGCACGGGATACGACCCCGAGGCGATCGTGGCGTGCTGGGACGACGACTGGCGGCCGCAGTGGCGGGTCGACCTGATGGACACGTACAAGACACACCGACTCGGTGAGGACGGCGCAGAGGGCGACACGACTGAGGGCCTGCTCGGGCCGCAGGTGGCGTTGATCGCCGAAGCGTTGGCCTTGCTCGGCATACCGGTGATCGGTGCGGCCGGCGCGGAGGCCGACGACATCATCGGCACGCTCAGCAGCGAATGGGACGGACCGGTCGACGTGGTCACCGGAGATCGCGACTTGTTCCAGCTCGTCGACGACACGCGATCCGTACGCGTGCTCTACACCTCACGCGGCGGCGTCGGCAATCCCGATCTCGTCGACAACGCGTGGATGCGCGAGCGCTACGGCATCGACGCCTCGCAGTACGTCGACTACGCGGTGATGCGTGGCGATCCGTCCGACGGCATTCCTGGCGTGCCCGGCATTGGCGACAGGACCGCCGCCGTGCTGCTCAACGAGTTCCACGATCTTGACGGCATCATTGCGGCCGCAGACGACCCCGGCAGCTCCATCAAGCCCCGCGTACGGCAGTCGCTCAAAGACTCAGCGGACTACATTGCGGCGGCGCGCACTGTCGTCGCGGTCAAGCGAGATGCCTGCGAAGTTGCTGCGTGGAATCTCGAGGCGCTCACGGATGACCAGCAGAAGGCGTTCAGGGAGTTCGGTGAACGCTGGGGCACGGGCGGTGCGACGGATCGCGTGCTCGAAGCTCTCAGCTCGTGATGGACGTGTAGGACACCACGCCGTGGCGCAGCAGGTCGAGGGCCTCGCGAGCCGTCCTGCGAAGCGGGCCACCTCCCGAGGCATCGGCAACCTGGGCCACGACGTCGATCAGCTGCTTCATGGCGCGTACGAAGTCACCGGCCGCAAGCTCCATGTCGGTGAGGACGTCATCAAGCGACGCCCCTGATGCCCACTCCCAGACTACCTGGGCGAACCCGAAGTCTGGCTGCTGCAGGAACTTGAGCCGGTGGTCGCGCTCGAGTCGCTCAAGGTCGGCGCCCAGCGAGCCCATCGCGTCGGCAACGTCACGCAGCTTCCGGTTCGGAAATCGCGGCGCAGGGGCATCGTCGGCATTGCGCGTCTCGTACGTCAGCCCGCTGATCGCTGCCGCCAGCTCCGCGGAATCAAGGTCATCCCAGACGCCTTCGCGTATGCACTCGCTGACAAGCAGGTCGAGCTCACTGTAGACACGCTGCAACTTCTTGCCGTCAGGTGTGACCTCGTCGCCGTCGAGGTAGCCGAGCACATCGAGGACTTCGCAGACCCGGTCGAACTGGCGGGCCACGGTGTTGGTGCGCTGCTCGATGCGCCCACGCTGGTTCTGGGTGTCACGCTCAAGCTTCTGGTAACGCTCGGCCCACCGGGCGTGAGACTCGCGATCGGGACAGTCGTGGCAGGGGTGATCGCGCATCTTCTCGCGCAGTGCGTCAATGCGGGGATCCTTGCGCGGTGCGTGCTCACGGTAGGGCGACTTCTGCTTCCAGGCGATGCCGTCTGCGTGATTTCGAAGCGTCGAGGCGAGGTCGCGGCGGGATTGCGGATTGCGCGCGTTGAACGACTTGGGGATGCGTATGCGGGTGATGACATGAACTGGAGTTGGGAAATCCACCATCGCCAGCCGTCGAGCGTGCCGGTTGGCGGTGAGGACCATGGGGCGTGGTCCCTCACGGTCGGCCTGGGTGCCGGGATCAAGCACGACGGCGACGCCCGCCCAGCGTCCAGCCGGCACATTGATGATGTCGCCCGGCTTGAGCCCGACCAGCGACTCGATGACGACCTCTCGGTCAGCGGAACGACGCTGTCGTGCGCCTGAGGACTCGATGTCACTGATCTCCCGGCGCAGGGCCGCGTACTCCATGAAGTCGCCGAGATGGCATTGCGCCGACTCGCGATATCCCTCGAGCGCATCGTCGGCCTTGTGGATCTGTCGAGCCATGCCAACCACGGCACGGTCTGCCTGGAACTGTGCGAACGACTGCTCGAGCAACTCGCGGGCAGTCGTACGGCCGACCTGCCCGACCAGGTTGACGGCCATGTTGTAGCTCGGAAGGAACGAGGAGTTGAGTGGGTATGTACGGGTCGACGCAAGGCCGGCAACTTGTTTGGGGTCGAGCCCGGGTTGCCACAGCACAACACCGTGTCCCTCGATGTCGATTCCGCGTCGACCGGCGCGGCCGGTCAGCTGGGTGTACTCACCTGGCGTGATGTTGGCGTGGGTCTCACCGTTCCACTTCGACAGCCGCTCGATCACGACAGAGCGTGCGGGCATGTTGATGCCAAGCGCAAGTGTCTCGGTCGCAAAGATCATCTTGACCAGGCCCTGACTGAACAGCACCTCGACAACTTCCTTGAACGTCGGCAACATCCCGGCGTGGTGAGCCGCGATGCCGCGTACGAGCGCCGCCCGGAACTCGTGGTAGCCCAGCACCTCAAGATCGGCATCTGGCAGGTGTGCACAGGATTCGTCCACGACAGCCGCGATCTCCGCCTGCTCTTCGGGAGTGGTGAGGCTGAGGCGGGCGTCCAGACACTGCTGCACGGCCGCTGCGCATCCGGCGCGACTGAAGACGAAGGTGATCGCAGGCAGCAGACCTTCTGCGTCGAGGCGTTCGACCAGTTCGATGCGGCTGGGCGTGCGGTGGCGGCTGCGCGGCCGCTGAGCGCCCTTCTTGGGCCGTCCCTTGTGCATGCGGGAGTATTGCCAGTCGTCGCGCGCGATCCGCTCCAGGGCACGGTTGACCTCCGTGCCACCCGACTCGAACAGTGGGAACAGCTTGCGGCCGACGAGCACGTGCTGGTGCAGCGGTACGGGTCGCCGCTCCTCGACGATCGTCACCGTGTCATCCCCACGTACCTCGGTGAGCCAGGCACCAAACTCCTCGGCATTGGAAACCGTCGCCGACAGCGAGATCACGGAGACCGACTCGGGAAGATGGATGATGACTTCCTCCCACACGGCGCCGCGACTGCGGTCGGCGAGGTAGTGCACTTCGTCCATCACCACGTATCCAAGGCCGGTCAGCGTTCCTGATCCGGCATAAAGCATGTTGCGCAGGACCTCGGTCGTCATGACGACGATCGGCGCCTCGCCGTTGATCGTGTTGTCACCCGTCAGCAGGCCGACATTCGCGGCGCCGTAGCGCGCGACGAAGTCCGTGAACTTCTGATTGGACAGCGCCTTGATCGGTGTGGTGTAAAAGCACTTGCGACCTGTCGCGAGTGCCATGTGGACGGCAAATTCGCCGACCAGCGTCTTTCCTGAGCCCGTTGGAGCGGCGACCAGCACGCCATGTCCGCTCTCGACAACTTTGCAAGCCTCGATCTGGAACTGGTCGAGTCCGAAGTCGTAGAGCCCGCGGAAAGCCGCCAGGTGTGGAAACTTCTGATCCGCCCGGGATTTTGCGTACTGCTCAGCCGGACTCGTCATGCCTGTCAGCGTACGCGGGCACCTATGGTGCGAAGACGCGCAGCGCCCCGGGACAGATGCGTGTTGTCATGGGCAGCGAACCGAGTCGTTCGCCGTCCCGATACACCTGATGGGCGGGGAGGTCACCGCCCAACGTTCAGACCCACCATCACCAGGCTCGAGTTTCAAGGGCCGGACGATGTCAGTCCAACGGGGACGCTTCGTCGTCAGGTAGCTCATCCGGTACGGCCGCGGCCTTGCGCCGGTCAGTCAGGCGGGCAACGAGTTCTGACGCGAGATAGAGCAGCGTCATCGGCACTGCGAGGAACAACATCGTCAGCGGGTCGGTGCTGGGGGTAGCCACAGCAGCGAACACGAAGATGCCGATCACTGTCCACGGCCTCGCCGATGCGAGCTGCTTCGCACTCACGACGCCAAGACGGTTGAGCAGGACCACGACAAGCGGGATCTGGGCAGCGATGCCAAAGACGAGCACCGTTCGTATGACGAAGTTGAGGTAGTCCCCCAGCGTCAACAGCAGGTCCACCGAATCGGGGGCGAAGCCGATGAGCACCTCGATGCCCTTGGGCAGCACCAGATAGCCGACGGCAACACCACCTGCGAACAGCGGAGCGCCAACCGCGGTGAGGAGGTAGGCCCATCGTCGCTCATTGTGGTGAAGTGCTGGCAGTATGAACGCCCACATCTGGCCGATCCACACCGGCGCAGAGATCACCAGACCGATCACGAGCGCGAACTTGAGGCGAAAGCTGAATGCGCTGCCGACTCCGCCGCTGAGGACCAGCTTCGCCTCGAAGCCCTTGCGTTGGAGCAAGGGCGCGATGCCATCGACATACGGTTGCTTCAGGAACTCAAACGCGGATGGATAGATGATCCAGCCGACAACGGTGCCGATGAGAATCGCCAGCACCGCGAAGACCAGACGTCGTCTGAGTTCACGCAGGTGCTCGACGAGCGGCATCGTGCCTCCAGAAGGAGGCGTGCCGCGGCGACGCGCCAACTTCAGCCCTGTTCGGGCTTCTTGTCCGCCTCAGCCGACTCGAGGGCCTCTGGCTTGGACGAGTCATCCGGTGCGTCGTCTCCCAAGTCCTTGACCTCGGACTTGAAGATGCGAAGCGCTCGGCCCGAGCCACGCGCCAGCTCGGGAAGCTTCTTGCCGCCGAACAGCAGCAGCACGACACCGAGAATCACGAGAACCTCTGTCGGACCGATCTGACGGAACATGGCTACTCCTTGTTGGACGCTACGTGCTCATCGTACGCGCGAAGCGCAAGAGCAGCCTGACCGGCCACGTCCGCGGCGAGTTCGTGGGGCTCGACCACCGCGACGGATCCGGCATTGCGCAGCACCAGTCTGCGCAGCCATCCCCAGTCGGCTCCGTAGAGGCGGGCACGCCAGATCCCGTCTTCTGACTGCTCGAGGAGATCGACCTGGTAGTACTCCGTCAACCAGTGGGCGCGCGGGTGCAGATCAACCAACGCGTATGGGGTCTCGTCACCCACCGTGAAGAAGCCAGCTGACAGGTCCCGCGGTGTGACGTCGTGCTCCTCTGCGTCAAATGAGGTCAGCTCTGCGGCGACGATCCGGTCGAGTCGGAAGAACCTCAGGTCCTCGGCCTTGAGGCACCACGCCTCGAGATAGAGCTTGCCCTGCTCGGTGAACAGCCGGCGGGGGTCGACCTGCCGGTCGGTCTGCTCGTCGCGTGAGGCGGTGGCATACGTCAGCTCAAGCCGCTTACCGGTCGCCAGGGCCTGGACGATCGTCTTGTGGATCGCCGGGTCGACCTCGTCGAGCATCACGTCAATGGGTGCTGCGGCGGTGTCCCCGACGGCAGCCTCGAGCTTTGCCAACGCGCTGTCGATGACGGTGAGCTCCTCGCCGCTGGCTGAGGCGCGAAGCGTGCGGAGGGCAACGATCAGCGCGACTCCCTCGCGGGTGCTGATCCGCATCGGGCGGGTCATGAACTCGGCGTCACGGATGGCCACCACACCGTCGTCTTCAAGAGCTGTGAGATCGAAGTCGATCAGCTCTCCGGGATATTCACCGATACCGGTGTACATGAGCAGTCGGAGGTCATCTCGGATCTGCTTGGGCTTGACCCCGAACTCGGCCGCAACCTCGTTGACGGGAATGCCGCCGTGCGATTGCAGATAAGGCACCAGCGCGAGCATTCGTATGACCTGCGATCGGGACCTGCTCATTCGGTCACCGTCCCGCTGACAGCGGCCTCAAGTCGTCTGACGACAGCATCACGTACGGACTCAGGTGAGACGACCACGACATCCGGCCCGTAGGACGCCACCTCAGAGGCAAGTTCCCAGTCCGAGGCGTAGCGGATCTCCACCTCGTCCATATCGTCATCTATCGGTGTCACCACCTCGGCAAGCCTGCGCAGCGAGAGTCCACGACCCCGGCGAATGCGCAGTACGGCCGCTTCCGCCAGCGGAGCCGGGATCAGTCCGCGTGCCATCTTCTTCATGTCCGTGCCCTCGGGCACCTCATACGACCCGGGCGATCCGGTCGTCGTGGGCCCGCCCACGATCCGAGACAGGCGGAAGAGACGCGGACCGCTTCGATCAAGATCGAATCCGCCAACGTACCAACGGTCGTGCCACGAGATGATCCCCCATGGCTGCAGGTGACGTTCCATTGCTTCGGCGCCCGGTCGTGCGTGCACGAATGACACCGGAATCCGGCGCGTGACGGCGTCCCACATGACGTCGAACGACGGCTCATTGGTCGACAGCTTGGGCTCAGCCATGCGCAGCACCGAGGTGTCGACATCGACACCGATGGCCTTGAGCTTCATCAATGCGGTCGTCGAATCGCTGGCGAGCCCCGCGTGCTCCCAGACCTGGGTTGCGAGCCCCATGACGGCCGCTTCTTCACGGGTGAGCTCGAGGTCAGGAAGTTCAGCCTCGTCGCGCCGGATGCGATAGCCGACCTCATCGTGGAAGTAGGCGTCGTTGCCACCGGTCTCCACCGGGATGCCGAGCTCGCGGAGCTCTTCCTTGTCGCGCTCGAACATCCGATCAAACGCATCAGCGCTCGGTGCGTCACGGTAGTCGGCGATGGCGTCCCTGATCTGGACCTTGGTGAGGAACTGTTTGCTCACCAAGAGCGCAAAGATGAGGTTCATCAACCTCTCGGTCTTGCGCTCGGCCATGAGAGGAGGATGTCAGGAAGCGTCGAGCAAGTCGATCGAGAAGATCAGCGTGTCGCCGGGCTGGATGTTTTCACCGCTGCCTTCCTTACCGTACGCAACGTCGGCCGGGCACACCAGCACGACACGGCTGCCGACCTTCTTGCCCACGAGCTCGTCGGTCCAGCACTTGATGAGCTGCCCCTCAGCAAGCTGGAAAGATGATGGTGCCTTGCGCGCCCACGAGGAGTCGAAAATCTTGCCGGAGGGGTAGATCTGGCCGAGATAGTGCACGCTGAGCGTCTGGCCGAGCGTGATCGCGGGACCGTCGCCCTCGATGACAACGTCCGCGCTCTCCTTGTCCTTCTTGGCTGCGGTCGAGCTGGTCCTCTCGAATTTCGATGGCTCCGAGTCGGAGTTGAGCACGAGTTTCGGCAGGTCCTTGGGCAGGTCCTTGGGCTTACCGGCCGCGGCTGTGGGGACCTTGGCGACGACGTCAAACAAGAACACCATGGTGTCGTCCTTCTTCATGCCGAGGTCGGGTTCGGCACGCCCGAAGCCGTCCTTGGGCGGAATCGCCACGAGAACCCGGCTGCCGACCTTCTTGCCCTTGAGGCCCTTGACAAAGCCTGGTAGGACCGAGGTCTCAGACAGGGTCAACGTGAGCGGTTTGTCGCTGGTGAAGGAGTTGTCGAACTCCTTGCCGGTGCGGCCGTTGATCGCGACATAGTTGACCTTGATCGCATCGCCGGAGGCAAGTGCAAGGCCGCTGCCGGGGCTGACGATTCGCGTTGTCGTCTTGGTGGCGGTGAATCCCTTGTCAACCTTGACCTTGGGATTGGCCGCCTTGCTGACTGTGACGTTGTCGAGTCCCCCTCCGGCGCTGTCGGAGCCGCATCCGGAAAGGACCAAACTGGTGGCGGCAACAGTTGCCACGAGGAGACGACGCACGAAATGAACCTTTGATCTGGTGGACGGGCCGTGGACCATCGTATCGACAGTGCCAAAGGAACCTACGTTCACATACCGTCGATCAACCTCTGCACCCGCTCGTCGTGCGAACGGAAAGGGTCCTTGCACAGCACGGTGCGCTGCGCCTGGTCGTTGAGCTTCAGGTGCACCCAGTCGACGGTGAAATCACGGCGCCGCTCCTGTGCCCGTTTGATGAAGTCACCTCGCAGCCTCGCTCGAGTCGTCTGCGGGGGTACGGATTTGGCGGCAAACACATCGAGGTCGTTGGTGACTCGGGCGACGGCGCCCTTCTTCTCGAGGAGGTAGAAGATCCCGCGGTCGCGACGGATGTCGTGGTAAGCCAGATCGAGTTGGGCAATCCGCGGATCACCCCAGCTGAGTCCGTTGACCGATCGGTAGCGGTCGAGCAATTTGTACTTGATGACCCAGTCGACTTCCCGCTCGACGAGCGACAGGTCCTCGGACTCGACAGCTTTGAGCGTGCGTTCCCAAAGGTCGAGGGTCCGGGTGATGGTCGGGGTGTGTAGTCCGTGACGGTCGACGAACTCTGCCGCCTTGCCGAAGTACTCGGCCTGGATCTCAAGCGCCGACAGCTCGCGGCCGTTGGCCAGCTGGACCTTCTTGCGACCTGTCATGTCGTGTGAGATCTCACGAATGGCGCGGATCGGGTTGTCGAGTGTCATGTCCCGCATGGAGACACCGCCCTCGATCATCCGGAGCACCAGATCGGTTGTTGCCACCTTGAGCAGCGTCGTCGTCTCACTCATGTTTGAGTCGCCAACGATGACGTGCAGGCGGCGGAAGCGCTCGGCGTCGGCGTGCGGTTCGTCCCGGGTGTTGATGATCGGCCTGGATCGCGTCGTGGCGCTGGAGACGCCCTCCCAGATGTGCTCTGCTCGCTGGCTGACCGAGAAGATGGTGCCTCGCGGGGTTTGCTGGATCTTGCCAGCGCCGCAGATGATCTGGCGCGATACAAGAAACGGTATGAGGACATCGGCCAGTCGGCTGAACTCCCCTGCCCGGCTGACGAGGTAGTTCTCGTGGCAGCCGTATGAGTTGCCTGCTGAGTCGGTGTTGTTCTTGAACAGATAGATGTCGCCTTCGACACCGTCGTCGGCAAGCCGTTGCTGGGCATCGATCATCAGGCCCTCGAGGATGCGCTCCCCCGCCCTGTCGTGCGTGACCAAGTCAACGAGGTCATCGCACTCAGGTGTGGCGTACTCAGGGTGGCTGCCGACATCGAGGTAGAGACGGGCACCGTTGCGCAGGAACACGTTGCTGCTGCGACCCCACGAGACGACCCTGCGGAACAGGTAGCGCGCGACCTCATCGGGGGACAACCGGCGCTGGCCCTTGAACGAGCACGTGACGCCGTACTCGTTCTCGATTCCGAAGATCCGCCGATCCATGCACTCAGCCTAGTCGTGTGTGAGCAACTCCCGCGGCACAACCGCTCGCGATCGGCGTGTGTCAGGCCCCGAGTGCCTCGATGACGTCTGCTTCGCTGATTCGCCTGAACTTGCGCGGGTGCGAACGGGTTCGGGTCAACACGGCAACCTCGAGTGCCGACGCCTCCACCGTGCGAGCCGGCTCGACATCGTTGCCGAGGGCGGCGACGGCAACCTTGATGGCCTTCTTGAGCGGCATTCCGGCCTTGAAGTGCGCGCCGAGGTGTGTCTCCACCTGCTCGCTCTGGCCACCCATCACGCCGAAACCCTGCACGTCGGCAACGGAGCCGTCATAGGTCAGGCGATAGATCTGGTCCTGCTCGGCGGTGTCGCCCACCTCGGCGACGAAGATCTCGACCTCGTAGGGCTTCTCACCACCTGCGGAGAAGATGGTGCCAAGAGTCTGGGCGTACGCGTTGGCGAGGCCACGCCCGGTGACATCGCGTCGGTCATAGGCATAACCACGCATGTCGGCCAGCCGTACGCCTGCGATGCGCAGGTTCTCGAACTCGTTGTAGCGACCGACAGCGGCAAAGCCGATGCGGTCATAGATCTCACTGATCTTGTGGAGGGCCTTGGAGGGGTTTTCCGACACGAACAGGATGCCGTCTGCATATTGCACGATCGCGACGCTGCGACCGCGGGAAATGCCTTTGCGTGCGAAGTCAGCCCGGTCCTTCATGAGCTGCTCGGGCGAGACGTAGAACGGTTGAGTCATCTGCGATCTCCTCTCAGCTCAGCGGGGCGATCGGGCCATCGGGACGGATGAGTCGGCCCCCGATGACATCATCGGCAATCGCGCCGACCTCGTCGTCGGCGAGGCGACGGTAGCCGTCGGCGGTGACCACGGCAACGACGGGAAAGATACGCCTGGTCAGATCAGGCCCGCCGGTCGCCGAATCGTCATCGGCGGCGTCATAGAGTGCCTGGATGACGGCCGTGACGCAGTCGCCCTCGGTGAGGTCGGGGCCGTAGAGCTTCTTGAGAGCACCTCTGGCGAAGACCGAGCCGGACCCGACCGAGTGGAACGCGTGCTCCTCGTAGCGGCCGCCGGTGACGTCGTAGGAGAAGATGCGGCCGTGGGCCGTCTCCAGGTCGAAGCTGGCGAACAGGGGGACCACAGCGAGACCCTGCATGGCGAGGCCGAGGTTGCCGCGGATCAGGGCAGCGAGTCGGTTGGCCTTGCCGTCGGCGGAGAGCACGATGCCCTCGATCTTCTCGTAGTGCTCGAGCTCGACCTGGAACAGGCGGACCAGCTCGATCGCAAGCCCAGCGCTGCCGGCAATGCCGATGCAGGAGAACTCGTCGGCCGGGAACACCTTCTGGATGTCGCGTTGGGCAATGACGTTGCCCATGGTG
>CAZWZC010000030.1:0-26836 GCA_964638755.1 uncultured Aeromicrobium sp. | reverse complement strand
TGTTGAGATTCATGAAGTCCGTCTTGTGACCTGGATGGCGGTCCGTGGCACACGAGGAATCAAGCCCTGGTACTCACCCGAGGACGTCGACAGGCTGTACGCCGAGATGCGTGAAGACCGTTGAGTCATTGGTATCTCGATTCGTCGATCGCTTTACACGTGATCCTCCCGGGAGGCGATTCTCGGGCGTGTGCCTGGCTTGATGGGGCGCTCGCGTCCGGTGAGCAGATCTACTCATCGGTCCTCCTGCGCCTGGAGCTGACTCGGGTGTTGCGCCGTGAGCATCTTGACCTTGCTCTTGCTGACGTGATCCTCGACCGGATCGAACTGATCGGCATCGACGAAGGAGTGCTGAAGTCCGCCGCGGCGATCGAGACCCACGTGAAGTCGCTCGACGCGATCCACATCGCTACCTGCATGCTGCTCGGACCTAAGGTCGCATTGGTCACCCGCGACGCGGTGATGGGCGAGGTAGCACGGAGCCTGGGTCTCGACACGCTCGACCCGATTGCGAGTTCCGCATGAGCGGATCCTCTTCGGGGTCGGAACGCTCTGCACCGCTGGGCCAGTAGTTCACTGTCCGTCGGGACGTACCATCGAGCAAGCGTGATTGGACTGACTAGGGCGCGAATATATCTTGACTCCTGAGGGCTCTAGCGGTCCGCAAACAGTCCGCAAGAAGTTCCAAAAGAGTCCGATTTGGTCAATGACGACCAACCCTCGAATTGTGACGTTTCCGCAGTTCAGAGGGCCTTTTCAACGGTTTTCGACACTGGTTAAAAACCCCTACTTTCGTCCCGCTTCAACGTCTGAATCGGCGCGTTGGCGTCAGCGCCTGCCGGTGTGAGGTGTCGGAGGTCGTGCATAGCCTGCCAAGCATGAAACGGCACGTGGACGAGGACCTGCAGCGCGCGGAGTTCCGCGAGTGCAATATGAGCAACACCCGCCTGATCGGCGTTGTCATGCAGGACGCCGTGATCGACGGGTTGGTGACCAACCTCGTGGTGAACGGCGTCGAAGTCATGGAGTACGTGGAGGCCGAGCTCGACCGTCGTCACCCGGTCCGCCTGCTCATCCGCTCCGACGACCTGGCCGACGTACGCCGAGGGTGGCAGCAGCTGCGCAACGACTGGGCAGAGACAGTGACGCGCATGCGCCAATCACCCGGCATAGAACACGAGAGCGTGAACGATGAGTGGTCGGCTGTGCAGACGCTGCGCCACCTGGTCTTCGTCCACGACTCATGGTTTCGGCGCTGTTGCCTCAGTTCGGCCGATCTGTTCACCCCGATGGGGTTGGGCATCGAGTCCGTGCCCAACCGTGAGGAACAGGGTCTCGACCCGTCGGCGGACCCGACGCTCGACGAGGTCTTGGCGGTCCGCGATGAACAGTCGACCGAGCTCGAGCGCTGGCTGGACGCGGTGACGTCCGAGCAGCTCCAGGAGCCCGCACCGATCCCCGACAACGACATGTGGCCGCCGTACGCACGCGGACGATCGATGCGGCAATGCCTGGGCACCGTGCTCGGCGAGGAGTTCGAGCACCACCGGTTCTGTGTGCGCGATCTCGACCTCATCGAGAGATCGACCGCTGGTTGAGCTCGTCCCACGCTGGCACCCGGTTCAACGCTTCGTGCCCCCGAGACCGGGAACGGACGTGATGTGTTTCATCCACGCGGCGATCAGGGCTTCGTCGAGGTCGTCCACGGACTCGAGCTCGACCCCACGGGTTGCCTTGCCCATCCCTACCGGCGTCACCGGCGGCACCGGCTCGAGCGCCGTGCCATTGATGAACATGAGTTTGACGTGGCCAACGAAGCCGCCGCAGCTGAAGCACCACCCGTCGCCGACGCCGTAGTAGGCCATCCCCCACTTCACTGAGCGCTGGAGGTCGGGCAGCGTCTTGGCCGCCAGCGCATCGATTGCTTCGGCGATGCCGCGCTGCGGCTGTGGCAGGCTGGCGATGTAAGTGAAGACAGGCACGTCCCCGACCGCTGCTTTCGCGGGGCTTGCCTTACCTGTCATGGCCTCCGGCAGTGTCCAGGCAGCGTCTTGCACCGAAGTTCCTGTGGCCGACTTGGGGATTTCGCTCCTGTCAGTCTTTCTGCTGTCCATGGCGGGATCCTATGCGTCGCACGTGCCGAGTGGCTGGGTCGCGCCTCGCCCGCAGCAGCCCACGCTCGAAGGAATGCGTAAGGCCCGGCCGGGAGGGAGTCCACGGGCCGGGCCTGCATACGCAGAGGCGGGAGGGAGTTTGCCATCTACGCAATCAGTAACGAGCACTCAACGTTCGCGTTACGCCCTATTTTGTTGTCCGTAGCCTGTTGCTACCGCTCGAGGAAAGGTCAGCGATGAGTCGTGTCGTCACCGCCAATCCGGCGTACCGCATCGACCGGGCTGAGGCGGACGTATTGGCGGCACGTTTCGTGGCGGGGTTGCACTCGCAAGGAGTGAAGATCGGCGAGCAGGTGGCGTTCTGTGCGCCGAACTCGCCCGAGCTGCTCGCGGCGATCTTCGGATGCTTGCGGGCAGGATTCGCCCCGATCGTGCTGAGTGCCAAGCTGACGGCGTACGAGCGCGAATCAATGCTTGCTGACGTGACGCCGAGCGTTGTGATCGACGACGAGACGTGCCGCAGCCTGCTTGCGTTGGAGGTCGATCCGGGTGACGTTCCAGCGCTCGACGACCGTTTCCAGTGTCGTCCGCTCCATTTCACGTCAGGTACGACTGGGCGCCCCAAGGCGGTGTGGAGCGGCTGGCTGGACGAAGACGCCTCGGAGGGTCTGCGACTGGACGAGCTCGATTGCTGGGGCTTCACCTCCGCCGACGAGCACTGGGTCTGCTCGCCTCTGAGTCATTCAGCACCTCTGCGCTTCGCGCTGTACACCTTGCTCGCCGGGGGTGCCGTGCACGTACCGGGCGATTTTGACGCGATCGAGGTCAGGGCGGCGCTCGAGGGCGGCGTCACCTCCACATTCATGGCACCCGCGCAGCTGCAGCGCGTGCTCGATGGCGGGCCGTTCGCGGCCGAGCAGCTCCGGCTTCTCGCTCACGCTGGCTCGACATGCCCCGAGCAGCTGAAACGGAGCGCCATCGAGGTGTTCGGCGCGGCCGCCGTGGTGGAGTTCTACGGCTCGACCGAGGGCCAGTTCACGGTGTGCCCCTCAGCCGAGTGGCTGAGACATCCCGGCACCGTCGGACGCACGCGCCCGGGTCGCCGGATGAAGGTGGTCGACGGCCAGCTGTGGTGCGAACCGCCAGCGTTTGCGCGTTTTGAGTATTGGGGCGACCCGGCCAAGACCGCCGCGGCGTGGGACGGCGCGTGGTTCAGCGTGGGTGATCTTGGCCGCATCGACGACGAAGGCTTTGTCTATATCGAGGGACGCCGCAGCGACCTCATCATCACCGGAGGCGTCAACGTCTATCCCGCGGAGGTGGAGCGCATCCTGGCCGAGCTGGACGGGGTCGGGGACGTCTGCGTCGTCGGACTCGACGATCCGCAGTGGGGCCAGCGGGTATGCGCCGTCATTTCTGGTGACGTCACGAACGATGAGGTCGAGGCATTTGCCACCGAGCACCTGGCGCCCTACAAGCGCCCGAAGACTACCTACCTCGTAGATGCGCTGCCCCTGACGCACTCCGGCAAGATCGACCGGCAAGCAGTGGCAGCCGCGCTGGTAGAGGGTTCCGCCCCTTACCGGACCTGTACGAGCCGCTGACAGAACACACACGTGGCTCGGTCAGGATGGTGAGATGGCCCGCTACACGTTGCTGCGAATGATTGCTCTGGTGGCGACGGGTGCGCTTGCCGCGGTGCTCTCGGGTTGCGCCGGGGGTTCCTCAAGTACGGCGACGGACCCCACGTCACAGGCAACGTCCAGCGGCACTGACACCGGTCACAGCGCGCTGAGCCTGACCGTCGACGGTCAGGCCCGAAGCTATCGCCTGTATGTCCCAACCAAGGTGGCCGAGGACGGATCGGTTCCTCTGTTGATCGCGCTTCACGGTGGCGGTGGGTCCGGCGCGCAATTCGAGCAGAGTTCAGGATTCGACGATCTCGCTGACAGCGACGGGTTCATCGTCGCCTACCCCGACGCGGAGCGACCCGGGTCGGTGGTGTCCAGCTGGAACGCCGGTGGCTGCTGCGGATACGCCGCGCGAACGGGGATCGACGATGTCGGATTCATCCGTACCCTGATCGGTTCCCTTTCGGCTCGCTACGACATCGATGCACGGCGCGTCTACGTCACCGGCATTTCCAACGGCGGCATGCTTGCTTACCGGGCCGCCTGCCAAATCGCGGATACGGTCGCAGCGATCGGGGTGCAGTCGGCGACATTGGAGTACGCGCCCTGCCATCCGTCCGAACCGGTGTCGCTGCTGCACATTCACGGCACGGCCGACACCAACGTCCCACTGGCAGGTGGGCAAGGCTCCGGCCGGTCCAAAGCAGATTTCAGGCCCCCGCAGGAGGGAGTGGCGACACTGGCCGCCGCCGACGGTTGTGGAAACAGCCCAACGGAGGGACCTGATCCGACACTGGTCGGCGCCCAACTTCACTCCTGGCGAGGTTGCCCGACCGACATCGGGGTCCAGTTCGTGACCGTGCCCGGCGGCACCCACCCCTGGATGAGCACATCGGCGGCACAGATCTGGTCCTTCCTCGCCGCCCACCCACGTCCCAAGCACTAGCGTCGCGGTAGTCGGCGCGTCTGCTGGGTGAGTACGTCAGGTCGACAGGGTTCCTCCGCCGAGCCCGGCGTCGCGGGCCTTGACGATGGCTTCAGCTCGGTGCGCAAGCTGAAGCTTGTCGAGGATCATCGAGACGTTGTTGGCGACGGTCTTGGGCGATAGGAAGAGTTTCGCGCCGATCTCGGGGTTGGTCATGCCGGACGCGACACCGTCGAGGATCTCGCGTTCACGTTCGGTGAGCTCGGGAAATGCACTGACGACCGGTTGTGCGCGTTGGAACCACGACTGCATCCGCTTGGCCAGATCGGCTCCGAAGACGGCCTGACCGGCAGCCGCGGCCTGGATAGCCGCCACGATGTCGGCTCCGTCCGTTCCCTTGAGTAGGTAGCCGGAAGCGCCCGATGCAACTGCCTCGAAGACTGCCGCGTCGTCGTCGTACATCGTGAGCACGAGCACCGAGGAATCGGGACACTTCGCCCGCACCTGCTTCGTCGCGTCGATGCCATTCACCGTCGGCATCTGTAGATCCATCAGGACGACGTCCGGCTTTCGTTCGATGCACACCTTCACGGCTTGGTCACCATCCGATGCCTCGCCGACCACCTCCATGTCCGGCTGTGCATCGATCACCGCACGCATCCCCTGCCGCACCAGCGGGTGATCGTCGACGAGGACGACGGTCGTCATACCCTCCTCCATGGATAGGTCGCCTTTATGTGGAACCCGTCAGGTCCGGAGCTGGCAAGGAACGTACCGCCCAATTCGACCGCGCGCTCTTGCATTGCGGTGAGCCCGACGCCGGCGTGCCAGATGTCAGAGATCGGCCCGTCGTCATCGACTGTCAGAGTCACGTCGCCCCCACTTTTCGCTGTCGACACCACACAGTGCCGTGCCTGGCCGTGACGCACCACGTTCGTGACGGCTTCGGTCGCGGTTCGGTAGAGCGCCACCTCGACAGCGGCAGGAACGTCCAAGTCGTCATCGATGGCAAGCGACAACGCCGTGTTGGAGCCGTCCGCGAGTAAAGCCAGGTGGGCACGAAGGGCGCCGGCCAGACCGAGCTCGTCAAGAGCTGGGGGGCGGAGCCCGTGGACCAGGCCGCGCAGGTTGTGGATCACCTCGGCTGAAGTCTCACGTGCCGTGGACAGGTATTCGAGAGCTTTCTCTGGATCGGTGACCAGCTGCGCTTGCGCTGCGTCGAGGTTGAGGCGCAATCCAGTGAGCAGAGGGCCAAGTCCGTCGTGCAGATCGCGGCGCAGTCTGCGCCGCTCCTCCTCGTGAACCTCGATCAAGGTACGGCGGGACACGAGCGGCCCGACCGTGCGGCGACGGGACACCGGAGCGCCCGACCACAACTGGTAGCGAAGTATGGGAATGACCAATGTGGAGACGAATACGAGTGGCGCAACCACATCGACAGCGGTGGGTAGTGCGTCCGCCACGGCCAGTGGGAAGAGTGCGAGCGAGAAAGCAGCGCCAGCAGCACGCCACTGCAGTTGTCGTCGCTCGATCCCAGATGCCTTGAAACACCGAACAATCACCCCGATGCCGGCCAAGGCGCCGAGCAGAATCAGCAATGGAATCAAGATGATCGCGGCATTGCCGATCGGTGTGATCCACGTGCCATCGACGAAGCGATGGGCCTGAAGGGGCCCTACTGCTTCCTCGGCGTCCCTCGTCATGGAGTCGCTGAGGTAGTTGCCGATCAAACCGATCACGATGCCGTAGCGGAGGGCACGGTCGAGCCATTGACCGAGGGTGCTGGACGGCTGCCCCGACGGGAACCGCACGTTGATGATGCCGATCATTGCCGTTGGCACCCACTGCACCACGCCCAGGGAGAGTCCCCAGATGGCAAGCTCGCCCCCGCGCCCGTTGTGCGCCAGAGCCAGTGAGGGCACCCCGACACCGACGAGGAGGATATCGGCGATCGTTCCGATCCCGAGCAGCCAGCCGAAGGGCAGATCTGGTCGCCTCGCGATCAGGACTGCGCCCACCGTGCCGAAACACAAGAGCTCGGCCGCTGTCGTCTCTGGGTTGTTGAGGAGCTCCGCGCCGACCGAGTGTGTGCGGTCGACCCATATCACCGCAATCGCCGCGCCAATCGACAGCGCGAGCAGCACCGCCGCCATCGCGACGGCGTGGCGTCTGGAGAAGGAAGGCGCGGTCGTTTTGATGTCCCCAGCATGCCCGACACCGATCGCAATGGACATGGGATCCCGGGGACTCGGGAACGGTTCCCGGCTACTCGTGATGGCCCGCTCTGGGAGCGGGAACGGCGCCTCGCAGACGCTGGGGATATCTAGTCCGTCGAACTGAAGGAGAGTCATCATGGCAATCGTCAAATGGTCCGCAATCGGAGTCACCCTGCTCATGGCCCTGGCCAACGTCGGCCAAATCGCCCAAGACATCAATCTTGGCTGGAAGATCCTGGGCGTGGTGCTGGCGTTCGCAGCGCTCGTCGCCGCCATCGGCGTCGTCACCGGGAAGAGCTGGGGCGTCCCAGCGATCATCGCCGTGGGTTCGGCCAACCTGTTGGGCGCGATCGTCGCGGGCTTCGCCGGCCTCGACGGTTGGCCGATCGGCGTGGTGCTCGCGGCCCTTGCTGTCGTCTGCGCCGCGGTCTACAGGCCGCATGCTCGTTCGGCGGTCGCGGTATGAGTGCCGTCGAGACATCCGCTACGAAGACGATGCACGACTCCCGCGAGTTCTGGCGTGTGCTGTTGGCAGTCGTCGTACCGATCCCGTGGCTGGCCAAGGGAATCCAGTACATCGTCCTGGAAGCCAACTACGACCACAGTGTCGACCAGATCAAGGCCTTTACCAGCGACCACGCGTACAATTGGTTGCAGTGGCTGGACGTCCTCTTCGTCGTACTTGTCGTCCCCTCCATCCTCGCGATGGCTTTGGTTTCTCGCCGGGGCGCACCTCGGCTGACGACGTGGGCCACGACCATCATGGGTGGTGGTTTCCTGATGGTGCTGCCTCTCAATATCGGTAGCGACGCGCTCGCCTGGGTGGCCGCTCGCAAGGGCTTTGACCCTGCCGCGACAGGCAAGTTCATGGACGCCATCGAAAATGATCCGCGGGTCGGTCTCGGTGGGCTCGGCTTCATCGCCGCGATCCTGATTGGCTCCATCCTGATCGGTCTCGCGCTCTGGAAGAGTGGTGCCGTGCCGGCCTGGGCGGCTGCGCTCGTCGCCTTGGGCGGCTTTACGCACCCGTTCCTGTCGTTCGACCATCGCGTCCATGGCGCTGGGCTTGTGGTGCTCGCTCTCGGATGTGTGGCCGTCAGCGCGGCCTTGCTGAGGATGAGCAACGACGAATTCGACCTACCCCCACTGCCAGCTCGATGAACACGATGGTAGCTGGAAGAGCCAGCGCGATCCTCTTGACCGTGTTGGCAGCGTCACTGACTGGCTGCGGTGGTGGCTCGGCTCATTCCTCGTCCGATTCACCCACCACCAGACAGACCCAGTCGTCGAGCCCCGGCCCGTCCGAGTCCACTGGCAATGGTTACGCGGGATCCTGGACGGGGACGTTCGCCAGCAGGAAGTTCGACGGGTTGACGGGCGGGTTCACCCTTATCTTCACCGAGACCGGATCTGAACTGCAAGGTACAGCCACAATCGACAGTTCGTGTGTGCCGACCGGATCTGTCAGTGGAAAGGTCAGCGGGTCGACCATCTCCTTCGGTGCCGTCAAGGGTGCTGAGACGGTCCTCTTTGAGGGCAACAAGAACGGTGACCAAATGTCAGGTGACGATTCCTCAGGCCCAAGCTGCGGCGATGACAACGGGACCTGGGTGGCGACCAAGCAGTGATCGAGCTCAGCGCAAGAACCCACCCACCAGAGGTCGTCGTCAGTTCCTGACCAGAGCCGGGCGAGGGGCGGCAGCGAGCCAGGAAATGGCGAGCGCGGTCGCGCTGGCTCCAAAGACGGTCGGCAACGTGGTGTCGAACATTCTCGCCAAGCTCCAGCTCACAGACCGGGGGCAGGCCGCAATCGTTGCCCGTCAAGCTGGTCTGGGCCTGTCGGACGAACGTTGAAAGCGCTCGACTGTGCAGCCGTAGCGACTCGCACTTCCTAGTCGACCTCGGCGAACGAGAGTCCGGTCACCGCGTCCCGTGAACCGGGCGCCGCAACAGCTTCGGGGTCAAGCAGGAGAGCGCAGAGGGCTTCGTAAAGCCACGCCTTGAACTGCTCGACCCCCCAGCCGCTGCGCTGGACCAGATCGAGGTACGTCTCGTGACTTAGCAGGGCGTGCAGGATGTCGGTCGCTCGGCTGGTGTCGAGGTCGCGGCGGAGCTGGCCGTGCTCGCGGAGCGCCAGGATCTGTTGACCCATGGCTGCCTTGCGTCTGACCGATATCTGCGACCACATCGCGTCGACGTCGGAGTCGACAAGTGAGGCTTCGCGGATCGCGTGAGCCAACGGCGCCACCCGGCTGTAGATGTCCACGCCGTTCTCGACCACGAGCGCGAGAGACCTGCGCCCATCGAGGGTCGAGAGCGCCTCCTCGTGCCACGGCCGCATCCCCACAGGTAGCGGGTTGGGCTCGCCGGCGGCGATGTCTTCGGTGACTGCACTGAGCAGTTCGGGCTTGGTGTGAAACACGAAGTAGACCGTCTGTAGGCGACGCCGGCTCGTTCGGCGACGGCCTTCATCGTGGCTGAGTACCCGACTGTGCAGAACAAGTCATACGCCAAGCGTTCGTCCGCACGCGTGACGGGATTCAACCCGCGGTTGTAGCCCAACTGGCGAGTCCGGCCTCGTGCTCTGGGCGGGAGCGGAAGTAGACATCCCAGCCGATCGTGATGTCGTTCGACTGAACGGGCGAGACGCCATAGCAGTCCTCAGGCGCAAGACCGACCACGCCGAAGAACGCCACCAGTGTGCCGTCGCCGAACCGAGGCGACAGCCTGACGTTGACCCGCCGCGGAAGAACAGTGCCCGGTGGCAGAGCGGCGGCTACGGCTTGATCACTAGCCGCCCGTTGGTCGCCGCTGAACTGCTCTGCAGCGTCGCGAATGTTGTCCAAGAAGCCCATGCTGCCCACGGTACGCCCACTTCGGCGTTGGCGACCGACGATGAGACCAGGTTGAGACGCAGCACCCCACCTACGGCAGGTTGCGGAGTCGGTCGAGCAGGGAGTCTTTGACGGCTTCGGTGACTGCAACGCTGACCTGTTGCTCCAGCTGGTTCTGGTCCTCGAGATTCGCCAGCAGTGTGCGCAGGTCGAGGCTCCCGATCGCGCGGTCAAGGACGTCGTCGGTCTTCAGCGCAGCGTCGATCACCGAGCCGGGCAGGGCGCGTATCGCTCCCTTGAGCAATCCGTTGAGGTCAGCGGACTCGAGAGCTTCGTCGACCAGGGTTGAGGCGGGCGGCAGGGTGCCGTCGGTGTTCATCTCATCGACCGCCGACAGCAGACCGTCGCGCAGCGCATCGATTTCGGAGTCCGTGCGACTGCCTGGCTGCGCGAGCTCCAGGGTCAGCTCTTCGCGGCTGACCTGCAGAGTGCAAGCCGCGCCGTCGATGCCGAGCAGCACGAGTCGTTCGGTGAGACCTTCGATGCCGTCAGCCTGCGAGGTGACGGTTCGTTTGACGCAAGGGTCAGCCGACTTGAGTGGCTCGTACGTGCCCCCACCGTTGACGAGCTGGATTCCGACGACTCCGGCCACGAGGATCAGCGCGGCTAACGGCAGTCCGACCCAACGAGGCAAGCCGGTCATGGCGTCCTCCGTCGGCGAGGTCTGATGACGGTGAGCATCGCTATCAACGCCAAGCCCGCTCCGATCAGGAATGAGTCGCGGAACGCCAGTGTCGCGGCTCGCTCCACCTGCGCGTTGAGGTCTCGCTCAAGCTGGGCTGCGGCGACGCGCGCGGATGGGTCAAGATCGAGGGTCGCAAATGCGTGGCTCAGGTCCGGCACTTGTCCCTGCTGATCAGTGAGATCGCTGCCGAGTGCCTCGGCGACCGCGATCTTGTCTTCCGGCGAGAGTGGCGCGTCGAGCACCAGTGACGTGATGGCCTCCTGGGCGGGCACCTGGGCGTCCCTAAGGTCCGCGGTGAACACCGGCGTCAGGATCGCTAATCCCAGGACGACCCCGATGTGACGTGCGCTGATCGTCCAGCCCGCATGGCGTACGCGCGGGAGGCGCAGCTCCATCGCCTTGGTGGTGAGCTGGTCGACGGTCAGGCCGAGACCCAGGCCGACGAGTGCCTGAGGAGCGATGCTCCACGCCAAGTGCGAGGACGGTGGAATCGCGAGCCCAACCAGACCCCCGGCGACCAGGAAGCAGCCGACTGCGATCTCGACCTCGGCCGGCGGGCGGAAGGCGCGTGCGATCGGGCGGGCGGCCAGTGCAGCGAGCGGGACCACAGACACCGTGATGGCTGCCGTTGCTGGCGAATGACCCCAGCCCTGCACCAAGAGCAGGACCAGGAGGAACAGCGCCGCCGTGAGCGCGGCTGACATGAGGGCGAGCGTCACGTTGGGGCGTAGGGCGGGGCGATGACGATCCTGCCGGGTCTCCGGTGCTGCGCGTACGGCGAGCGCGGCAGGCACGGCCAACATGGCGATCGGCACCTGCACGATGAAGATCGACTGCCACGAGATCGACTGGGTGAGCAATCCGCCAGCGACGGGCCCGATCGCCGTACCGATCACACCGGCAGCGACCCAGGTAGCCACGCCGCGGCGCTCTCCGCGATGTGCCACCAGCAGCTCGAGGCACCCGATCAGGGCCAAGGCGCCGCCGTTCGCCTGCAGGCATCGAGCGACGATGAGCATCTCGATCGAGCTGGCAACCGCACACCAGGCGGATGCTCCGGCGAACAGTGCGATTCCGATGGCGCTCAGGATGCGAGGTGAGGCCCGCGTGAACGCCGTCGCTGCGGGCACTGCTCCGAGCCCGAGCACCAGGTTGTACGCGATAAGCACCCACGCGACTTGACCTACCGACGCATCGAGGTGTTGAAGGATGTCCGGGAGTGCCAGTGTGACGACAGCAGAGTCCGCGAGCACCATGGCCACCGTGACGGCGAGGAGGGGAGTCACGACGCGACGCACCCCGCCATCCTCGCAGTGAGACCCCTGCTTTGTCGTCTGGTCGATCTGCGTCGATGGTCTACTTGAGCCCATGACTCCGCCTACCTTCGACCGGCCTCTGCGCGTCATCCAGTGGACGACCGGCAACATCGGCAGCCGCTCACTCCATGCGATCCTCGCCCGGTCAGACCTCGAGCTGGTCGGCGTGTACGCCCACGGCGACGACAAAGTGGGCAGGGATGCGGGCGAGCTGTGTGGCTGGCCTGAGTCGACCGGCGTCACCGCCACCAACGACGTTGACGAGCTGATTGCCTTGGCTCCCGATGCGTGCTGCTACAACCCGCTGTGGCAGGACGTTGACGAGCTCGAGCGGCTGTTGGCTGCAGGGATCAACGTCGTCGCCACCGCTGCGTGGATCACCGGCGGCAAACTCTCTGACGCCGACCAGGCGCGCATCACCAAGGCGTGTGAGGCGGGCAAGTCGACGATCTTCGGCTCGGGCGCCCACCCCGGCATCACCAACATGATCGGCATGGTGCTGTCGGGTGCCTGCGAACGCGTCGACGAGATCCGGATCACCGAGTCCGTGGACTGCTCGACGTACGAGTCGGCCGGAACCATGAGCCACATGGGGTTCGGGCGAGAGCTGATGACTCCGGGGCTTGAGGACTTCGTACGTGCTGAGAGTGAGGTGTTCGCCGAGTCCGCCGCGATGATGACCGAGGCCATGGGAATGACGGTCGATCGGTTGAGCTTCGACGTCGTGTTCACGCCAGCGGACGAGGACGCCGACCTCGGCTTCATGGAGATCCCCAAGGGCTCGATCGCCGGCGTCCACGGCTTCCACCGCGCCTGGGTGGGCGACAAAAACGTTGTGTCCGTCGGCTTCAACTGGATCATGGGCAACGTCACGCCGCCGAAGAAGATCGCCCACGGTCATGTCATCCAGGTGTTCGGGCGTCCGAACTTCCGCACCGTCATCAATTGCCTCCCGCCGGCCGACTGGGACGAGGACGGCTACATGGGACCCGGGATGATCTACACCGCGATGCCTGCGACCAACGCGATCCCGTATGTCGTCGCTGCAGATCCGGGAGTGGTGACGCTGAAAGACCTGCCAGTCATCACCGGGCGAAGCTACTGAGGCGGTGCTTGATGACGACTTGAGTTGTGGCGACGAGGAGACGGTCGCCTCGGTCGTATCCTGTGATTGACTCGACTGTCCGATCGCCGCGAACAGACCGTCCCGGCCGCGTGAAGGGAACGATGATGGATGCCAGAAGCAGCACCAATGACCAGGATGACACCGCCAATGACGGCCGAATAGTCGTCGGGATCGATGGGTCGCCAGCCTCGATCGACGCTCTGCATTGGGCGTCTGACGAGGCACAGTTGCGCGGGGTGGAGGTCCATGCCGTGATGGCCTGGCAGCAGCCGGTGATCTATGGCGCGTCAAGTTTGTCGGCGCTTGGAATGGATCCTTCGATGGAGACCACGCTTGCGTTGTCTGCGGCCGCGGAGGCCGAGGTTGCCAGGCTTGGAGCGAAGGTCGGCAAGGAACGCGACGTGGTAATCGTCTGCGAAGCGGTGGAAGGCCATCCAGCGCAGGCCTTGGTCCAGGCCGCCGAGGGTGCTTCGCTGCTCGTCGTGGGCACCCGCGGCCACGGCGGCTTCGTTGGTGCTCTGCTCGGTTCTGTCAGTCAGCATGTGGTCGCGCAAGCGAGTTGCCCGGTGGTTGTCGTACCTGATGATTCGCGCAGGCGTGGATCAAAGGCCTGATCAACCGAGCCCTCTGGCTAGGTCAACTGACCTGAGACCTGGCGATGCGCTCGTGCGGTTCGGGTCTGCCGCGGCATGATGGCCGCGTGAGCGACGATGTGGTGGTCATCCATACCGATGGCGGTTGTACGCCGAACCCGGGCCCGGGCGGCTGGGGCGCGGTGCTCAGGCAGGGCAATCACGCGCGGGAGCTCTTCGGCGGGGAGTCCGGTGAGACCACCAATAACCGCATGGAGCTGATGGCGACGATCATGGCTCTCGAGACGCTGACCAGGCCCGTGGTGGTGCACCAGCACACCGACAGCACGTATGTACGCAATGGCATCACGACATGGGTGAAGGCCTGGGAGAAGAACGGTTGGAAGACCTCGGCCAAGCAGCCGGTCAAGAACGTCGATCTTTGGGAGCGGCTGGTGGAGGCGTGCGCCCGTCACGAAGTCGAATGGTTCTGGGTGAAAGGGCACGTCGGTGTTCCTGACAACGAGCTCGCCGATCAGTTGGCAACCCGCGGAATGCTGGAAGCGATGTCGAGCTAGCGCGTGAGGAGCGCAAATGGAAGGGAGAAGCGCAGGCCTGTGGAAATGGCATCGTGCGCATGTCCTGTGGAAAAGAATTGTTGAAAAAGGCTGAATTCACAGGGTGTGATGTCTCAGGACATCGGTGACAGTTCTGCATCAGGACTTCGGTGACAGTTGATGTCTCAGGACATCGGTGACGTTTCGTCGGTCTTGGGTCGTGGGCCTCGTGGTCTGGGACCTCTGGGTCTGCCGTTGCCGACGTAGGTCGCGCCGGGTGCTGGTCGGGTGTGCTCGATGAGGATGACGCCGTCCAGGTCAGTGATGGTGATCTTGTTGTCGTCGGCGATGACCAAGACGTGCTGGAATCCGTGCTGTCCGCCGACCACGAAGTCCACCACATCATCTGGTGGTCCAAAGGCGGACGGACAGACCTCGACAATCTCATCGGACTCTGCTCCAGATGCCACCACCTCGTCCACCGCGACCTGCTCGTGATCGACTCAGACACCGGGCACACACGACCACGTGGCTCGCGGCAATTTCGCCAAAGAATCACCAGTCATCAACACGCACGACAACGACCACGCCCCTACGCACCCATGCGGACCTGAGCACAACTGAACGTCTTGCCACATCTAGGAAACTGGCGCTATGACGGACTCATGCATGCCATACGAGCCCGCCATGCGTTCGACGGCGAGACCTTTCTCGACGAAGGCGTCACTGCGCTGGTCGACAACGGCAAGATTGTTGGAGTCGAAACCCACGACTTCGGGCTCCCCGCTGAGTGCCCCATCACAGACCTGAACGGGACCCTTCTGCCTGGGCTGATAGACGCGCACGTGCATCTTGTGGCTGACAGTGGACCAGGAGCACTTGATCGCGTAGCTGGATATTCAGACGACGAGATCGACGCGGTCGTGACTGAGGCGCTCCAGATGCATCTCAGCCAAGGAGTGACCACGGTACGCGACCTGGGAGACCGTGACTTTGTGGTCGTCGCACGGAGGGATCGACAGCGGAACAGTGCCGTCGTCGAGCCGGAGATCATCGCAGCTGGCCCACCCTTGACGAGCCTCGGCGGTCACTGCCATTTTCTGGGCGGCGAAGTCGACGGTGAACAGGCAATCAAAGCGGCACTGAAAGAACGCTCCGATCGAGGCGTCGACGTCGTGAAGGTGATGGCGTCTGGCGGTGTCAACACCCCAGGATCCGACGTGCTGCTCACGCAATTCACTTCGGACGAGATGCGCCTCATGGTCGACCTCGCGCATCGCGCGGGGTTACCGATCACGGCCCACGCCCACGGCACTCCGGCCGTTGAGCAGGCTGTCGCCGTCGGTGTCGATGGCATCGAACACTGTTCGTGTATCACCGAGAATGGATTCAACCAGGCCAGTGACGAGCTCATCACCTCTCTCGTAGGCAGCGGCATCGTCGTGTGCCCGACACTTGGCTTCGATCCGGTTCAGGTCGGTTCGGCGCCCGCTCCACTACTTGTCATCGCCCAGCAGCTCGGCAAGACAGTCCTTGAAGTGACTAGGGAACGTGGCGTGTTCTTCGCGCGACTTCATGGTGAAGGGGTTGCCTTGATTTCCGGTGCGGACGCAGGCATCAATCCTGCGAAAAGGCACGGAGTCCTTCCGTACGCGGTGAAGGAACTTGTGACGGCAGGGCTGGGCAACGACCAAGCGCTCGCCACTGCGACCTCATCGGCTGCCGATGCCTGCCGCCTCGGAGCAGCCAAGGGGCGGATCGCAGTCGGCAAGGATGCCGACTTGGTCCACGTTGACGGCGACCTGCGGGCCGATATTGACCTGCTTCTTGGAGCCAAGTCAGTGTGGCTCCGCGGTGACCCTGTTTAGCGCGGTTCGAGAAGCACGACGGGGATCTCACGGTCGGTCCACACGGCGTATTTTGCGAAATCGGCGTAGAGATCGAGGAGTTTGGCCCAATAGGCCTCTCGTTCTGCACCCTCGGTGACTCTCGCGTGAACCCTGCGCTCCTTCTTCTTGCGAAGGTGGACCACAGTGTCGGGACTGGCGACGAGGTTCGCGAACCACTGCGGATTTTTGGGCAGTCCACCCTGTGAGGCCACGACCACGAGGTTGTCGCCGTCGACCAGATAGACGAGCGGCGCCGTGAACTTCTTGCCAGACTTGCGGCCGACATGCTCCAGCAGCAGGATCGGTGGCGGTTTCTTGAACCCCTCGCCGATTCGCCACTTGCCGCCCAGACGGCCATTGGTCAGCTTGAAGGCCGCCGTGTTCACCTTCGACATCGCCTTGATGAACGTCACGGTCGCGGGCTTGTCCAGCCCGGGTGGTTTGTCATCTGGCAATGAGAAGCGACCCATCTCGGTACCTACCTTCTGTTGGCGGACTGTCACCAAGAGCGTCGCCTTGAGATCGAGCCGATGACACTGCGCCTGTGCCGATCACCAACATACTGCCGACTCGCCACCTCGTCGGCCCCGGACCGACGAACCCGCAGCCTGGCGCCGAGGTCTAGCTGGGATCCTGACGAACCACGTCGGGATCGACGTCCGGATCGGGCAGGTCCGGCTCATCGGGTTCCGGGATGCATCCGGCTCCGGCGGATCGCCAACCACGGGGCCCGGCGGGGCGGTCAGTGGATCGATCGTCATGTCGATTCCCTTCGTCGCCTCGGTGATACCCCTCGAGGAGGTCCGTAATCGGGCTCTGAATGCGAGTGTGAATGTGCCACGATGAAAGCGTGCCATGCGACCCCCGACCGGCCGAGGAGCACCTTCACGGTGCGACCGGAGGCGCGACGCGCGTCGGCCGTACCGTACGTCGTCCGACCGGCCCGTGGACACCCGCAGTTCATGAGCTGCTGACCTTCCTGCATGACAACGGACTGCGTGGCGTCCCCAAGCTGCACGGGATCGACCACGGCAGGGAGATTCTCGAGTACGTCGAGGGGCGAGGCGTGCCGATCGACAAGGAGGTCGTGCTCGACAACGTGCTGGTCGAAGCGGTGACGTGGCTGCGCGACTATCACGATCTCGTCGAGGAGTTCAGGCCTGCCGGCGCGCGTACGTGGCGGACCGCCGGCGAGGTCGATCTCGAGGACGACGAGATCATCTGCCACCACGACCCCGGAGCCTACAACTGGATCATCCAGAGTGGTCACTTCGCGGCGATGATCGACTGGGACATGGCCGGGCCCGGTCAACCGATCGATGACCTCGCGTTCCTGGCGTGGACCGGCATTCCGCTCTATCGCGAGATCCCGGCGGAGGACGTCGCCCGTCGACTTGACCTGCTCGTCGATGCCTATGGCGAGTGGGGGCCCATGACATTGCTTGACGCCGTCGCGGGACGAATGTCGACGGCCAGTGACCGGATCGAAGCCGGGCAGGAGCGCGGCGATGAGGGATTCCTCAACCTCGCGAAGGTCGGCGAGCCGCAACGTACCCGCGATCGGGTGGCAGCCTTCCGAGAACGGGTCCCCGGAATTCTTGATCATCTCGGCTGACCCGGTTCACCCCTAGGGTGTCGGCATGGATTCAGCGCTCACCACGATCGGCCTGCCGATAGCCCTTGGCATCATCATGTTCGGGCTCGGTCTGTCGCTGACTGTCGCCGACTTCCGCCGGGTGCGGCAACACCCACGAGCGGTCATCGTTGCACTGGCCTGCCAGCTGATCCTGCTGCCAACCATCTGCTTTGGGCTCGTCGTGCTGCTCGACCTGTCACCCCTGCTCGGGATCGGGATGATGCTGCTCGCCGCATCGCCCGGTGGCACGACGGCCAACCTGTTCAGTCACCTGTTCCACGGTGATGTGGCGCTCAACGTCACCCTGACGGCAGTCAACTCGGTCATCGCCATCTTGACCCTGCCGATCATCACCAATCTCGCGATCCGCTACTTCGACCGTCAGGACGACGTCAGCCTGCCGTTCAGCGAAGTCATCAAGGTCTTCGTCATCGTGCTCGGGCCGACAATGATCGGCATGCTCGTAAGGTCACGTCGGCCTGATTTCGCCGATCGCATGGAGAAGCCCGTACGCATCGGCTCGGCGATCATCCTTGCGGTGCTGGTCGTCGCGATCATCCTCGACCAGAAGGACAATCTCACCGATTACCTTGCCGATGTGGGCCTGGCCACGGGTCTCTTCTGCGCGATCAGCCTGGTCGTCGGGTATCTCGTCCCGAAGGCGTTCGGCATCACCTCGAGCCAGGCGATCGCATCATCGATGGAGATCGGTGTGCACAACGCCACGCTGGCGATCTTCATCGCCGTCGAGGTGCTCGACAGCACCGCAATCTCGATTCCAGCCGCCGTCTACTCGCTCTTCATGTTCGCGTTCGCAGCGATCTGGGGATCGATTCTGTCGCGGAAGGTCAGCGCCGCTCCAGCCACTTCGTCGTGAGATCGTTGGCGAACTTGTGCGTCGGGTCCAAGCGGTCGGCCAGCTCGCAGAACTGAGCGAGTCTGGGGTACGCGGTGTTGAGCCGCTCGGGTGTTGTCTTGAACAACTTGCCCCAGTGCGGCCGGGCCACGAATGGCGCCAGCGCGTCATCGATCGTCGGCAGGAGAGCCGTCACGCCTGACACGTCCTGGCTCCAGGTGAAGTGCAGCGCGACGCAGTCGGCGTCGTGGCTTGGGCTCAGCCAGAGGTCGTCGCCGGCGATTGTACGGATCTCCGAGACAAGCAGGAGTGGCTGGATGTGTGCCGCCAGCTGGCGTACGGCAGCCATCGCGTCCAGCGCCCGAGCGCGCGGCACGACGTACTCGGTCTGCAGCTCCTCGCCGTTGCTCGGCGTGAAGCCCATCCGAAAGTGCGGCAACCTGTCCCACCACGGCCCCGGCTGTCCGAGCTGCTGCGTGGTGAACTCTGCCGACAGCCCCGGCAGCGGGTGGACCCCAGTTGTTGCGGGTGTTGCGTCGAAGAGGTCGGCGCGGACAGCATCATCGGCGAGTGACTAGGAATTCGCGGCAAGCGAGCGGCCGGTCGGGATAAATGCCGCACGACTCGTTTTCCAGGAACGGGCACGGCACGCCGACATGGAACACGGCCAGACCGAGCTCGCCCCGCGATCGCCCCAGTCGGTGAACAGGCTGACGCTGTATGCACTGGACGTGATCTCGTCGAAGTGCTCGTGGATTGTCGACCATGGGAGGTTCTCGAACACGTCCTGGCGGACCGCGTACGTCGGATGCACGCCCAACGTGACGTAGGTGACGACACCGATGCTGCCCAGCGAAACGACCATTCCCTCGAAGCCGTCGTCCCCACGGCGGATGTTCATCAAGCTGCCATCTGGCAGGACGATCTGGAGTCCGTTCACTGCGCTCGACAGGCTGCCATTGCGGTCGCCGGATCCGTGGGTGCCGGTTGCGATCGATCCGCCGACAGAGATGTGGGGGAGGGAGGCGAGGTTGTGCAGGGCGAGTCCGCGGCGATCGAGCTCGCTGACGAGCTCGCCATATCGAAGCCCGGCCGGGACCGTGAGCTCGTCCGGGGTCTCCCCGACGGTGAATGACTGGGGCAGGCGAGCAACTGACACGTGGACGCCGTCGGTGTCGGCGATCTGGTTGAACGAGTGGCGGCTGCCGAGAGCACGAATGCGAGGTGCCGCGGCGACGATCTCCTTCAGCTCCTCGACGGAGGTCGGCTCGAGCAGCGCGCTGGCGCCGTACGTGAGGTTGCCCGCCCAGTTCTTCACGCGACCAGTCTGCTCCACAGCCAAGGCGGGTGAGGAATCCCTGCGGACTGCGACGAAAGGCGCCCGGTTCGCGTCACACCATGACTTATCTCGAACACAAAGCGCGGGGAGTTTTAGACGTCGAGGGCGTTCTTGAGGAACGCGACCTGGAGCAGCTTGAGGTTCTCGGCGACAACCTCTTGTGGAGTCATGTGGGTGACACCTGACAACGGAAGCACGGTGTGCGGGCGGCCCGCGGCGAGCAGGGCTGACGACAGCTGGAGCGTGTGTGCCGCTACGACGTTGTCGTCGGCGAGTCCGTGGATGATCATCAGTGGGCGCTCCAGCGCTGGCGCCAAAGGGATGAGCGAGTTGCGGTCATACACCTCGGGCTGGCTGTTGGGGTCGCCGAGATATCGCTCGGTGTAGCACGTGTCATACAGCCGCCATTCGGTCACCGGGGCACCGGCGACGGCCGCGTGGAACACGTCGGGTCGCCGCAGGACCGCGAGAGCGGACAGGTAGCCGCCGAAGGACCAGCCGGTGATGCCGACACGAGAGGTGTCGACATCGTCGGGGTAGGCCTCGGCAACGGCGGCGAGCGCGTCGACTTGGTCGTCGAGCGTCACGCTGGCAAAATCGTTCTGCACGGCGCGTTCGAAGTCGTGACCGCGGCCCGGCGTGCCGCGACCGTCGCAGACGATGACGCAGAAGCCCTGGTCTGCCAGCCACTGCGCCTCGAGGAACGCTCGGGCCGAAGCCACCACGCGTTGAGCGTGCGGGCCGCCGTACGGATCCATCAGCACCGGCAGCTTCGCCGAGCCGGTTTGGTGGTCGCGCGGGAGCAGCACCGCAGTGCGGAGCTCGTGCTTGCCGGCCTTCATCAGGCGGATCACGGACTGGTGCGGTGGCGTCTCGCTGACCACGTTGATCGGCGCCGGCTCGGTGCCCTCGCGGTGCACCATGACGGTGGTGCCCACGGCGTCGACCGCGGAGCGGGTGATGACCGTCGTGGGACCGCCGATCAGTGCATTGTGCACGGCGGCACCTTCAGTGATCGGCGTGACGGCCCCGTCGGTCCCAAACCGTACAACCTGCACCTCGACCGGATCCTGCGATGCGGTGACGACGACGCAGTCCTCGAAAGCATCGACGATGCCGCGGATCTGCCAGCCGTCCGGGGTGATGGGGGAGCCGTCGACGACAACTCGTCGCCAGCCATCAACATCCTCGACGCTGACCAGTGCGCCGCCGGGGGCGATTCGCGGTGCTGCCGACAGCTCGACCCACGCCGGGTCGCTCAGCTCACGCAGGAGGTTGGTACGGCCCGATGCGACGTCGACCGAGAGGATCATCGACGACTTCTGGTCACGGCTCAGCACCTGGATCACCGGGGCGCCGTCAGGTGTCCAGGTGACTCGTCCGAGGTACTCGTACGCGGCGTGATCCCACTCGATCTGCCTGCGGGTGCCGTCGAGATCCACGTGCCAGAGGGTGACGTCGGAGTTGGGTGTCCCGGCTGCGGGGTAATGGCGGGCAACCGGTTCGCGTTCGGGGTGCTCAGGATCGGCGATGTGCCATGTCTGGACGTTTGCGTCGTCGAAGCGTTCGACCAGCAGGGACTGGCCGTCGGGAGCCCACCAGAACCCGCGGAACCGGTCCATCTCCTCGGCGGCGATGAACTCCGCCTGCCCCCAGACCTCGGTGTCAGACTCCGGCGTCGCCAAGGCGCGATCGTTCTTGCCGTCCACGCCAATGACGCGAAGTGCGCCACCCGACACGTACGCGATGAGCCGTCCCGTCGGGTCAAGCCGTGGGTCAATGACGGATCCAACGCTTGGCAGCGAATGCACCGCCTTGGCGCCGAGGTGCACCGCCCAGAGCTGGCCAGACAATGCGAAGCAGGCCCACCGCCCGGTCTTGTCGACGTCATAGCCGACGAGTCCGCCGGATCCCTCACGGCTTCGCTCGCGGCGTGAGCGCTCGTCCTGCGACAGCTGTTCGCCGGCCTCGCCCAGCAGTGCAGCAGGGTCCACCAACAGCGACTCGGCACCCGTGGCGACGTCGTACTCCCACAGCATTCCCAGCGCCGTGACGCCATCGGGCGTGCGGATGAAGCGGACTGTTGCGCCATCCGGCGAGATCGTCAAGTTGCGAGGAATTCCGAGGGTGAAGCGTTGCGTGCGCGCTGCCATGCGGGGATACGAGGTCGCCATCCCCCGATCCAATCACGGGAGCGGTTAGTAGCCTTGGCCCATGCCTCTCAGCGACCGCCGCATCCTGTTCGTGCACGCGCATCCCGATGACGAGGTCATCAACAATGGCGCCACTATGGCCAAGTACGTCTCCGAGGGTGTACAGGTCACGCTGGTCACCTGTACGGCCGGCGAGATGGGCGAGGTGCTGGTGCCCGAGCTCGAGCACCTGGCATTCGACAAGGACGGCGGACTCGGTGAGCACCGCAAGGGCGAGCTCTCCGATGCGATGAAGGCGCTTGGTGTCACCTATCATCGATTTCTCGGTGGTCACGGACACTTCCACGACTCAGGCATGTCGTGGGCGGAGGACGGATCCGCCACGGCGGCCGAAGCGGTGCCAGAGGGTGCGTTCTGGCATGCCGACCTGCTGGTTGCGGCGGACCTGCTCGTCGAGATCATCCGTGAGGTCAAGCCGCAGGTGCTGGTGACGTACGACCAGTTCGGCGGTTATGGCCACCCCGATCATGTGCAGGCTCACCGCGTTGCCACCTATGCGATGCAGCTCGCAGCGGTGCGCTCCTACAAGCCTGACCTCGGTGAGGCGTGGGATGTCCCCAAGGCCTACTGGGTTGCGATGTCGAAGTCGCAGATGAGTGAAGGCATCAAGCAGGTACGCGACGCCGGAGACACGACGACGTTTGCCGACTGGGACCCGGACAACCTGCCTTTCGGGGCGACCGACGAAGAGCTTGACGCCGTGATCGACGCCAACGAATTCGTTGACGCCAAGATGGAGTCGATGAAGGCCCATGCCACCCAGATCGCCCTCGATGGCCCGTTCTTCGCACTCTCCAACAACCTCGGGAACCAGGTCTGGGGCAAGGAGTTCTACCGCCTCGCCAAGGGCTCGCCTGGACCGGTGGGTGCCGATGGCCTTGAGGAAGACCTCTTTGCCGGGCTCTGAGTCGTGAAGCGCGCTGCACTGGTGGTCGTGGGTGCCTATCTGTGCGTCGTTGCCGCCATCGTGCATCGAAACACGTCGGATTTCGCCGGAATCCAGGTCCCGTGGGGTCTGGTGGTTGCGC
Source organism: uncultured Aeromicrobium sp. (assembly GCA_964638755.1). Lineage (GTDB taxonomy): Bacteria > Actinomycetota > Actinomycetes > Propionibacteriales > Nocardioidaceae > Aeromicrobium. The sequence continues at coordinate 3,839 of CAZWZC010000030.1, read as the reverse complement.
TTGCTGCAACAGTCGCGGTCGTATGGTCGGCGACCCGCTTCGTGCCAGTGGGCGGCGCGTGGCTCGGGCTCGGCTGGGCCGCGATGCTCACCGTCCTGCAGATGTCCCCTGGCGGTAGCTACCTCGTGGCGACCGACTGGCTCGGCCTCACGTTTGCAGCCGGATCGTTGGGGGCCATCGTCTGGGGTGCCCTGCGAACTTCTAGGGTTGAGCAATGACAGAAGGTCCGGTTGAGCCCGTCGAGGACAAGAATCCGCCTGCTGACGAGGTCGAACTGGTCCAGGCTGACGCTGGCTCCGATATCGAGACTGCGCTGACCGACGAGGTCGCTCACGCTGAGCCTGAGGAGTCGGATGAGCCTCGGGCCGAGGACGCAGATCCCGTGGAGCCTGAGGCCGAGGAACCAGTTCTCGAGGAGCTGGAGGTTGAGCAGGCGGAGGCTGAGGAGCCACTTGACGCGGACCTTGAGATCGAGGGACCGCAGCATGAAGCGTCAGAGGCAGAGTCCGATGTGCCACCCGCCGCGGCGTTCGATCCCGATGGTGCAGAGGATGCCGACGTCGTAGAGTCGAGCACCGCAGTGCAGGCTGTCACACCGCCGCCGGCCGTCCCTGCGGATGACCACGCGGTCGATGAACGTGTTTCACACGCCGGGCGAAGGGTCCTGCTCGGCATTCTGGGAGTCGTTGCGGCACTGTATGTCGCCGGCTACTTCCTCACCGGTACCCGGATGCCAGCCAACGCGACGATCGGTGGGGTCGATGTCAGCGGCAAGTCGCCATCGGCTGCACGCACGGCGGTCGACCTAGCGCTGACACCGCGCATCGCGAACGAGATCGTCCTGAGCCACGACAAGAAGGAGTTCCGTATCAAGCCCGCAGATGCGGGGCTCGCCTTCAACCTGGATCGCTCGATCGAGCAGACAGGTGGCAACAGGAGCTGGAACCCCAAGGACATGATCGCTCTCGTACTCGGCGAGCACGAGACAGCTCCGGCGCTCGACGTCGACAATTCCAAGCTGCAGAGCGTCATTGGCACGATCGGCGAGACGATCAACATCGTGCCGGGCGGGCTCACCCGCGTGGCCATGGTCGAAGCCCAGATCACCTTCCCCGAGGGAACCCCGACACCCCGGGAACCCACGGCGGGACTGGTCGTTGCGCGCGACGATGCGGCCAACGCGATCGAAGGCGCATATCTCGTCGCAGACAAACCGGTGAAAGTACCGACGGTCGTCGTTGAGCCGGCAGTCGATTCTGAGGGCCTGGCCGAGGCAATGAAGACCATTGCCGCCCCTGCGGTCAGCGCGCCGGTCACTCTGGCCGTGGGCGACAAGAATGTGAAGTTGCCTGTGACGGCCTTTGCCCCGGCACTGGTGATCCGGGTCGAGGACAACGAGCTGAAGCCATATATCGATCCCAAGACGCTCGCAAAGCCACTGACCAACTCGGTCACCGGGCTTGGCAAGAAGGCCGTAGACGCGACCGTGCGGGTCGAGAACGGTAAACCGGTTGTCGTGCCGGGCAAGGAGGGTGTCGGTCTGCAGCCTGAGGAGATGGCCAAGAAGCTCCTGCCGGTGATCGACAAGACCGGGGCCGAGCGCAAGGTCTCGATCACCGCGAAGGTCGTCGAGCCGTTGTTCACGACCAAGGACGCCAAAGCGCTCAAGATCAAGGAACGGATCAGCAGCTTCAGCACCCAGTTCCCATACGCCGAATATCGCAACATCAACCAGAGCAGGGCAGCCGCGCTCCTCAACGGCACGATCGTCAAACCCGGTGAGACGTTCAGCTTCAACAGGACAGTCGGTGAGCGGACGGTCGCCAACGGGTTCGTGTCGGGCTTTGTGATCAATGGTGGCGTGTTCCGCGAAGAGCTCGGTGGTGGTGTCTCGCAGGTCGCCACCACGCTGTACAACGCTGGCTTCTTCGGGGGGATGGACGACACCGAGCACCACCCGCATGCGTTTTACATCAACCGCTATCCGGTGGGACGTGAGGCCACCATCTACTTCGGAAGCCTCGACCTGCGCTTCAAGAACTCCACGAAGTACGGCGTTCTCATCCGTGCCTATGTCGTCAAGAGCAGGCCCGCCTCGGCAGGACAGATGCATGTCGAGCTCTACAGCACCAAGGTCTATGACGTGAAGGCCGGCCAGTCCGCACGACGCAACTTCAGGTCACCCGGCACGCAGTATGACGCGACGTCTCGCTGTGTTCCGCAGAGCCCGATCCAAGGTTTCGACATCGACATCTACCGGACGTTCTATCAGGGTGGCAAGAAGGTCAAGTCCGAGACTGACACTGCCCGCTACCAAGCGGCCGATCACGTCATCTGTGGCAAGAAGCCGAGTTGAGGCGGCCTCAGCCGGAGGGCTGCAGGTAGCGGTAGTCGTGGTGGTCGACGAATCCGTAGGGGGCATACAGCGCCAACGCTGCATCGTTGGAACGCATCGTCTGCAGGTACGCCTTGTCAGCTCCGTGTTCGACGGCCCACGCCAGCGCCGTGTCGACGATGCGCTTTGCCAGTCCCTGACGCCGCGCATCGGGTACCACCTCGACGCAGGCGATGCCCGCCCATTCGCCGGTCACGACAATCCGTCCGATGGCGACGGTCGGCTCGCCGATCGACACGAACGCCACCTGCTCGGGACCTTCGAGCACGGCTCGGGCTGCCTGCGGATCGTTGACTCGTCCGTAGTGGCCGAGCCACTCGTCGTCGACTGAGTCCGCGATGCGTCCTTGAGGGTCCGCTGGGTACGCCGGATCGAGGTCGGCAACCTGCACGACAGCGCCTCCGTAGTAGCCCTCCATCGGCTCCCAGCCGGCGGAGGTGAAGGATTGCTCGTGCGTGGATCCGACGACGACCTGAGCGAGCGCGGGCTGACTTCGCTCCGCATAGAACTCCCTGACCCTGGTGAGTGCATCGTCGATCGGCATGCCGGAGGAGCCATGCACGGCGACCGAGTTGGCGCGGCCGGTGAATCGGCCTGATGAACGCAGCTCCCACTCACCGAGTGGCACCGACTCGATCGCGGGCCAGCCCCGTGAGGTGATGCGGGTCAGCTCCTCGACATCGACATCCATGGCCCGTCGCCGCCGGAGCGGTCGGTCGGGAACCACCTTCCACGTGACGATCTCGTCCAGCGAGACCACTGCCGAACGGCCGTCTCGTCGCTGCACCGTGACGGACTGATCGTCGACCGCCAGTACGCGCCCGACGACGTCGTTCAGTGCAGGTCCGCCGGAGGGGCCTATACCTCCTGCGAGGTGCCGCACGACGACGCGCATACCGACGGTCGGAGCGTCTGAGGTCACCGCTCTAGCGTTTCATGTCAACGGGTGGACCTGCTGCGTGGATAGCTTGTCGCCACCGGGATAATGACAGTGAACCTTCTAAGGAGAGCACCTCGTGACCTATGTGATCGCCCAGCCGTGTGTGGACCTCAAGGACCTCGCGTGCGTGGACGAATGTCCGGTGGACTGCATCTATGAGGGCAATCGCATGCTCTACATCCACCCTGACGAGTGTGTCGACTGCGGTGCGTGTGAGCCGGTCTGCCCGGTCGAGGCCATCTTCTACGAGGACGACACCCCGGCAGAGTGGAAGGACTACTACACCGCCAACGTCGACTTCTTCAACGATCTCGGTTCACCCGGCGGCGCTGCCAAGCTCGGCAAGATCGACAAGGACCACCCGATCATCGAAGCGTTGCCGCCTCAGGAACACGACGAGTGACGCATCTCGGGGGGGTCTCAGCACGGTTCCCAGACTTTCCGTGGGACACGATCGCTGATGCCAGGGCGCGGGCCGAGTCCCATCCTGAGGGACTGGTCGAC
>CAZWZC010000029.1:0-26900 GCA_964638755.1 uncultured Aeromicrobium sp. | reverse complement strand
GCGGATAGATGTAGGTGTTGCGCACCATGAACTCTTTGAGGATGTCGTTCTGGATCGTGCCCGACAGCTTCTCGGGCGGCACGCCTTGCTCCTCGGCCGCGACGATGTAGAGCGCGAGGATCGGTAGCACCGCACCGTTCATCGTCATCGACACGCTCATCTCGTCGAGCGGGATGCCCTCGAAGAGCTTGCGGGTGTCATAGATCGAGTCAATGGCCACGCCGGCCATGCCGACATCGCCGATGACGCGCGGGTTGTCGGAGTCGTAGCCGCGATGGGTCGCCAGGTCGAAGGCGACGCTGAGACCCTTCTGCCCGGCGGCCAGGTTGCGGCGGTAGAACGCGTTGGACTCCTCCGCGGTCGAGAAGCCTGCGTACTGCCGGATCGTCCAGGGCTGAGTCGTGTACATCGCCGGGTAGGGGCCGCGCAGGAACGGCGTCAGGCCCGGCAGCGTGTCGAGTGCGTCGAGGCCGTCAAGGTCGTCGGCGGTGTAGAGCCCGTCGACGACGATACCTTCGGGAGCAGCCCACGGCTCCGCGCCGTCGGTTGCGCGTGCGTACGCATCGGCGTCGACCTCATACGGCTGCTCAGGATCGAGAGGCAGCCCCTTGAAGCTCTTGGGAATCATGCCTGCAGCTCCTGTCGGATCGTGCGGAGGAAGGCGAGCGCATCGTCCCCAACGGCAGCAGTCGCATCGACGTCGAGGTCTGGCCCTCCATCCGGCAAAGTGCCGGCGATGACGACGTGCTTCGCGCCAGCGGCACGCAGCGCGGTGATGAGATCAGCGCCCCATCCGTCATACGCGGCGGCATTGCCGATCAGGCATACGACAGCAACTTTGCCGGCGTCCTGGTAGGCGGCGACGACTTCTTCAACGTTCTCGGTCGGTCCGGCTGCCACGGTGTCCACGCCACCGGCGGCGAACAGGTTGGTGGCGAACGATGCACGAGACGTATGAGCAGCGACGGTGCCCATCGTGGCGAGGAACACCGGTGCTGCGGCACGATCATCCCGCATCGCCTCGAACTCTCCCGCATAGCGATGGACGTCAAGCTCCTCGGCGTATGGGCGCCGCTGCGGCAATGTCTCGTGCAAGTTGGGGAACTCCGAGACACCAGTGATCGGACGCGTGCGCTGGGCGATCGCCAGAGCACGCTCGGAGACTGTGGCTTCGACGGCCGTGCGCACAACCGCCAACGCAGCATCCAAGCTGTCGGCCGCGTCGATCTCGCCGAACAGGTCCCACGCAGCGTGTGTCATGTCGTCGGTCAGCTTCTCGACCGCGTATGACCCACCGGCCGGGTCGCTGGCCTCGGCGACGTGCGCCTCGCTGATCAACACGCTCGAGGTGTTGCGGGCGATGCGTCGGCTGAAAGCGTCGGGGAGCCCCAGTCGCTCGTCAAACGGCAGCACCGTGACCGACGCAGCGCCTCCCGTGCCGGCCGCGAAGGCGGCAACCGTGGTGCGAAGCATGTTCACGTACGGGTCGTACTTCGCCATCATCGGGCGCGATGTCACGGCGTGCTGGAGCTGGCCGGCAGGTGAGCCGCCGCTGAGCTCGACTACGCGGTTCCACAGCCGTCGTGCGGCACGGAACTTGGCGATCGTCGGGAACTGCTCGTCAGTTGCTGCGTAGCGGAAGTCAATCAGCGCCGACGCCTCTTCGATCGCAAAGCCTGCATCGACGAGGATGCGGAGGTATTGGGCGCCGGTGGCGAGGGAGTAGGCGAGTTCTTGTACGTCGGACGCGCCGGCGTCGTGCACAGCCGTGGCGTCAACCGTGAATGCCCGGACGCCCAACGGCTGTGCGATGCGAGCGACCTCAACGGCCGGGTCGAAGTCGACCTCACCGCGACCACGAAACGCAGCGCCGATCGGGTCTACGCCGAAACTCGTACCGGGTGCGGGGGAGATGGAGCGATCCACGATGACAGCGGCGAGCGCTTTGGCGGCCGCAAGGGGTTGATGTGGAGCATCGAGCACCACGGGAGCGAGGTCGAGTAAGGCAGCCTCGAGGATCTCGGCGAGCGAGTCGATCGGAACGCCGCCGGTGCCGACTGAGATCCACAGCGAGTTGACGCCGTTCTCCAGATCGGTGATGACGTCCTGTTTCGTGCGTTCGACGTCGGGATCGGCGAACCAGGCGCGTACGTCCCAACCATCAAGCTCACGGGTTGCGGTGCTGCCCCGGGTGAAGGGTGCCTGCCCGGGCAGGCCGGGATCCGGAACGTCGGCGGCCAGCTCACGAGTGCCGAGCGCGCTGACACTGATGCCGTCGAGCGTGGTTGTGGCGAGCACCTTCCACACATCGGAGTCGGGTGAATCATCGGCGAGGCGGCGCGACTTGCGCAGCACCGCCGCTGTCTCCTTCTCCCACTCAGACGTCTCGTGGGAGATGCCGTCCGCTAGGGCGACTTCAATTGCTCGTGCGTCCGACATAAGGGGCATCGTACGAGTCGGCGCGCACACGCGGCCACCGGATGTGACCAATGTGACCCCTCGCTGCGAGACTTGGACTGTGAAGATCCCTCCGGAGCTGCTGCCCAAGGACGGGCGCTTTGGGTCCGGCCCCTCAAAGGTACGCACCGAAGCGCTCGATGCACTGGCCGCAACTGGCTCGGTACTCATGGGCACCTCACATCGACAGGCACCAGTCAAAGACCTAGTCGGTAGCGTCCGCGAGGGCATCGCCGACCTGTTCACACTGCCGGACGGCCATGAGGTTGTGCTTGGCGTGGGGGGATCACACGCATTCTTTGACGCCGCCACGTTCGGACTGATCCGCGAGCGAAGCCAGCACCTCGTGCACGGCGAGTTCACCGGCAAGTTCGCCAACGCAGTGGCCGCCGCGCCGTTCCTCACCCGGCCCGACGTACGAGAGAGCGAGTTCACCACCCACCCAGATCCCGTCGCGGGGTCAGGCATCGATACGTACGCGTGGGCCCACAACGAGACCTCGACGGGTGTCATGGTGCCGGTCCAACGCGTTGCGGGCGCTGACAAAGGCGCTTTGGTCATCATCGACGCGACATCGGGCGCAGGAGGGCTGCCGGTCGACATCGCACAGACCGACGCCTACTACTTCGCCCCACAGAAGTCCTTCGGCTCAGACGGTGGGCTGTGGATCGCTGTGATGTCGCCGGCAGCGATGGAGCGCGCGGAGTCGATCAAGGCTGGTGGCCGTCACATCCCCGGATTCATCGATCTGCCGATCGCGATCGACAACTCTCGCAAGAATCAGACCTACAACACGCCAGCGCTCGCGACGTTGTACCTGCTCGACCAACAGGTGCGCTGGATGCTGGCGCAGGGAGGGCTCGACTGGGCCGTCAGCCGCACCACCGACTCCTCGACGCGCCTGTATGAGTGGGCCGAGGCGTCCACGTACGCTACCCCGTTCGTCACCAACCCGGCCGATCGCTCGCTCGTGGTCGGCACGATCGACCTCGAGGGAGTCGACGCATCAGCTGTGACCAAGGTGCTGCGCGACAACGGCATCGTCGACATCGACGGCTATCGCGGACTCAACCGCAACCAGCTGCGCATCGCAATGTTCCCGGCGATCGACCCCGACGACATCAGCGCCCTCACTGCCTGCATCGACTACGTGGTCGAGCGGCTCTAGTCAATCCCTCGCTGAGGGGAGACTTGCCGTCGCTGAGGGGAGACTTGCCGTCGCTGAGGGGAGACTTGTTCTCTCCCGTCAGCCACCGCAACTCTCCCCTCGCGCGCACTAAGTCTCCCGTCGCGCGCGTTAAGTCTCCCGTCATCGGATGGTGCCTTGTCGATGCAGGTCGCGGTGCTCTTCGTAGATCACCGCATTGTGGTGCAGCGCCTCCACCTCGTCGTCACTCAACTCGCGGCGGACCTTGCCCGGCACCCCTGCGACGAGCGATCGCGGCGGGATCACCGCGCCCTCCGAGACCAGGGCGCCAGCGGCGATCAGTGACTCGCTGCCGATCACCGCGCCGTTCATGATGATCGCCCCCATGCCGACCAGCACGTGATCCTCGACCGTGGCGCCGTGAATCACGGCACCGTGGCCGACAGACACACCTTCGCCGAGCTGGACCGGCTGACCCTTGTCGACGTGGAACACGCAGTTGTCCTGCACGTTCGACCTCGCACCGATCGAGATCGGCTCGTTGTCGGCGCGTAGGACGGCTCCGTACCAGACGCTGGCACCCTCACTGATCACGACTGATCCGGCAAGGGTTGCGTTGGGTGCCACCCACGCGCTGTCGGCCACCTGAGGAACTTTGTCTCCGAGCGCGATGTGCATGGCACCCAACATACGATCCCCCCGCTAGCTCACCCAGCGGCTGATCGGGTCGATCGCAAAGTAGACCACGAACAGCACCCCGATGATCCACAGCAGCGGATGAATCGAAGCCATCTTCCCCTTGACGAGCTTGATCAGGATGTACGTGATGAAGCCAGCGCCGATTCCAGCTGTGATCGAGTACGTGAACGGCATCAGGACGATCGTGAGAAACGCCGGGATCGCGATCTCGGCGTCATCCCACTCGATGTGCTTGACCTGGCTCATCATGAGGAATCCGACGAGGACGAGCGCGGGGACGGCTGCCTCGTTGGGGATGTGCTCGACCAGCGGTGCCGCGAACGTCGAAAGCAGGAACAGCACACCCGTCACGACCGAGGCGAGACCGGTACGCGCACCGTCACCGACACCTGACGCCGATTCGATATATGACGTGTTGCTGGAGATGCCCGCTGCTCCACCCGCGGCGGCGGCGATCGAGTCGACTACCAAGATCTTCTGCGCGCCCTCGGGCGTTCCGTCCTCGTCATTTAGTCCGGCCTCGGCGCCGATGGCCGTCATCGTGCCCATCGTGTCGAAGAAGTCCGCCAGGAGGAGCGTGAAGACCAACAGCATCGCCGTCACAAACCCGGCCCGCTCGAACCCGTCGAACAGGTTGAAGTCGCCCAGCAGCGAGAAGTCGGGCTTGGCAAAGACCTTGTCCGGCCACTCCGGCACGTTGAGGTTCCAACCCTTCGGGTTGACGATCTTGCCGCCAGCGACCGTCGAGCCTACATTCGCGATCGACTCGACAACCGCAGCAAGCACCGTCGTGGCCGCGATGCCGATCAGGATGGCGCCCGGCACGCCGCGTGCATACAGGGAGATCATCAGCAGCAGACCGATGACGAAGACCAACACGGGCCATCCGGATAGGTTGCCGCCAATGCCCAGCTGGACTGGGGGAGCGCCGATGCCGGTCGTCCGGACGAATCCCGCATCTACGAGGCCGATGAACGTGATGAACAGACCAATTCCCACTGCGATCGCAGTCTTGAGCTGCCGGGGCACCGCATCGAACACGGCCTTGCGGAAGCCGGTCAGCACCAGGACCAGGATGATCAGACCCTCAAGCACGACGAGGCCCATCGCATCGGCCCAGGTCATCTTCGAGGCGACGGAGTAGGCGACGAAGGCGTTCAGACCAAGACCTGTCGCCAGCGCCAGCGGGAAGTTCGCGACGACTCCCATGAGAATCGTCAACACACCGGCGACCAGCGCGGTGACCACGGCGATCGTGGCGAAACCAGAACCGGCAACCGTTCCGCCGCCGAGGAACTTGCCGTCCTTGTCCGCAACGCCGGCCAAGATGATCGGGTTGAGCACGATGATGTAGGCCATCGTCAAGAAGGTCACGACTCCGCCGCGTACCTCGCGGGCGATAGTCGACCCACGTTCGTCGATCTTGAAGTACTTCTCCAGCGCGCTCGTATCGCTGGGTTTGCTGGCCTTGCTGGTCGTGCTTGTCATGGCGCCCTCTGCTCTTGCTCAGTCGAGTGTCGTGATCTGTCGACAACGGAGCATGCCAGAGGTTGGCAGCGGGGCGATACAGGTTAGTGAGAACGTCTCACCCAGATCGCCACACCAGCAGCGATCATCCCTGCAGCAACGACAGCGCCGAACACGAACAGCATCGGGGCGATCGTCTGTTGGGCCTCGTTGGAGGCCTCGTGCGTGGCGGTTGGCGGAGGAGTCGGCTCCGGCGTCACCGACGGCAGCGGCACCCGCAGAAGCTCCGATGCGACGCCCTCGCTGCCGATCAGCAACGTGCCCTTCTCCGCCGTGATCGTCTCGCCCTGTTGCTGCGGCGGGGTTCGAGCCACACCAACCTGCGACCAGTTGGCCGGATCCAACACGAACAGAGACGTATAGCTCCGCACCACAGCGTGCGTGCCGTCGACCGTGAAGGTCGCATCCGTCACCATCGACGGGCCGGCGTCAGTGAGTGCGTGCGCATCATTCGCTCGGTCGGTCGACAGCTCCGAAGGAAGCGAATAGATCGTGCCGGACAGCAAGTTCTTGCTGATCAGGTACTTCGCACCGGTGACAGGATTCACGAGAAGTGCTTCGACGTTGGGAGAAGTCGAACCGTAGGTGACGCGATAGCGCTTGGCAGTCACGGTATGGTCGCCTCGACCCTGCTCGGGCACGGCGTACAGCGCGGCATCCGTACGCTGCTCGAGGTTGTCGCCGGTGTCCGCGATCCAGAGGATCCCGTCACGATCGATCGCGAGCGCCTCGGTGTCCAGCAACGTGCCGCCGTTGACACGCGTGGTGCCGACCGTACGCCCCGTTGCAACATCCACCGCAAAGATCAACGGCGCATTTCCGGAGTCATTGATCGTGTAGGCGATGCCCTCCTGCGAGTGGCTCAGCGCCAGTCCACTGGACTCGGTGATGCGCGGATCGGTCAACTTGCTCACGACCTGGGGCCCGGCCTCGGCGCCGTCGGCGCGATGAGCCAACGAGCTCACCAGCACGATCACGAGCAGGAGCAGCAGCAGACCGGGGATGAGCAGCCGGCGATAGCGCGGATTCATTGCTGCCAAGCATGACAGGACGCACCGGCGCGGCAGAGCGCGGCAGGTACTGTGAAGGTGTGAGCGAGCGCCAGCGAACGAACCATGAGGCCATCACACCGGACCCTCCGTACCGTGACTCTTCAACGGAGGTTGCGGTGTGAGTGACGACGCGTGGGTCATCCGTGAGGGTGACGGCCCCGAGACGATCGAGCGCAAGATGGGCCATCGTGAGATCGCCCGTCTCGACCGCGCGGCTCGTCGCCACGAGTTCGGCCGCCCCGGGATCACCGAGCTCGAGATCGGCAGCAAGACGCACCGCGTTGCCGAGGTTGAGCCGATGGACGTCGATGGCGTACGCACCATGACAGTCGGCACGATCGTGTGGGGCGTCATCGCGGTGGCGCTGATTCCCTTCCTTGGCGCGCTCGAGAAGGATGGTCACACCTGGTGGCTGTGGACCGCTGTTGCAGGATTCGGTCTCGGTCTGATCGGCATCGAGTACTGCCGGCGCCGCCGCAATGCGCTTCGCATGCAGCCCGGCCGTCGCCGCCGGATCGACTGACGCCAGTCAGAACTCGTCGATATCGGTGCCCACGGTGTCGAACACCGTCGGCGGCAGCTCTTGAGGAGCGGCCGAGCGGCTCAACCGTGCACCCGAGTGCGCGCCGCAACCGTGGTCGAATGAGACCACGCGTCCGTCGTCATTGGCCATGCCGTTGGCGCACACGCCGAATCGCTGCGACATCGGTCCGGCCAGGCTCACCATGAACCCGCAGGACACGCACGAGCCGGCCGCTTGCTGGGCGATCGCGGCCTCCGGCCCCTGCTCACCGCTCTGCCAACGGTCGGCCGCCATCTCGCGGCCCTCGAAGGAGAGTGTCCACTCGCGACCAAGTCCGACCTCGCGAGCAAAAAATCGATCGGCTGTCTGCTCGTCGCCGTCGCCGGCCGTCCAGGTCGGGACGAGTCGTACGTCGTCCTCGTCGGGAGGCAACACATCACCAGGGCTGAGGTCACCAGGGCGGATGCGCTCGCGGTAGGGCGTCCATACCGGCGCTACGATCGCCTCGTCGCCGGGCAGGAGCACGACATCGTTGACGGTGATGTCCTCGCTGTCAGGCACGCGAGAGAGACTGACCGACCAGTACCAGCCGACGTAGCCAGGCTTGGTGCAACCAAAATGGTGCGAGACCATGCCACCGTCGTCCTGCACAACACGCAAGTGGTCGCCGACCGTCCCGGCGTCAGCGAAGTCACTCGTGGCCGCACGCGCAACATCGATCGCAGCATTCAGCAACTCGTCGACAGGCATGTGTCGATTGTCCCATGTCCAGAGTTCGCGCCGTCCCTGCGGTGAGGCAGGATGAAGGTATGGAGGAGCAGGACGAGCCACAGGCGCCCGGCCAGCCCGCCGTGTCCACTGATCCACCACCTTCGCGGCTGGCCCGATCGGCGCGGGTCGCCGGTAGGGTCTCCACCCGTACGGCTCGCGCCGTCGCCACCGGCAGCAACGTCGCATACACGGGCGCTCGCCGCTTCACCCACGCGGGCGGCGCCGGTGAGAGCGGCTTGGCTCGGCTGCTCGAGCTGCACGCGTTCAACACCGCAGGAGACGCCGCGATCGCCGTGTCGCTGGCGGGCACGCTGTTCTTCACGGTCCCGACCGACGACGCTGCAGGTCAGGTGGCGCTGTTTCTCGTCCTGACAATGTTGCCGTTCGCCATCGTGGCTCCGCTGATCGGACCATTCCTCGATCGGTTCCGCCGGGGCCGCCGGTGGGCGATCGGCGCGACTCTTGCCGCCCGCGCATTCTGCTGCTGGGTCCTCGCCGGCGCGGTCGCCGACGAGTCACCTGCGTTCTACTTCGCCGCTCTGGGCTGCCTGGTGGCATCCAAGGCCTACGGTGTCACCCGTGCTTCGGCCGTGCCCCGAATCCTGCCCACCGAGTTCACGCTCGTGAAGGCCAACTCACGGATCTCGCTGACCGGCACGGCCGCCGGAGCGATCTCGGCTCCGATCGCCATCGCTGCCGCGGCTATTGGTGCGGAGTGGGCTCTGCGCTATGCAGCGGTGCTGTTCGTGGTCGGCACCATCCTCGCGATCCTGCTCCCGGCGCGGGTCGACTCCAGCGAAGGCGAACAAGCAGTCGACATCACCCAGATCACTGCCGGCAGGAAGAGAGGCATCAGCATCACCCGCGGAGTCGTCAACGGCCTGCGCAGCAACGCCGGGCTGAGACTGCTTTCGGGATTCCTCACGATCTTCATGGCATTCACGTTGCGTGAACCACCCGCCTCCATGGGTTGGGGCGGCAGCGCCACGATCCTGCTGGGCCTGGTGATCGGCGGAGCCGGAGTGGGCAACGTCCTCGGTGTGCTGATCGGCTCGATGACGAGATCCCGCGGCCCACAAGCAGTTGTGATCGCCGTGCTGATCCTCGATGTTGCCGTGGTCAGCGTCGTGGCCGTGCTGTTCACCTGGTGGACCGTCGTGCTGTTGGGTCTCACGATCGGCCTGTGTCAGTCACTTGGCAAGCTCAGCCTTGACGCGCTGATCCAGAACGACGTACGCGAAGACGTACGGACTAGCATGTTCGCCCGGTCCGAGACGTTGCTCCAGCTGTCCTGGGTGATCGGCGGCCTGATCGGCATCGGCCTGTTCGCGATCGACGCGACCCCAAGGATCGGACTCCTCGCGATTGCCGCAATCCTCCTGGCGTGGCTAGCGTTCGTCCTCACCCGTGCGCGCAACGAACCTGTGACACGCCCGCGCGAGCACGCCGAACCGGCCGCTGAGAACTAGAGCTCGAGCTCGGTTGCGACTGCGCGCAGCACCTGGGCCGCCGGCTTGGCCGTCTTGGCGTCGGGGTGCCGGTTGTGACGGTAGCCCTCGCCAATCTTGTCGAGCATGCGGATCAGGTCCTCCACGATCACGGCCATGGCTTCGGGATCCTTGCGTCGAGCCTGCGACTGCGATCGAGACACCGAGGTGACGGGATCGAGCAGGCGGACCTGCAACGCCTGGTCGCCGCGGCTGCCCTGCACGATGCCGAACTCCACCCGACTACCTGCCTTGAGCGAGTCGACGCCTGCTGGCAGGGCGTCAGAGCGGACGTAGACGTCTTCGCCCTCTTCCTGACTCAGGAAGCCAAAGCCCTTCTCGGCGTCGTACCACTTGACTTTGCCCGTAGGCATGGCTTGTCCTCACACTCGTCGATTGATGCTGGGTTTGGTTGATTCTGCGACAAGACTACTTCGCCGGAGGTGGCTTCGGTTTGCGGTCCTCGAAGGTGACCTCGACGGACTGGAACCCCTTGTGCCGCTGCGACTTGGCATAGGCCGCGTATGCCTTCTGGTCGGCCTCGGTGAGCACGACGTTGTCGGTGAACGGGGTCAGCAAGGCACGAGGATAGAGCTTGCGGGCAGTGACGACATTGACTTCGAGGCCGAGGACCGCCATGACCGCGGACAGGAAGATGAATGCCATGAGACCGAGGACCAGGGCAAACGTCGAGTTCATCGAATTTGCCTTGTTGATCACGTTTTCGACGAATGACTGACCGCCGACCTGCAGAACCTGCCACAACAAGGCCGTTGTTGCAGCGCCCGGCAGCACAGACCTCCAGCTCCCGCGACCGCCGCTGACCAACCGGAACAATGCCCCGAAGACGACCACGCTGAGCAAGAACCCGACGATCTTGATGCCAATGGTCAATTCCTTGGAGACTGCGACCCCGATCTGGTCTGAGTTGCTGAGCACCGTGGTGATGACGGCGATGAGCAATATGCCAATGCCGCTCGCCGCGAGGAAGAAGATGCTGCGCACGCGCAGGAGGAACGGGTTGGCACGGCTGTTGCGTGGCACTGACCACGCGATGTTGGCGGCATTCTGGCTGGCCTGGCCGAGCCCCATCGATCCGTACAACGCGGCCAACGATCCGACGACGATCGCGGAGGTGCTGCCACTGAGTCCATTGGGTCGGCCCAAGGCATCACCCACTATCGGGAACTGGCTGAGAGCCGAATCGAGAAGTCTGTCGCGAAGCTGAGGGTCATCCTGGAGGAGGAACCCGAGGATCGACGTTGAGATGAGCAGCAGCGGGAAGATGGCGATGAATGCGTAGTAGGAGATGATCGCCGCCAGATAGGGGCCCTGATCGTCGAAGTATTTGTAGATCACCGCAATGGGAAATCCGATGATCGAGTGCTCGCGTTGGAATGCGTCGATCCGGCCGATGCCGGGCTGGGCTGTCACGGGAGATGTGGTCCCAGCGCTTCGACGAGTGCATCAAAACGCGGCTGATCGAGAACCGACCCCTCACGCCGAATCTCGGCGGCGTCGACCGCCAGGAAACGATCAAGCCTGACCTCACTGGGTCGTCCTTTGGAGTCCCACGGCCCGGGGCCGAGGTTGTACCAGTAGCGTCCGGCGGAGGCCTCGTTCACCATGTCGCGGTCGTGGTCGACCGACGTCATCATCAGACCGATGAGTTGATCGCCCTCGCGCGCAATGAGCAGTACCGGACGATCCTTGCCCTGAGACGGATCGTCTTCGTACGCAACCCAGGTCCACACCACCTCACCGGGATCCGGTTTTCCGTCCGGGTGCGGGTCGTACGCGATGTTCACGCCGCCAGCCTAGTCACAGCGCCCCACCGCGACGCGCTGATCCGCTGGTCAGTCAAAGTCGGGAAGATCGCGTTTCATGACCTTGCCGGTGGGGTTGCGAGGCAGCTCGTCGAGGAACATCGTCTTTCCGGGTACGGCGAACCGCGCCACGTGCTCCTTCGCATACGCAACCACCTCGTCCTCACTCAGCTTGCTGTCCTCGCGGAGCACGACGTACGCGGCCAGGCGGTGACCGTACTTGTCGTCAGGGATGCCGGTCACGACGACATCGGCGATCTCGGGGTGATCGATGAGTGCGTCCTCCAGCTCGCGGGGGAACACGTTCTCACCGCCGGAGATGATCATGTCGTCGTCGCGGCCGGAGACGAACAGTCGTCCGTTCTCGTCGAAATGGCCGAGGTCGCCGGTGCTCATCAGCCCGTCGCTGAACGTCTTGGTGTTGCCGTCGGTGTAGCCACCGAACGGCATGTCGTTGCCCACGTGGATCACGCCAGTCTCGCCCTGCGGCAGCTCCTTGCCATCGGGATCGAGGATCCTGACGGTGGTACGGAACGGCGGCACACCGGCCGTGCCCGGCGCCTCGCGGAGGTCGGTCGGACTTGCGATCGTGACCCAGCCCGTCTCGGTCGCTCCGTAGAAGTTGTAGACCGAGTCGGTGAACAGGTCCATGTAGTGGTTGGCCAGCTCACCGGCCAGAGCTGATCCGCTGCTGGCCGTGATCTTGAGCGTCGACACGTCGGCCTTCTTGATCACCTCAGGATCAGCATCAACCATGCGCTGCATCATTTGCGGCACGACGACGAGCGCATCGGCTTTGCGCTCCTCGATGTCGCGGATCACCTGGCTGGCGTCAAAGCGGCGGCGCAGGACATACGTCGGAGCAAGCGACAGTCCGAAGCCGAAGTTGATGAGTCCCCACGAGTGGAACAGAGGAGCCGCGACGACGATCGTGGAGTTGCCCCGGTAGGGAATTGCCCCGAAGAACGACACAAGCGGCTTGAGGTCGGCTGGCTCCTCACGCCGTGCACCTTTGGGCAAGCCTGTCGTACCTGAGGTGAAGATGATGATTTGACCGTTTCGCGACGGCTTGGAGTGACCCTTCGTCGACTGGCCATCACTGATCGCCGCGATCGTCGGAAGGTCGCCAGGCGCATCCTCGTCGGCCCAGGCCAGGATCAGCTTGTCCTCGTTGACGTCGGCCGCGACCTTCAGGAACTCCTGGTCGATGATGACCAGCGCAGCCGACTCTCGCTTGGCGAGCTCGCCGAGCTGCGTGCGGCTCGCCATCGTGTTGAGCAACAGAACGCGGCCGCCAGCCTGCATGATCGCGATCATTGCCATGATCATGTAGCGGTGATTGCGGCACAGCAGCGCGACCGAGTCGCCCGCCCCCACGCCACGGTCCTTGAGTGCCTGGGTCAGCTGGTTGATCTGACCCGCGAACTCCGACCAGGTGACCTCGCCTGCATCGTCGATGATCGCGAGCTGGTGAGGGAACCGCTTGGCGGCAGCGTTGACCCCCGAAGGCAGCCCTGGGCCCCACTTGACCAGCTGCAGGCCTGCACCGAGCAGCTTGTGCGGCAGAATCGGTTTCAGCATGCCGATCTGGCGGAACACCTTGAGCGTGAATCCCAGATCTGTCATGACTCTGCCCTAGTCAGCAACCCACGAGCCGGCGACACCGGCATGAAAGTGCTGTCATTGACCCGATCGATTCGCTCGCACATGCGTGCCAACGTATCGGAACGTGTTCTGGTCAGCAGGTCGTCTGAAACATTCACACGGTGAGTGTGCGGCGACTGCGTAGCTCCCACGTCTCGGGGCGCTCGACCAGATCAGTCTGACGCCGCCAATAGGTTGGTAGCACGAACTTCGCGAATATTGGCATGCACTCGAGGAAATAGCGCCTCCACAGGCGCCGTGGCTCACGCGCCAGGCGAAAGGCCCACTCGAGCTTGATCGTGCGGACCCACCGGGGGGCGATTGAGTGTCCGTCGGACGTCATCATGTCGACGGCTCCGCCGACGTTGATGACTATGCCGTCGTATCCGAACCGGGACAGCTCGTCTCCGATGCTGTCACCGTGCGGCGGAGTCACGGCGATCAGCAACAGCTCGATGTCGTGCTCCTTGAGCTCGGTGACCAGTTGGGAGGCCACCCACGACTCTCGATCACCGTGCTCACGAAACTCGACCCGCAGACCGCTGTCATGGAGGTGTCCGCGGAACTTGTCGCCGATGGCGCGGGTGGCTCCGAGAACCCCTGTGCGAACGTGCCGAAACGCCCGACCGCTCAACATCCGTTCGAGGAACTCTGAACCCGTGACGCGCCCGACGTCAACGCCGCGGGAGCGAAGCAGCGAGACGATGGGCCAACCGTCGGCCGTGATGAAGTCAGCGTTGTCGATTGTCGCGGCGAAGACATCGTATTTGGCGGCCAGGGCCAGATGATGGAGATTGACAGTCTGGATGCGGGCGATTCCGCCGCTGAGCGCGATGGCGTCCAGCTCTTCGCTGGAAGCGATGCATTTTGCGGCCATGCGGTTGATGAATGCGTCGTCGATCACGATGGTTTCCCTACGCAAGCGGCCGTGGGTGACGGTCGCGTTTTGGTCAAGGCCTCGGTGGTGGCCTCACAGTTCAAGAGTCGCAACAAAGTCGAATATGACGCGCAATCGGCAAATCATTCACCGGAAGCGCAATCAAATACCCTTGCCCAGACGGTTCGCCAGCCGGCCGATGGCATCCGCCGAGGCCAGCCGCAACGAGATCGCAAGGGCCAGCCACGCGCGTAGGTTGAGCGGCCGGCGACGCAGCGCGCCCATCGCCCACGAGCGCGACTCCTTGCGCGCGCCGCTGGCTGCCGTCGCAAACGCAATCTGGGACTCGATCCTCGAGAGCGCAGACGGCCTTCGGCGAAACTCTGGATGCTCAGCGAGGAGATATTTCAGCGACTCGGCGTACTGGGCCCACTTGCCGTAGAAGAAGGACTGCCCTTGCCACCGGACTGTGATCAAGGGGTCATCGACGACCCGAATGGCGCCGCAGCGAGCCGTGCGCAACAGGACGTCATAGTCTTCGCCGTAGCTGCCCGGCAGGTCCTCGTCGATCAGACCGATGTCACCGACCAGCGCAGCACGCTCGAACACGAAACTGCTCGAATGCAGCCCGGCGAGCCGATCGCCGACCAAGTCGTCAACGTCGACAATCTCGTGCTCGACGAGCCGTTCGTGCATCGCCGAGCCATCGTCGACCTGCATCGCCGTCCCCACGAGCAGTGTCTCGGGGTGCGCGTCAAAGACTGGCATCTGCCGCGCAAGCTTCTCTGGCATCCAGCTGTCGTCGTCGTCGAGGAAGGCAACATACGCGTGGCGCGCATCGAGGATTCCGGTGTTGCGGGTGCCGGCCAAACCACGGGATCGACTGTTGACCAGCGCCCGAAGAGTCCTGTTGGGAGGCACATCGACGTCAGGGAGCTCTGGCTCGCAGGCGTCGAATACCACGATGATCTCGATGGGTCCCACATATGTCTGGTCGAGGATGCTCTGGACCGCGACACGCATCAACTCAGGCCGGCGGTGCGTGGCAACAACCGCCGTGACAGGTGCCGCTGTCACGGGTTGTCGGGGTTGTCTTGTCCAACGAGGAAGGAGCGAAGGATCGAGCTGGAGGTGTGCCTCGTGTAAGGGAAGTAGACGACTGCCACCCCGAGCTCGGCCATCGACCGTTCGAGCTGATAGCCCTTGGGCGTCCCCTGCCAGTCGTCACCCTTGAAGATCGCGTCGAAGCGTCGCTGCCGCCAGGCGAGCGTCTTGTCAGCTGAGCGGTCGATCACGACCTCGTCGACGATGCCGAGCGAGGAGATGATGTCGAAGCGCTCATCGGCCGGCACCACCGGCATGCTGCCCTTGATGCCCTCTGCATATTCATCACTGGCCACGCCCACGACCAGCTGGCGACAATAGCTGCGCGCGCTGCGGAGCAGATTCAGGTGCCCCACATGGAACATGTCGAACACGCCACTCGCGTATCCGACCTCATATTCCATGTCGGCGTCCTGCATGCATCCCCTAGGTTTGTGGCGGTCCCAATATCTCTAGAGACCGCAGGACTACGATCGTGACGCGAGTGGTCGCGAATGTTTCAGTACGTTCCGATCACTTGCCGACGCTCGCGACGGTGCTGACAAGCCCAACAACCGTCTTGTCGACGCCCTTCAGGATCGGTTCCACCTCTGCGACCACGGAGTCGACCACCGGGCGCACGACCTGGTGTACGACCCGATGCACCGTCTTGGCTGTCGTGTGAAGCGGGGCCCTGGCAAGGGGTACTCGAGCCGGCACGCCCGCCGAGCCTGCCTTCGGTGCGGCAATCGTCGCGCTGACCGCTGGCCGTACGTGAACGGATTCGGATTTCGGCGATGGCTGCTGGTTCAACACGGCCGAGCTCGGACTCAGAATCGTCTCGACCAGGGGCGGTGCGGCAAGCACAGACTCACCCGATGGAGCCTGGACCTCCACCACGACCGGCACCACCGTGACGGCTCCGACGGCAACGGCAGGTATCAGGACCGCCGCAGCCTGACCCTTGAGCGCAGCCAGCCAGCCGAAAAGGCCTGACGACATACCGGCTGTCCCCGTGACGCCGGTCGCCACGACGATGGCGGGCGCGCTGACGGCACCCAGCTCGCGGTTGACCTCGGTCAGCTCCTCGAAGTCACCGTGGCAGGAGCTGCACGACTCCAGATGGCCGAGGACCCGATCGCGCATGCGCTTTGGTGCCGTCCCTCGAACGACGGCGGCCATCCCCTCACGAACAGGATCGCAGTCGGCATCCAGAATTGAACGGTCGCTCACGTGTTGCTTCAGGTAGGACTCGCGCAGTCCAGATCGAGCGCGGTAGGCCAGTGCGGACACCGCATTGGGGCTCATGTTCTGGTTCTCACCGACCTCGCGAGGGCTACGTCCCTCGACGTCGAGCTGCCAGAGGATCGCCCGCCACCGCTCTGGGAGTGAGTGGTAGGCGTTGCGGACGATGCCACGCTCGAACAGGTCGATCTCGCCGTTGCCGAACGGGACCGGCTGGTCGAGGTCGTCGGCCTCTCCGGTCGAGATGACGCGTTGACGGATTTTGGCGCGGCGAGCCGATTCATGACGGACCGAGGTGAACAGGTAGGCACGGAATGCTGTCTCAGGTCCCTTGGCGCGCCCCAAGAGATCAAGGATCTGCGCGAAAGTCTCCGACACGACGTCATCGGCCTCTGCGCCGAGCCCGAGATGGCGGGCGTACCTCTCAGCCGGCTGTCGGTATCGCGCGAAAAGTGTCGCGAGCGCCACCGCGCTGCCCCGCCGGGCCATGGTCAGAAGGGTCGAATCATCAGCACCTTCGAGGACGTGAGTGACATCGATGTCGTCATCGACAGCTTGGAGCTGGCTGAGATCAGACCGATCTGCGATGGTCATCGACGGGAACCGTTCGACACAACAATCGCGGTCCAGATCATCGTTGAAATTGAAAGCATCGTGGGAGCGTACCTTCGGAATATTGGATCGCGCGTAGCAATCCGTACCTTGGTGACGCGGGACACCTTGTGGGCTTCCGCGTCATGCAAACGTCGTTTACACCTCTACCAGTATGTACACAGTTCACGCTTTTGTCTTCTGAAACACCAAATTCGAGGATCGACACTCCCATGCCCCCTGCACCCCAAGCGACGCAGCTCTCTGACGTCATGACGCTGTTGACCCGACGTTGGAAGACTGTGGCTTCGATAGTCTTGGTCGGCCTGCTGCTTGGCGTGATCGCGTATGCCGTGATCCCCGCCCATTACAAGGCGTCGAGCACTGTCGCGGTCAACCCCATGAGCACAGACCCGTTGACCACGACAGTCGACACGACGCGGGCTGTCAACATGCCGACCGAAGAAGGCCTGATCACCTCGCGCGAGGTGGCCAAGGCTGCATCACAGGAGCTGGGCCCTGACATCCGGATCACTCCCAGGAACTTGCAGAAAGCCGTGCGCGTCCAGACGCCTGCCAACTCCCTGATCCTCACTATCGACGTCACCGCTGATTCCCCCGGCCATGCCGTTGCCGAGGCGAACGCTGTCGCAGAGGCCTACCTCGATGCACGCCGTGATCGCGCCCAGGAAAAGGTTGATCGCCTGATCGACGAGACGACCAAGCAGCTCGCGACGGTCACGAAGGCTGCCGATTCCGAGGGCGCCAGCGCCGCCACGAAGCGGCCGCTGAACGTACGGTCCGATGCACTTGCTGAAACGCTCGCCCGACTCGGCACGTTTGACGTGGACCCCGGGCAGGTCGTCAGCCGTGCAGAGGAGCCCCACCACCGCTCCACTCCGAGCCTTCTGCAGCTCGGCCTAGCCGGATTGTTCCTCGGACTGCTGTTCGGCATACCGGCCGCTCTCCTTCGCAAGGAGGATGACTCCGAGATCGCCACGATCGACCGACTCAGTGTTGTCAGCGGCCAGATCGTGCTCGACGGCACCAGGGACTCCAACCGTTCCGACACATGGGACATTGCCGCGTTCATGCTCAAGCTGCCAGAAGATCTTGGTCCCGACAGCGCGTTCACGATCATGATTGACGCCGATGACAACGATCAGCTGGTCGCTCCCGGCGAGGAGCTGGTCGATGCGCTCGCGCGTCGCGGTCGTCGTGCTCACTTCGTCGACGCCAGCGCGATCAACGAGGGCAAGATCCGCCGCGGCTGGCCGACCGATCGCAAGCTCAGCTCATGGGCCGGTGAGATCATCGTGATCGACACAACCCTGATCTCGTCGGCAGCCAACAAGGTGGCGATTGCGAGCCGGTCCGACGCGGTCCTGCTGGCTCGCACCACGACCGACGATGCCGCGGCACTGCGCCGACTGGTCGGACTCCTGACGTCAAAGGGCGTGGGCATCACATTGAGCTGCCTCTTCCCGTCGCGCCCGCGTTCGGGTGGGCCCGACAAGGCCATTGCCCCGCCGCGCCATGTTGCGCCGCTGAGTTACAACAACTCGTCACCGTCGTACGGTGAGCGCCGAACCATTTCCCTGCTCGAGCCCGAGACGACTCCTGACGATCCAACCGACGACTAGGTAGATCGGCACGATCAGGGCCAACGTGCACAGCAACACCGTGAGCGTTGGCCCGAAGAGGACTCTCGACACCGTGAGCGGCACTGCCACCAACGCGACCGACAGCAACGCGGCCCGGCGCGCAAGTGCAAGGTTTGGGCGAAGACCCATCAGTCCCTGCACCTGCCACACGACGAGCGCGGTGTCGACGAGGATCGCGACGGCCCAGGCAAAGGCTGCTCCCTCGATGCCCCACAGCGGCACCAAGATGAAGTCAAGTGCCACGTTCACGATGAGCACAGCAGACTTGTCGGCAAGCTGCCACGTACCCCGACCGCCCATCAGAAGGATCGTCTGCACAGCTCCAGCCGCGGTCGCCACGGCCATGGCCATGGCGAGCACCCCCAGCGCAACATCCCCGTCGGCAAAACCGCCGCCGAAAATGGAAAGTACGCTGTCGCCGAAGATGGCCAACACGAAGTAGAACGGCCACGCCACCCAGATCATCGCTGCGGTGACCTGCCCGTAGATCCGCCTGATCTCATCATGTTCCTCACGGGCGAACGATGCGCTGACCACCGGGCCGATCGCGATGCGCGCCGCTTGCTGGACGACCTCACCCGCACGAGCACACCGGGTGGCGACGGCATAGATGCCAGCCGCTCTCGGCGAGACGAGCGCCCCCACGATCAGCACGTCAGCCCATTCCAGCAGGATCTCGACAGCTGCGGCGACCCCACGAGCAGCGCTGAACGACCAGAAGTCCCGCGACACACGGGTGCGCCGCGCCGGCTTGAGCCTAGGACCGCGCTCCACCATGCGCCAGGTGAGCGCGCAGCCGACGATCAGGATGAGCGGGAGCGGCGCCATCCACGCGATCAGCACCGAGGTCACCCCCAGGCCGGCGAGCAGGACGCCCACAATCCCGGCGAGGCGAAGCAGGGGCAGGGCAATGTTCTGCAACAGCGGGTATGTCGCGACGTCTCCAAAGCCTCGCACCACAGCCAACGTCAGAGCCGTCAGCGACGACAGCACCGCCACCGTCGAGGCGCCGACGATGAAACCGGGCGACAGGACAGGGAAAAGCTCTGGGCGAGCCCTGACGACGGCTCCCGCGATGGCCACGACCGCGAGACCAACCAGCAGCACCGGTGCGACAGCGGTCCGGATCAGGTGCGGGACTTCGTCGTCGCGACCGATCGCTCGGGCCCTGGAGACGAACCGCACCAGACCTGTGTCGGCACCCAGCTCGGCGACGTTGGACACGATCATGAAGACCGCGACCACGAGGAAGTACGTACCTGCGCCACCGGGGCCGAGGTGGCGTCCTACAACGGCAGCCAAAACCAGCCCGACCACAGATCCGATCGCACCGCCCACGAGATTGGCGACACCTGCCCACGCGATGCCACGTCGAGGGGCTGCGATGTCAGCCCCCTGGGTGGTTCTCGAGCCCGTAGCGCCTCCGCAGGAGCACGGCAGCGACGAGCATGATCGCCACTAGTTGCATGATGTCGAGCCCGTAGAAGATGACGACGACGCTCGCGACGACCAGCACGCTGTGCAGCACGAGGTCAACGTCGCCTGGCGATCGCCAGGTGCGCAATGTCGAACCCCAAAGGAACATCAGGAACAACGCCAGACCAACGAACCCGTAGCTGAACATCAGCATCCACATGTAACCCTGGGTGCCGACCGAGATCTCTTGGACGGCCGACGGCCGCGGTGCACCGTAACCGAGGAGAGGAGACTGGAGGGTCCTCTCGAAGGTCTCGCGATAGAGGTCCAGCCGGACGCCGATCGACTGGCCGTACTGCTGACGCTGCGCCACCTGGGCGATCAACCCGTTGGCGACCAGCACCGCTGCACCGATCGAGCCGAGCACGGCAATCGTGATCATCGGTGCAGCGCGGTCGCGTACGGCAAGTCGGACCACGACGTATGCCGCCGCGAGAGCCAGTGCAGCGAACATTCCGCGGTTGGAGGAGGCAGCGGCTGGGATGAGCATCACGCCGAGTGCCACCACGATCAAGACTCTCAGCCCGATCGATCTGGTCATCAGGAACCTGGCAGCGGCCACGGGGGTGAGGAGCACAAGCATGACGCCCCAGCTGTTCGCGTACGGGAATGGTGCCGAGGGCCGAACGAATGTCGTCGGCGATCCGTACGGGTGTTGGATCTCTGCGAAGGGTGGAAAGAACAGGTCGTGCACATAGGAGTTGCCCGTGAGCGTGTCAGGCAGCAGCAGCCCGACCGGAGTCGACAGTCGCACCTCGGGAAACATCAGGCCGAGCAGTCCCCCGGCGATTGTCACGAACCACAAGAACGTCAGCGCGCTCACGATCCTGCGGCGGGTGAGGTGCACGGTGGCGTTGACGGCATACAGGAATGTCACGGCGACGACGACGAGGATCGAGAACCGGTAGATGTAGCCGAGCATTCGCACGTTGGAGTCGATCATGATCGCGCACGGGATGACCCACGCCACAAATGCCGCGAGCATCGCCGCACCTGGAACGACGCGGACGGTTCGGCTGTGCGCGAGATAGGCCAGCATCACCACCGTCAGCAGCGCCCCGGCAATCACGGTGGCGCCGAGAGCCCACAGCAGCGGGTAGCCCCAGATCAGCGCCAGTACCGGCCAAGCCGGAAGATTCTTCGCCGAGTCGTCCAGCTCGTCATACGACGACTGTGTCGCGACCTGCGTTGTCACGCCGTGAGCCCGTCGAGCTCGCGGTGGCGACGGACCACGGTGGCGGCCAGGAGCACCGCGTTGAGCGCTCCGAGAATCCCGTAGGCCCACAGGAACACGGTCGTCCACGGCCACAGCAACACGACGAAGTTGAGGATTCCAGTGTCGGCCGGTGCCTGGATCCACGTCCCGAACTTCGGCACGGCATACGGGCGAGCCAAGGGATCGCGTCGGGCGAGCTGCTCGGCAAGGATCTGCGCGAAGAACCGAACAGACGACACGACACCGAACGCCAACGGAATGATGAGGACGACCTCATCAACGTCGGTGAATCGAAAGACGCCGATCAGCACGGCGAGGTGGAACAGCAGGTGGCGGGCCGAGTCGACGACGTGGTCGAGCCACTCCCCCGCTGGCGATCCGCCGCCCTTCAGCCGAGCAAGCTGCCCGTCTGCGGAGTCAAACGCGAACCCGAGTTGAAGCAGAACCACCGCGACGATCGCCATGGCGACACCGGGCTTGACGGCAACCAGAAGTGCCGCGGCACCGAGGAACGAAGCAAAGCTGGCCGCGGTGAGGTGATTCGGGGTGAACGGTCCCTGTGCGGCAACCGATGCGATCACCCGGCCAAGGCGGCGGTTGACGACCCTCATGTACCACGGCACATTTGCACCGCTCTTCTGGGCACGCGCAAGATCGGCGTGAGCCCTACGCGCATCCTCCAGTACGGCCATGACTTGAGTCTTCTCGCCGTCAGTTGCTCGCGACGATGGACAGGTCCATGCTCGAGCTCTGGGTCGACTTGTAGTTGGAGTGGACCTCGACGGAAACGGAGTTGGAGCCGGCCACCAGGAGTGCCTTGGGAATCGCGATCACGACCGGCGAAGCGATGGCTGTGGCCGTGTTCGGCGCTGACAGCGCGTAGGTTCCTGCCGTCACGAGTCCCGTGGGCATGTTTGCGCGCCCGACCTCGACCCCGTTGACGTACACGACGATGCCGTCATCGGCCCGCGTCGTGAGGGTATAGGTCGAGAATGCATTCGGTGACGAGAGGTCGAACGACCTCTTGAAGTACGACGTCAGTGTGCGAGTCTGACCGGCCGGGATGTCGATGTTTGTCGTGATTGGTCCGCTCCCCCAACCCAGTGGAGCCGCGCCGGTCCTCCAGGCGGTTGCGTCGAAGGTGCTCTGGTTCCAGTCCGTGCCGACCGGCGTCGCGTTGTCGAAGTAGTAGGACCACGTCGATGCGTCGGACAGCAGGGTCTGGTTTGCCGCCGCGCCCGAGACGGTCGCCACCGATGTCGAGGAGGACCGGTTGTCCCAGCTGTCGACTGCACGTACGAAGAAGCGGTCGCTCGAGACAGTTCCGGGGATCGTCGCGCTCGTGTTGGAGACCGTGGCCACGACCCGATCGTTGCGCAGCACCTCGTACTTGACGCCTGAGGATGAGCTGGGCGACCAGTCAACGCTTGCGCTGGTGCCGTTGAGCGAGGCGTGAAGGTTGGTCGGTGAGGACGGAGCCGTGTGCGGGCGCACGGCGAAGCGTACGAATCCGCCGACCCACTGGTTGGCGCCGTTCTCCTTGACCGCCGAGGTCATTGATCCACCGGCCCAGAGGGTGCCATCAGTCGCAACCTTGAGCGCCCAGGCGCCCTGACCCCTGTTCGCTCGCATCTCCGGAGTGAACTCGGGCACGTACTCGCCGGAGTCTGCGTCCCACGCGCCGACGTAATAGATCTTGTCGGCCTGCGTCCAGCTGATGTTGGTCGACCCGGGCGAGGTGCTGTCGTACAGCGCGGTGCCGAAGTAGTTCCAGTTCTCGCAGTGGCAGCCGCCGAACACCATGCCGTTGCCTGCCGAGATGGCCTGCAGGTCTCCCCCTGCCTTCGTGATGCTCTTGCTGACCAGCGCAAATATCGTGGTGTCGTACGCGAACATGCTGTGCTGTGAACCACCGAGCCAGACCTTGTTGCCAACCTGCTGGATCCCCTGTTGGTAGCGGGCCGAGCCGGTGGTGCTGAACGTGGGCTGCCACGCAGCTGCGAGTGGTGCACCCGTCGCCGTGCTGACTGCGGCTGCACGATCGGCGGTGGAGGACTTCGCCTTTGTGAAGTAGCCCGAGAAATAGACGCGAGCCAGGTCGTCGCTGACGTCAAGCGCCGTACCAGTTCCGTTGAACTCGGGGTTCCAGTTGTAGTCCGGGACACCTGTGGACACGGCGATGCGTGCACCGTTCTTGGCGTACGCCGTCGATGTGCCGTGCACGAAGTGGGTGAACGCACCTGTTGCGTAGAGGTAGCCGCCGCCCACGTCCAAACCGCGTACGGAGACCTTGCCGCCCGAGATCCGGTTCTGGACATTGGTCGTCCACGTCGGGTCAAGGGCGCCGGTGGTGGCGTCGACCACAACGAGACCCGAACGTGCCACGCCGCCGTAGGTGGTGAACTCACCACCTACCGCAAGTCGCCCGTCAGGCAGCGCCGCAAGTGCCTTGACCTGGTTGTTGAGGACCGGCCTGAAGGCGCTGATGAACTCACCCGTGGTCGCGTTGAATGCTGCGAGGTAGGACTGGGCCACCTTGTCAGCGCCGGTGGCTGCAGCACTCTTCTGCACAGACGTGAAGTTGCCGCCCACATACATCGTGTTGCCGATCTGGGCAAACGCCTGCGCCTCGGTCGCGTTCTCTGATGTGGACCCGCCGGCTCCACGGCCCGACACTCCCCACGTGGTGGGAAGCGCACCGCTGCGAGGAGCAGCCTTGATGGTCTGCGCCGAGGTACCCCCGTCAGGGATCGCGTCGTACGTCAGGTCATTCGACAGCAATTTGGGCCGGATGAAGGCCTGGGTGAAAGGCGTGCCGTAGTTGCCACCTGACACCTTGGAATAGATGTAGCTGGTCGAGGAGGTGGATCCAGTGCCGTCCTTGCCGAAGTTGAAGCCGCGGGTGTAACCGTTCTTGGAGTTCTCATAAGTCCAGAGTCGCAAGTATGCGGAGTCGGAACCGAACTCATATGTCGTGGTGTTGCTGAACGAGCTCGTGCCGAGAGTTGCCGAGGTGACGGGTATACCAGCCCCGAGTGCCCAGGTCCAACGGTCGCGGAAGCGGTACTTGAACTGCCCCTCCTGCCACGACGTGCCAGACGTGTTGGTCGCCCGCCGGATGCGCACTCCGTCGGAGAACGAGTCGAACCGTCGACCGCCCATGAGTCCGTTGATGATCGTCGAGTCGAGCTGCTTGGGCGCGAAGGCCGCCGTTCCGGTGATGACGCTCGAGACGTCCTGCGGAGTGCCCTTGCCGTTGTAGTTGTAGGTCCAGTCCTCGCGGCCTCGGCCGATCAGCTCCCAGCCGCCACCGCTGGTCGTCTGATCGCAGTAGATCTCGACCGGTGTTTGAAGTTGTGGAGTCTGGATCCAGTAGACACCGTCAGGGGCTGCCGGGTTCGTCACCTTGACCTCCCAGCAGGACGCAGCCGCAGTTGCTTGTGACGCGCCGTCACGGACAGGTTCGGCCGCCGACGACGGAAGGGTCAGCCCCGCGACGGAAACGGCTGTTGCAAACATCGCAAACAGGGCTCGACGGAGGGCGCGAGAGGTGACGGTAGGCACGCTGAAATCCTCGGAAATGGGGGTACAGGGCGCAGTTGTGCCACGCCCTCACGTATTGAGAGTGCAGAATCGGCATATCGTGACGCGATCCGACGCCACCCGTTGCGCGACCAGGGGTGATCTAGGTGTGTGCGCTAGGCGTCGCGGCGCAGGAAGAGCGCGTACGCGGCCGACAGCAGTGCTGCTACGAACACACCCAGCACGACCCCACCGCCGATCGGTCCGAACGGCGTGTAGCCAAGGAACGCCAGCAGGTCGTCCAGAGACGCGCGCGTGTACATCTTGCCGCCAGCGTCATAGGGGAGGTATTTGAGAATGCGGACGATCCCTCCTTCGGCTTGTGGATCATCGGAAGCGGACTTGATGGCGATGACGATGGCGCGGATGATCTGTTCGACCACCGTGGGCACCAGCATCAGCAGCGCGACAGCAGCAGTCTGGTTGCGCGTCAGCGCGGCGTAGGCCAAACCGGACAATGAGAAGAGCACGGTGAACACCACTGTGCCGGCGCCCATGCTGAGCAGTTCTTCGAGCGAGGGCATGTCCAGACCAAAGATGAGCAGACCCATGAGTGCGACGAGCACGCAGGCGAGTGCGGCCAGCGCCGACACCAATGCGGTCGAGATGACCTTGGCGAGAAAGACCTTCCGGCGATCGGGAAGCGCCGTCAGTGTCGCGCGGATCATTCCGTGACGGTACTCATGACCTGTGGAGAACACCCCAAGCAGCCCGATGATGTACGCAATGAACAGCGGGGCAAATCCAGTTGACGCCCCGATCGTGGCAAGAATGTCGAAGGCGCCGTCACCTCGCGGCGCGCGCGTCGACAGCGACAAGCGCCAAGCGATCACCATCGACATCACGAGCTGAAACAGCAGTGCGAGGCCCACCAGCCAGTAGGTCGAGCGGATCGTGCGCAGACGCACGAATTCATAGCGCAAGGCGTCGATCACGGGGCGTCACCCACGCCGGTGCCTCGGAACTCCTCGTCGAGCCCGGTCGCCTCGAGGAACGCCTCCTCCAGTGTCGCCTGTCGCGTCACCAACTGGTGCAAACGGGCACCGGCGGCATGGGCGGCTTCACCAATCTGCTCGGCCGTGACTCCGCTGACGATGAGATCCTCGCCCGAGCCGCTGATCGCGGCGCCGAGCTTCTTGAGGGCAGTCGTCAGGGGTCCAGCATCTGGCGTGCGTACGTCGACCGCGCCGAGGCTGCTGGCGGAGATGAAGTCCCCAACTGCACCATTGGCCAGCATCTTGCCCCGCCCGATCACGACAAGCTCGTCGGCGAGCACCGCCATTTCCTGGAGAAGGTGACTCGACACGAGCACCGACCGTCCCTCGCTCGCGAGGTGCTTGAGCAGATTGCGCAGCCACGTGATTCCCTGAGGATCGAGACCGTTGCTCGGCTCATCGAGGATGAGTGTGTGGGGGTCGCCGAGCAACGCGGCGGCAATGCCGAGCCGCTGTCCCATGCCGAGGCTGAACTTGCGCGGCCTGCCCATCCGCACGGTTGACAGTCCGACGATGTCAATGACCTCGTCGACTCTCGCATCGGAGATCCGGTTGGCGGACGCCAACATTCGAAGGTGACTGCGCGCTGGCCGCGTCGGATGAAAGGGCTTGGCCTCCAACAGCGCGCCGACGTGGCGCATCGGGTGTTTCAGCTCAGCGAATGCCTTGCCGTCAAAGGTCGTGTGCCCATCGCCGCGATCGAGCCCGAGCATCAGCCGCATCGTCGTGGACTTCCCCGAACCGTTGGGCCCTAGGAAGCCGGTGACACTGCCCGGATGCACCACGAAGGAGAGGTCGTCGACCGCCCGGTTGGACCCGAAAGACTTCCCCAGCCCGCGAGCCTCGATCAACGCCATGCCTTCACCCTTTCATGGAGGGCTAGCGTGTGATCATGACTGAGCGCAGCGAGGACATCAAAAAGCACAGGGCTCATGCCGGTACCGCCGTACCATGCCTTTCTCCGGAGGTGCAGGCATGACTGAGTCCTACCGACCAATTGAGGACGGGGTCGCCACCGACCTGCGCGGCGAGATGACG